>CAYLTU010000126.1:0-16150 GCA_964386465.1 uncultured Rhodospirillaceae bacterium
GCATGCGCGTGGACGTCCCCGGCCTGCCGATCGCGCCGGCGAAGGTGGCGCTGGGGGACTAGTGGACACAATCTAACATATGGTACCCCCACGATCCCGTATCCCGGTTTCCTGGCAGGAGAGGTCTCGCAGGCGATGCCGAAGCATCGGCAAGGGGCTTCGACGCACCGAGAAGCCGGGATACGGGACCCAAAGGGCGGCTTCCCGAGCCCATCGGTCGCGTTGCGCGACGCTTGTGATGGCCCCGCATCATGGCGCATCGCGCGCCTAACCGCTGGGCTCGGGAAGCCGTCGTAGGGGCACCATATGTTGGATTGTGTCCACTAGGCGCGGGAGCGAGCGGTCATGGACCTGATTCTCCGAAACGCGAGAATTTCAAACACGGACGACGGGCCGCCGCTGGTCGATATCGGCGTCGAGGACGGACGGATCGCCGCCCTGGAACCGAATCTGGAAGCGGCGGGGCCGGAACAGGATCTCGACGGCAAACTCGTCTCGCCGGGCCTGGTCGAGAGCCATTTCCATCTCGACAAGGCCATGATCGCAGACCGGGTCCCGATCCAGCCCGACCGGATGGTCCGCGATCACATGGAGCGTACCGCGTCCATCAAACACACCTTCACGCCGGAAGATATCTACGCGCGCGCGAAGGCGACCGTGGAGCAGTGCCTTCTGCACGGCGTTACCCATATGCGGACCCAGGTCGAGGTCGACCCGAACGTCGGCCTGCGGGGGTTCGAGGCGATCGAACAGCTGCGCAAGGATTTCGCCTGGGCGATCGACATTCAGCCCTGCGTATTCCTGCAGGAGGGATGGACCGGCGTGCCGGGCGCGGACGAGAACCTGGTCGACTGTCTGGAGCGCGGGGCGCCGGTCGTCGGCGGCGGCATCCGTTACGACACCGATGGGGATGGACAGATCCGACGTGTCTTCGAACTTGCGCAACATTATGACGCGGATGTCGACTTCCACCTTGACGGCGGCTACCGGGCGGACGACCTGGACTATCCGCTGGTCTGCGAGATGACCGATGCGATCGGCTGGCAGGGGCGGGTCGCCTTCGGGCACGGGTCGAAATATTCCTGCTTGCCGGTGAGCGAGCAGGCGGCCGTCGGCGAGCGGCTCGGCGCGTCCGGTGTCTCCCTGGCGGTGCTGCCCGCGACAGATATCTTCAACGCGGGCCGGCACATGGAACACAGCGTGATCCGCGGCGTGACCGACGCCAATACGCTGATCGAGCACGGCGCCAACTGCGCGGTGTCGACCAACAACGTGCTGAACCCCTTTACGCCCTACGGCGACTGCTCGCTGGTCCGGATGGTCAATTTCTACGCAAATATCGTCCAGCGCTATGGCCCCCGGGACTTGGGCGTCTGTTTCGACATGATCACGGAACGGGCGGCGCGGCTGATGCGGCTCGACGATTACGGCATCGAAGTGGGCAAGGCGGCGGATCTCGTGGTGTGGGACGCGGCGTCGGGCGCCGACATCGTCGCAAAAATCGCCTTGCCGCTGTGCGGGTTCAAACGGGGACGGCGGATTTTTTCCCGCGAGGCGCCTCGGCTTCACCAGCCTGCCGATGGTGTGAACTTGGAGAATTAATCCGCGCCCACTACGGCGTGATGATCGTCGAGCCTGACGTCTTCCCGCCTTCCAAGTCCGTGTGGGCCTCGACGATGTCGCATAGCTTGTAACGCTGGTTGATCTCGATCTTGACCGCGCCCTTCTCGATCATCGCGAAGACGGCGCTAGCGGACTGCACCAAATCTTTCCGGGCCGCGGTGTAGGTGGCCAAGGTCGGGCGGCAGAAATAGAGCGAGCCGCGATGCTGCAGGTCGGCGGCCTGGACCGGCGGCACCGTGCCCGACGTGGTGCCGAACGAGACGAAGTAGCCGCGCGGGGCGAGGCAGTCCATGGTCTGGTCGAAGGTCGCCTTGCCGATCGAGTCGAATACAACCGGAACGCCGGCCCCGCGGGTCAGCTCCTTGACCCGGGCGACGACATCCTCCGACGTGCGGTCGATGACCGTTTCGTAGCCGTGCGCGGCGGCCAACGCGCGTTTTTCGGGGCCGCCGGCGATGCCGATCATGCGGGCGCCGAGCGCCTTGCCCCACTGTCCGGCGATCAGGCCGACGCCGCCGGCCGCAGCCCAGAACAGGACGGTTTCGCCGGCTTTGACCGGATAGGTGCGGTTCAGCAGGTATTCCACCGTCATGCCCTTGAGCATGGCGGCGGCGGCCAGCTCGTCGCTGATCCCGTCCGGGATCTTGACCAGCCGGGCGGCGGGCATGTTGCGGCATTCGGCGTAGCCGCCGGGCGCGCTGCCGCCATAGGCGGCGCGGTCGCCCTCCTTGAGATTGTCCACGCCTTCGCCGACGGCCTCGACGACCCCGGCCCCTTCGAGGCCGAGGCCGCTCGGCGTGTCCAGTTCGTAGTAGCCGGAGCGCTGGTAGACATCCATGTAGTTGAGGCCGATGGCGGTCTGCCGCAGGCGAACCTCGCCCGCGCCGGGCGGGTCGAGCGTGACGGTGTCTTCCCGCATGACCGACGGGGCGCCTTGTTCGTCCATAACGATGACGCGCGTTTTCATAATGGTTGTTCCTTTACCTAATTGAACAGCAGCCCAGGCAGGGTGGTCGCTATTTCCGGGAAGTTTACGATCAGGACCATGCCGATCAGCATGATGATCCAATAGGGTGTCGCGCTCTTGAATATGGTCACGACGTTCATATCCGGGTCGATTTCCTGGATCGCCGACTTGACCGTATAGACCAAGAGGCCGAAGGGCGGCGTCAACAGTCCGGCTTCGATGGCGATGATGGCGATGATGGCGAAGGCGACGGGATCGTAGCCGAGCTTGACCGCGATCGGCGCGAAGATCGCGGCCGTCAGCAGCATGATCGAAATCGAATCGATGATCATGCCGAGCGCGAACCAGATCAGCACCATCACGCCGATGATCATCCAGGGTTCCATGCCGGAGCCCAGGAAGACGCCTTCGATGGCGTTGGCCATGCCGGTCATGGCGAGCGTGCGGGAATAGAGCGCGGCGGTCACCAGCAGCAACAGGATCGGCGCCGAGGTCCGCCCCACCGACAGGATCGACTCGATGATGTCGCGGAACCGCATGCCCTTGATGATGCCGAGCGCCAGGCCGATGAGCGCGCCCGCGCCGGCGCCTTCGGTCGGGGTGAAGATGCCGAACCAGATTCCGCCCAGCACGGCCACGATGACGGTGATGATCCCGGCGAGGCTGATCAGGAACTGGACGGTCGAGACCTCGTCTTCATCCACCGCTGCCTCTTCTGTTTCAGCCGTCGCTTCCGCCCCGATCCCCACGGCGGCCGGCCGCAACAGCGCGAAGCCGAACACGTAGAGGATAAACAGGGCCGCCAGCAGCAGGCCGGGAAAGACGCCGGCGGCGAAGAGCTGGCCGATGGATTGTTCGGTGAGAATGCCCCAGACGATCATCAGCACCGAGGGCGGGATCAGCATGCCAAGGCAGCTCGACCCCGCGACCGCGCCCAGGGCGAACCCTTTGTGGTAGCCGTAGCGCTTCATTTCCGGATAGGCGATGCGCGAAAAGGCGGCGGCCGACGCGATACTGACTCCTGTGACAAAAGAAAACAGCGCGTTGCCGACCACGGTGGCGATGGCCAGGCGGCCGGGTATTTTGTGCAGCAGCCGGTTGATGCCGCGATAGACGTCGGTGACGGTTCCGGACTTGCCGATAAATTCCCCCATCAGCATGAACAGGGGTATGACCGCGAAGACGTAGGCGCGGATGGCTTCGTAGGCGGTCGCCGCCAGCATGGACTGGACCGTGCCGAAAGCGTACGCGTCGGCGCCTGTGACCAGGAATATGCCCAGCGCGCTGGTCATGCCGAGCGCGATGGCGATATGGACCCCGATCGCCACCAGGACGACCAGACTGACGATCAGCAGAATGGCGGTATTAGCTTCGAACAATGGACGAAACTCGCGTATTGCAGGCCCTGATCAAAGGGAGGTGTCCGCCAGATCCGGCTTGAAGACGTCGACATAGGCCATCACCAGGTAATTGATCATCGCCAGGGCGCTGCCGGCCAGCACCGTCCAGCGCGCCGGCCAGGAGGGGACGCGCAGTGCGCCTTCGCCTTCGTACTCGCCCTCGACATAAGACAGGATGCTTTCCTCCCATCCGCCGGTGATGATCATCAGGAAGAACGCGGCGCCCAGCAGGTAGCCGATGGCAAGCAACGCCCGCTGCACAGTGCCCGGCAAATGGACGACCAGGAAATCCGCCTTCAGCATGGACCGGCTTCGAATGGCGTAGCCGACCTGCAGAAACACGACGATGACGATGGACGCGGCGACGATCTCGGCGGTGCCGTAAATGGGTGCGTCGAAAACCGTCCGGCCGACGATGTTGCCCATCACCAGAAACGCGAGACCGAAGGTCCAGGCCGCCGCGGCGACCATCAGGAATTTGGACAAACGATCGCTGAACATGATGATCGACAACGCGCTTCCCTTTCAGTTGCCGTTCAAGACTAGCATCGGATTGGCGGCCGGGAACAAGGGCCTATTGTTCCCGGCCGGCATTGTCCGAAGGGTCGTTGATCGGTCGTCCGCGCCGTCTATTTGATGACGTAACGCACCGGCCATGTGTAGCCGACCTTTTCCGCCGCATCCAAGGTCGCGTTGAGGATCGCCTTGGCCGGGAAACCTTTCCCTTCCAGTTCGTTGGCGTATTTCTGCGGCCAGTGGGCCAGTTTCTTCGCCCATTCGAGGCGGACGGAGGCGGGCAGGTCGCTCACCGTGATGTTCTTGCGCAGCCAGTCCATGTCCTTCTTGTAGCCCTTCTTGTTGAAGATGCCAGTCTGGACTTCGTAGCGGGCCGCGACTTCCTGGAAGATCGGTTTGACTTCGGCCGGCAGGCTTTTCCAGAAGCGGTTGTTGACGTTCAAGGCGTGCCAGGTGATCGAGCCGAAGCCGATTGTGGTGTAATACGCGCCCACTTCATGCAGCTTGAAGACCGGGCCCCAGGCGCTGGGGAACATGATGCCGCCTTCGGCGACGCCGGTCTTGATCTTCTGGTACCAGCCAGGCAAGCCGTCGGTCACCGGGATGATGCCGATGTTGGCTTCCTTCATCCAATTCAGGTTGAGCCCGGCACCGAGGATCTTGTGACCCTTGAGGTCAGACACTTCCTTCCACGGGAAGTTGGTGCCGAGGTTGTAGCCGCCGTCGCCGATCCGCGCGAGCATGGTCTGGTTGTACTTCTGGAACGCCTTTTCGAGCAGCGGGAACTGTTTGTAGATCGAGCCAGCGATGGCGACGCTTTGCACCGGGTCCATGGTGCCGAAGGGCAGCATGATCTGGAAGGCGTGCATCGGCAGCTTGGAGGCCTCGAAGCAGAAACAGAAACCGCCGATATCGAGGACGCCGTTCTGAATTCCCTCGAAGGTATCGAACACCTTCACGATGGAGCCCGAATAGCCTTCGATGAAGTTGATCTTGTGGCTGGTCTTGGCCTCGACCGCCTTCTTGAGTTCGGGCTGAAAGAACGTCTTCATCAGCCCCGCATAGACGACCGTTGGCGGATGACCCGACCCAATCCGAACCGTGATGGTTTTCGCATCCGCCGATATCGACGAAAGGGCGGTTACCGCAACCGCGAATGCCGCGAGCGTGGCGGCAATAGCAAATTTTCGTGCAAGCATCTTTCCCTCCCTGGTGATGGTTCGGCAATCGAAGACGGATTATTCTGCCAAATCGACGACATTATTTCTTCTTTTCATGCCGATCGCATTGTTTCAAGCGTTCGGATATACCGTCGAACGAAAATTGCACCTACTACTATGATATTTTCGAATATAAAATTTCGCGTATCGGAACGGCGATCGTTTGAATTTCGCGGTGTTCCGGGCCATTACAAATCAACCGAAACGCCGGACCGGCGCGAGCCGGTTTTAAACCCTCAGAACCTATTGTAGGCTCGGCTATCGAAGTGCCAATCCTGGCCCACGCCAATAGATAACAGGACGAAAAATGCCGGAACTTGCCTTCAAGTCCGCGACCGAACTCGCCGCCATGATTCGGGCGAAAGACATCAGTGCGCTGGAACTGCTCGAACATTATCTCGGCAGGGTCGAACGCTACAATCCCGCGCTCAACGCCATCATCGTTCTCGACGCGGAACGGGCGCGGGCGGGCGAGGCCGATGCGGCGCTGGCGAAAGGCGAACTCTGGGGTCCGCTGCATGGCGTGCCCATGACCATCAAGGAATCCTACAACGTCGCCGGCTTGCCGACCACGAACGGCCGTCCCGACATGAAGGACAACATCGCCGAGAGCGACGCCCTGGCGGTCGAGCGTCTGAACGCCGCCGGCGTGGTTCTGTTCGGCAAGACCAACGTGCCGCTCAACCTGGCGGATTTCCAGAGCTACAACGAGGTCTACGGAACCACCAACAGCCCGTGGGACCTCAAGCGCATACCGGGCGGCTCTTCCGGCGGTTCGGCGGCGGCGTTGGCGGCCGGTTTGTGCGGCTTCGAATCCGGCTCCGATATCGGCGGCTCGATCCGCAATCCATCGCATTTCTGCGGCGTCTTCGGACACAAGCCGACCTGGGGCCTGATTCCGCCGCGCGGCCACGCCCTGCCGGGCTTCCTGGTTCAGCCGGACCTGTCGGTGGTCGGGCCCCTGGCGCGCGGCGCGCAAGACCTCGAGACCGGCGTCCTGGCGATGGCGGGACCGGACGAACTCGACGGGGTCGGTCTAACGCTCGATTTGCCGCGGCCGCGGCACGCAACGCTGGGCGACTACAAGGTCGCCGTCTGGACGAACGAGGCGATGGCGCCGGTCAGCCAAGAAGTCCAGGACCGCGTCGCCGCCGTCGCCAAGACCATTTCGGACGCCGGCGGCACGGCCGACTTCGAGGCACGGCCGGACTTCGATCCGGCGGACGCGCACGACACCTTTCAGACGCTGCTGTGGTCCGCGATGGCCGCGCGCACGCCGGACGCGGCGTTCGCCGATATGGTGCAGGCCGCGTCGGAACTCTCGCCCGACAATCAAAGTGGTGGCGCGAAAATGCTGCGGACACAGACCATCACGCACCATGACCATTACACGGCGCACAACAAGCGGATGTTCCTGCGCTGGGCCTGGGACGCCTTCTTCAAGGAGTACGACGCCCTCATCGCGCCGATCATGGCGACGCCCGCCTTCGAGCACGACCACCGGCCGATGGGCGGGCGCACGATAACGATCGACGGCGCCGAGCGGCCCTATTTCGAGCAGCTATTCTGGGCGGGCATGGCGGTTTGCTGCTATCTGCCCTCGACCATCATTCCGACCGGACCGAACGCGGACGGCCTGCCCATCGGCATCCAGATCATCGGCCGCCAGTACGGCGATCTCGAGACGATCGGGCTGGCCAAGCTGCTGGAGGCCGAAGGCTACGCCTTCACCGCGCCGCCGGGTTATTCGAACTGATCGATCGCAATTGAACCATTTGGTGTCGAAGCGACCCAGTTCTGCTTCGGCACCGCTGAGCGGTTTACCCGGGAGGTGTGCGGCACGAACCAGCCGGCTGATTCATTCTGCATTCTTTCCGCACGATATGGCTCGGAGCCGTTTGATCGAGATCAGTTCGCCGGCGCACTCTTCTTGTTAGGCTGACGCCGTTACGATTTGGCCGGGCGGGAACGAGACGAAAACTCTTGGTAAAACGCGGATTCAAAGAACTCCTGGCGGAGGCCAATGCGCTGATCGAGACAGTTTCGGTGCAGGATCTCGACTTCGCACTCGACGACAGCGAGACGCTGCTGGTCGATGCGCGCGAGACTGTCGAACGGGACCGCGACGGCGCGATCCCCGGTTCGGTGCACGTGTCTCGCGGCTTGCTGGAATTTCAGGCCGACCCGGACAGCCCTATCTACAATACCGAACTCGACCCAGGTCTTCGTTTCATTCTTTACTGCGGGACGGGGGGACGGTCGGCTCTGGCAGCCAAAACCTTGCTTGAAATGGGATTCCAGAACGTCGCATCGCTCGCCGGCGGCTACGCCGCTTGGAAGGCGGCGAAGTCCGACTGAGTTAAACCGTCCCGTGCCCGTCTTTCCCTGACCGCGTCGTTTGTGCCAAGCTTGTCGCCGCACCGAAACGTTTCTTGCCATCGGACAGCCGGGGGAGCCAGCCATGCCGGATACCACAGCCGCACCCATCGCCAACATCGCCGAATTCAGCTTCCTGGAGGACGTCAAGGTCGTCGACTTCACCCAGTTCGAGGCCGGCACCACCTGCACCGAGGCGCTCGCCTGGATGGGCGCCGACGTGGTCAAGGTGGAGAACCCGAAGCTGGGCGATCCCGGTCGCCGGCTGCGCCCCGGCGAACCGGACGACGATCCCTATTACTTTCAGGTCTTCAACGCCAACAAGAAGTCCATTGCCGTCAATCTGAAGTCGGACAAGGGGCTGGCCCTGGTCAAGGACATGATCCGGGGGGCCGACGTGATGGTGGAGAACTTCGCGCCCGGCGCTATCGAGCGGCTCGGCCTGTCCTACGAAGTGGTCAAGGACATCAACCCCGGCATCGTCTACGCCCAGATCAAGGGCTTCGGCGAGGGCAGCCCGTATGAGAAGAACCTCGCCTTCGACATGATCGCACAGGCCGCCGGCGGCACCTTCAGCGTTACCGGCGAGGCGGATGGACCGCCGACCCGGCCGGGCATTTCCGTCGGCGATACGGGCACCGGCATGGTGATGGCCTTCACCATCGTGAGCGCCCTGAACAAGCGCAAGGAAACCGGCGAAGGGCACCATCTGCAGGTCGCCATGCAGGACGCGATCCTGCACTTCATGCGCACCAATTTCGCTACCACCGGCCGCACCGGCAAGCCGGCGGGGCGCGCCGGCAGCAAGATCGCGGATACCCAGTCGGCTCCGAAGGGGCTATTCCCCTGCGCGCCCGGCGGGCCGAACGACTATGTCTATATCTCGACCAGCGCGGCGAACCCCGAACATTGGAACCGGCTGCTGAAGGTGGTCGGGCGCGAGGATTTGGTCGGCGATGAACGCTACCTTGCGCCGCGCGACCGCGCGGCGCGTGAGCCGGAGGTGGATGAGATCGTCGGCACCTGGACCCGCACCCAAACCAAGTTCGAGGCGATGGAAAAGGTCGGCGGCGAGGGCATTCCGGTCGGCCCGGTGCTGGACACGATGGAGCTCAACAGCGACGTGACCTTCGAGCAGCGGGGCATCATGCAGACGATGGTTCACCCGGCGCACAAGCCGTTCAAGATGCCGGCCTGGCCGGTGCGGGTGGATGGCCGGCCGACTCGCGTCAAGCCGTCCCCGATGCTGGGCCAGCACACCGACGAGGTGCTGCGCGACTGGCTGGAATTGGACGGCGCAGCGGTGGCCGACCTGAAGACGGACGGCGCCGTGAAGTGACCGGGCGGGCGCTCGGCATTCCTATCGGAAAGCGATGGTGAACCGGAAGCCGGCTCTCGCGGCCAAAACGTTGCTTGGAATGTTGGTATGGAATTCCAGAACGCGCGTTCGGCGCCGCGGCGGCGCTCCCTGGAAGGCCGCCGAAGGACGTTAGCTCAGTCCCGCGATATGACACCCGCATTATGCAGAGATGCGGTGTTTGGCAGTGAGTGTATGCCTTAAGCGCGGGGCCGGTAGCCGCGTGGCGGCCAGGCGACCAGTGCGACGAGGGGGTAGACGAGCAGCGAGATCCACAGGAATAGATTGAAGGAGTTTATATAGCCGATGGTCGTCGCCTGACGTGTCACTTCGCCGGCGATGCCGGCCAGGCCGGCCGTGCTCCCGGGATTCCAGACGTCCCACACGCCCGAGAGGTTCAAGCGGTCGCTGAATGGATTGATCCATTGCACCAGATCGCTGTAGTTCATTTTCTGGGTGTGAAAAACCACCACGAAGCTGGCCGAAATGTAGTAGCTGGAGCCGATGCTGCGGATGAAATGGAACAGCGCCATCCCTTGCGCCGAGCGGCGCGGATCGAAGTTCGAGAAGGTGACCAGCGTCATTGGGACCCATATCCACCCGACCCCGAAGCCCTGGATCGCCATGGCCCAGGATATCTCGGCCAGCGACACGTTCATATCGAAGCGCGCCATCATCAGGCCGGCATAGGTGTGCGCTGCGAAGCCGATGAGAAACAGCAGCCGCGGGTTCCAGCGGTGAGCAAAGAAGATCATGATGATCTGCGACACGCCGGTGCCGATGCCGCGCACGGCGATCAGAATACCGACGGTGAACTCGGGCACGTCGCGGAGCTGCTGCACCATCGCCGGCATCATCACCATGGGCGTGACGAACAGCATGCCGAATATGCCGGCGATGCCGATGCCCAGGGCGTAATTCCTCTCCAGCAGGATGCGCGGGTCCAGGAACGGGCGGTCGCTCGTCAAGCTGTGCACCATGAAGATCCAGCCGCACAGGAGGGCAAGGGCGCATTCGAGAATGATCTCGATCGAGTCGAACCATTCCTCGCGCTCGCCGCGGTCGAGCATGAGCTGCACGCAGGCGACGGCGATGGAGAGGCTCAGAAACCCGGTCCAATCGAGTTTCGGCCGGTCTTCGCGCGGCGGATCGGGTTTGATGAACATCAGCACCCCGGCCAGCGCGATGAGGGCCACCGGTATGAGAATGAAGAAGACCCAACTCCAGGAATACTCCTCGCTGACATAACCGCCGAGCATGGGCGCAATCGTCGGGGCCACGCCGACGCCCAGACTGTAGATCGCCGTCGCCGCGCCACGCTTCTCGCCGGTGAACTCATCGATGACGACAGATTGCGCGATCGGTGTGAGCGGAGAGCCGAAAGCCGATTGCAGCACGCGCCAGAAGACGAGCTCGGCAAGCGAGGTGGACAGTCCGCACATCAGCGAGGCGGCCGCGAACCCCGCGACTCCCCAGATCATGCAGCGCCGCCGGCCGAAGCGGTCCGAGACCCAGCCGGCCAGCGGGATCGTCACCGCCGTCGCAATCAGATTGGAAGTGACGACCCAGGCAATCTGATCGGGGCTGGCCGATAGCGCGCCCTGAATTTGCGGCAGTGACACGTTCGCGATGGTGATCGTGGTCGCGTAGAGCGTCGTGACCAGCGTGCAGGTGATGAGAAGCCACACGGCGCACTAGCCTTGAACGGGGTAATTGGTCATTCCGTGAACCACGGCTCTTTCCGGACCTGCCTATGGCATTGATACCGGTGTCACCGTAGCGAAAGCAAGCTGGCATCACCGGCCGATTGTCAGCCGATTGGGAAGCTCAGGGCGAAATGTCCAGGGAACGGAGAAAAACTCACAAATAGACACCCGCCCCTTACAAGCCGCGGCGGGATATTCTCTAAATGTTTATGTCTACCGGTGATCGAATGAAGCAGGTTCAATCCTGTGAAGGTACTCTAACGCCCGGCACGGCCGGCCATCAGGACCAAGGCCGCGCTCAACTCAAACCCGGCGGCAATCGCCAGGACCGGTCCATAGCCGCCAAACAGATCGACCAGTACCCCAAAGAGGGCCGGCCCGAAGGCCGAGCAGAATTGGATCACCGTCCCGGTCATGCCGTAGATAACGCCGAACGCAGCGGCGCCGAACTCACGGCGCACGACGATCGGCGACAGGGTCGTGATCTGCCCTAGACAGAACCCATACACAAGACTCATGGCGATTAGCACGGCAGCCGAGGGAAAATAGGCGATCGCGCCCAGCACCACGGCCTGGACGATAAGTATCGCGGCGCTGTAAAGGCGCGTATCCACGTGATCCGCGACATGAGCCAGCAGCAACCGGCCGAGCAGGCCGGTGAAGCCGGTGGCCCCGACCAGCCAGCCCGCGCCTTCAGGGCCCAGCGCTGGTTCGGCGAGCGCGTAATGGTGGGTCAGGAATCCGATCTGCACGGTCAGACCGAGCGCGAAGCCAAGCGGGACGCTCCACAACAGAAATGTGCGCAGGGCATCGCGACGCGTCGCCGACGGCGCGGCGGCTGTTTGGCCGGCCGGCGCCGCCGCCGTCGGGGGATCGCCATCCCGCCCCAGCCCGAGATCGCCGGGCCCGCGGAACCGCAACACGACCAACGCAAGCGGCGCCATCACCACGGCCGTCAGCAGCGCGGCCCGCAGCGTTGCCTCGGCGAATCCCAACGCAGCGATGGCCAGCACCAGCAGGGGCACGACCGCCATCGCGCCGACACTGGCCCCGGTCAGCGCCAACGCGACACTGCGTCCCTGGTGGCGCTCGAACCAGGGCGCGATGGCGGCGCTCAACCCCGTGACCGACATGGTGGCGTAACCGAAACCCATGCAAACGAAGGCGGCGTAGAGGTGCCACAGTTCGGTCAACTGGCCGACGGCGGCAACGCCCGAAGCGAGCAGCAGTGCACCGCAGCCGATCACCGGGCGTGGCCCCCAGCGGTCGATCATGGCGCCGACCGCCGGCAGGCAGCACGCATTCGTCAGATAGAAGACCGTGATTGCCGAAGAGACGACCGAAATCGCCCAGCCATGCGCCTTCGATATCTCGCTCAGGTAAACGCTCGCACCGAAAACGCCGAGACCCCAGGTAAATACCGCGGCGGCGAAACAGACGCCGACGACTCGCCAGCCGTAGAACATGCGGTGGACTTCCTCGTCCCATTGCGGAGTTTGCACGTCGCGACACGCGGCGGCCGGCCTTCGGGGCCGTCAGTGTAGCACCGGCGGCGCGCGTCGATGGAATGGGTGATTACTTTTGTTGGATCCGGCACGCTTGTTGCCGGGCGCGTTCTAGAACTGGTTCACCACGCCGCCATTGATTTGCAGCATCTGGCCGTTGATGAAACCGCCCTGTTCGGAGACCAGCAGATCGATCATGGCGGCGATATCGTCCGGGGTGCCGAGGCGGCCCGACAGGTTGGCCTGTCGCAGCGCCTCGAAATCCGGTGTCGAGGTGTCGACGCTGATGTCGGGGAAGGTGCCGGGCGAGACGATGTTCGTCGTCACGCCTTGCGGCCCGTAATCCCGCGAAAGGGTCTTGGTCAGGCCCCACATGGCATGTTTCGAGACGGTGACCGCAGGCCGGCTGTGCCCACCCATCTGCGCGTTCATGCCGGTGAAGTTGACGATGCGGCCCCAGCCTTTGTCGATCATGCCGGGCAGGAAGGCGCGGCAGAGGTGGAACGCGGCGGTGAAATTGACGTCCATCACCCGGTTCCAATCCTCTTCGGAGACCTCCAGGAAGTCGCCCGCGGGGCGGATCGCGGCGTTGTTGATCAGGATGTCGACGGTGCCGAACCGGCCGAGGGCCGACTGCGCCATCGCCAGCACGGCCGCGCGGTCGCCGATATCGCACATTTCGATCGCCGCTCCCGCGCCGAGCGCCTGGATTTTTGCGGCGACCGCCTCGCAGGCGGCCCGGTCCCGGCTGCCGTTGAGCACCACGTTGCAGCCGGCGTCCGCCAAATGCAGGGCGACGCCCCGGCCGATATTGCGGCCGGACCCGGTGACCAGCGCGGTCTTTCCCTGCAGGCTCACGAGTCCTCCGCCAGGATCTCGGCGATCCGGTTGTCGGAGACGCGGACGTCGACGCCGGCGCGCTCTGTCTGCAGGGTCATGGCGACTCTGGAATCGCGGCCTTCCCAGCCGCGGTTCATGGCCTCGGTCATCTCCATCAGGGTCATGTGCGCCAGGCGCATCGGCACGTCGAACTCGCGACCGACCTCGCAGGCCAGCGCGACGTCCTTGCGCGCCAGCTTGAGCGCGAAGTCGGGCGGGTCGAAGCGGCCCGGCAGGAACTGGCGCGACATGGTGTCGAATACCCGGCGGCGGCCGAGCGCGCCCTTGCGCAGCGCCTGCCACAGCCCCTCCGGATTGACCCCGGCCTTGACGCCCATGGAGAAGGTCTCGGCGAGAGCTGTTTGCAGAATATACCCGCTACAGTTGTGTACCAGCTTGGCTACCGCGCCGGCGCCGATCGGGCCGACGTAGTACGGCGCGTCGCCCATGCTGTTCAGTACAATCAGGTACTTGTTATACGTTTCCTCGTCGCCGCCGATCCAAATCGCCATCTTGCCCGACCGCGCGCCGTCCGGCCCGCCGCTGACCGGCGCGTCCAGTACCTCGACGCCTTTCTCGGCCAACGCGGCGTGAATGTCGCGGATCACCGTCGGTGAGTTGGTGCTGAGATCGAAATAGGCGCTGCCAGGCTTGAACCCTTCGATCAGCCCGTTTTCGCCAAGCACGACCGCCTGTACCTCGGGCGGTCCCGGCAGCGAGGTGAAAACGACCTCGCTGGCTGCCGCGACCGCTTTCGGCGTGTCGGCCCAGGCCGCGCCCAGCTTGATGTGCTCGGCCGCCGCGTCCTTGTTGATGTCGTGAACGGTGAGCGAATTGCCGCCCTTGATCGCGTTCAACGCGATGCTGGCCCCCATGGTGCCGAGGCCGATGAAACCCACATTCATGATTGTCTCCACTGTTCGGGATTGCCGCTGTGCCTTGCCGCGAGCGTAACATTCCGCCCGCCGCGAACACAAAACGGTCCCGTCAGGAGACTACTTGATCGGCGACAGCAGCTCCGGCGCGGTGACCAACTGGCGGACGCCGTGCGAGTGGTCTTCCTTGAAGACGTTGCCGTCCTTCGCCCATTTGTAGAGCGAGTTTACGTCGACCTTGGCGCATTGCGGCCGAACGCTCCAGGTCACCTGCAGTGGCGAACAGACGGATTGCGTGTAACTCGTGCCCGTGGTCGAACCCGTGAACACGACCGGCGTTCCCGTCCCGGAGGGCAGGGATTTCGCCTGATGCAGCCCGCTCTTCATGTTTCCCGCATAGGCGAAGTCGGCGAAGTTCAGCGCGTTCTTGTCGTTCACGACCAGGAACACCTGCGTTTCCACCCGCAACTGCGGGTTCGCGCATTTCTTGCTGAGGCAGGAGCCGAGACCCTTGCCCGGCGCGATGTCGCAGGAGGAATGGACCCAATGCACCTCGATGGTGTCGCCAGGCTTGATGCCGTGGAACGCGCCGTGTCCATGCGACGGATCTTCGAGTTCCGCTTTCGTCAGCTTGTCCGTCTCGTTGCACTTGTAGCCGCCATGGTCGCCCTTGCCCGCGAAGACCGAAAACCCCGGTCCTTTATGTTCCGCGTTGGTATGGGTGTGGATGTTGCAGAGATTCAGTTGGGATGCGGGCGGCGCCAAGTTGAAAAGCCGCTTGTTGGCGCCCGTGACGCTCGCGATGTCCCGCGGCGTCTGCGGTCCGAAACCCGTGCAGATGTCCGCCGCCGAGGCGCTCCCCGCGCCGCCTAACATGACGGAAATTGTAATCGCAACCGTCGCCAAAGCCGCGTTTCGCATGGCATTTCCCCCGTACCGACCGTTCACCCTAACCCTAGTGGACTCTGAGACCCCCATCAAAACAAATTTCAGTTTGGCAATTCTGCCGGGATTTCGGAAGAAGGCCTATCGCTTGTTAGCCGAGAGTCACGATTTATTAAGGTCTTCCCGCGACTTTCCATGTATGATTGCAGCTAATCGCTCAATTGACGACGACTCTCCAACGCCCCATCGCGAGCGTCGCCGGAGTGGCGCGCGGTTCACGGTGAGCAGTGTCAGAGATATCCTGGAGTTTTTCCCGGGACTCGCCTGCTGTTGCGAGGGTGGAATTGTCCGCGCGATGAACAGTCGGGGACTCAGGCTCCTCGGATACGCGGAAACTGATTGCCTCTCCGGATTGGAATTCGACGAACTGTTGGCCAAAGACTACAGGGGGCATTGGGTTCCTTGACATGGTCGTCGAGTCGAAGACACCGACTCTTGCCATGATGGCCGCCGCCGACGGTTCGAAAATCGGTGTCAATATCGGCGGCCATCCGGTGCGGGAATTGGGTTCGGATTTCGTCGTCATGAAGGCGGAGGATGCGTCGAATCGAATCGAACTTTCTTCCAATGTTCTGGCTTCCGAGTACCGATTTCGATCCCTGGTCGACAACGCCCTCAATTTGATCTGCGAATGCGAGGGCAGTGTTGTGACTTTCGTCAATAAGCCCGGTCTGACGTTGCTGCGGACGACGAACCGGGAGGACGTTGTCGGGAAACAGGTTTCGACCACTACTGTCCCATTGTTATTCGAATAGATTCAACTGGTTAGATATGGTGTGGC
>CAYLTU010000127.1:0-16116 GCA_964386465.1 uncultured Rhodospirillaceae bacterium
TATCCGGATCGACATTCAGAGCAGCGATTTCCCGAATTTCGACCGCAACCACAATACCGGAGCGGAAGACTACTTCGATCCGGCGCTGGCTGTCGCGCACCAGACGGTGTTCCACGACGGGGCGCATCCGTCGCATGTGGTACTGCCCGTGATGCCGGTTTAAGGTTATCATTCGCGCCGGAAGGCCTTCTGGAGGGGACCGACGATGGACGTAATGCCGCTCGACGCGAGTTTCGGCGCCACCGTGACGGGTGTGACGGTGACCGACCTGGATGACGAGAGGTTCCAAGAACTCTACGACACGTGGCTGAACTATTCACTGCTGATTTTTCCGGGCCAGCATCTCGACAACGATAAGCAGGTCGCGTTCGGAAAGCGCTTCGGCGCGCTGGAAATCAAGCTGTTCGAGTTTAGCAACGTCAAGGAAGATGGCTCCATGCGCGTCAGCGACGAAGACGACATGGTCAAGATCATGAAGGGCAATATGGGTTGGCATCACGACAGCACCTACATGCCGGTTCAGGCCAAGGGCGCTGTGTTCCGCGCCGACATGGTGCCGACGGCGGGCGGAGAAACCGGTTGGGCCGACATGTCCGCAGCCTACGAGGCGCTGGACGACGCGATGAAAGCGAGGCTTGAAGGGCTCTCGGCGCACCATTCCTTGATCCACAGCCAACGCAAGGTTGGCCGCGAGACGAAAGAGAAAGATAGTGAATATTCCGGCTATGGCCTGGACCAGAAGGACCCGCCCTTGCGGCCGCTGGTGAAGACGCACCCGGAAACGGAGCGCAAGACGCTGACCATCGGCCGCCACGCATACGGCATACCCGGGCTGTCGGACGCGGAGTCGCAAGTCTTGCTGGACGAGTTGACCGATTTCGCGTGCCGTCCGCCATGGATGCATCATCACAAATGGGCCGCGGGCGATGTTGTGCTCTGGGACAATCGCTGTCTGTTGCACCAGGCCTGTCCGTGGGATCTGCGCGAACCGCGCGTGATGGTCCACACCCGCATGGCCGGCCATCCCGAGCATGAGTTCGCGGCCCCGAACTGAACGCAAGGGCAATGCCGGTGGTGTCTGAGCAATCCTACGACTACATCGTGATTGGCGCCGGCTCGGCCGGTTGCGCGGTGGCCAGCCGGCTGAGCGAGGATTCCGCGGCAACGGTCCTTCTATTGGAGGCCGGCGGCTCCGACCGCGACCCGGTCATCCGCGTTCCGATCGGCTGGGGCCGCATCCTGCAAAAGCGGCTATTTGATTGGGGCTATTTCACCGAGCCGGAACCGGCCCTCGACAATCGAGAAATCGAATGCGCCCGCGGCAAGGTGATCGGCGGATGCTCTTCGGTGAATGCGATGGCCTATGTCCGTTGTCACCCGCTCGATTTCGACCGCTGGTCGCGCGGCGGCTGCACCGGCTGGTCCTACGCCGACCTGCTGCCCTATTTCCGCCGCCAGGAAGACTGGGAGGGCGGTGCCGACGATTTTCGTGGCGCGGGTGGACCGCTGACCACGACTCAGAACAAGTACCCCGACCCGCTGGTGCAGGCTCTTTTCGCGGCGGGCGAGGCTGCAGGCTATTCGGCGACGCCGGACTATAACGGCGCGCAGTCGGAAGGGTTCTGCGTCATGCAGTCGACCATCCGCCGCGGCCTGCGCTGTAGCGCACCGGTCGCCTATCTGCGTTCCGCCCTGTCGCGCCCGAACCTGACGCTGTCGGCGAAGTCCATGGTGCTGGAGATTCTGTTCGAGGGCACGCGCGCCGTCGGCGTCCGCTATGAGCGGGGCGGCCGGTCAGTGACGGCGCGGGCGGATAGCGAGGTCGTATTGTGCGGCGGCGTGATCAATTCGCCGCAGACCCTGATGCTCTCCGGCATCGGCGATCCGGACGAGTTGGCCGAACACGGCATCGAATGCCGCCTCGCGTTGCGCGGCGTCGGCAAGAACCTGCAGGACCACATGTCGGTCGGCGTGGAGTTCCAGCGCAAGGGCGACGGGCCTTTCGTCAACACGTTGCGTTATGACCGGTTGCTGCTGGAGATGGCGCGCGCCTACGTCTTCGGAACCGGTTTCGCCACCGCCATGCCAGGGCCGGTGATGGCGTTCCTGAAGAGCGATCCTTCCTTGGAGCAGCCGGACATTCAGCTACTGACGCGCTTCGTGCCGCCGGAAACGCAACCCTGGTTCCCGGGATACCGGCCGCGCCCGAAGGACGCTTTCATGCTTCGGCCGGTACT
The DNA here is from genome assembly GCA_964386465.1 of uncultured Rhodospirillaceae bacterium. Taxonomy (GTDB): domain Bacteria; phylum Pseudomonadota; class Alphaproteobacteria; order UBA8366. The sequence continues at coordinate 2,238 of CAYLTU010000127.1, forward strand.
TCTGCATCCGGAAAGCCGCGGCCACGTCAAACTGCGATCCGCGGACCCCGGCGACAGGGTCCGCATCTACCAGAACTTCCTCACGACAGAAAAGGATTGGGACACCTTCTGCCGCGGCGTGGAGATGGTGCGCGATGTCGCGCATCAGAAGCCGCTCGACCCGTTTCGCGGGCCGGAGACCGCGCCGGGCCCGGATTGTACGTCGCGCGCGGATATCGAGGCCTATATCCGCAAGACTTCCTGGACCGTCCATCACCCGCTCGGTACCTGCAAGATGGGCGCGGCGGACGACCCGGATGCCGTCGTCGATCCGACCTTGCGGGTGCGCGGCGCCGACAATCTTCGGGTCGTGGACGCCTCGATCCTGCCCGACATGCCCGGCGGCAACATCAACGCGCCCGTTGTCGCGGTGGCGGAACGCGCCGCCGACCTCATTCGAGGCAATCAGCCCTTGCCGCCTGTTGCGGCGTGATGCCGGTGTCGGATGATATGCAACCCATGCTAATCGCCATGGATTGGGGCACGACGAACCGGCGCGGCTATCTGATCGGCAGTGACGGCGCGGTAATGGACAGCCGCGCGGATGGCCTCGGTCTGACGAATGTCGAAGTTGGCGGGTTTCAGGCGGCATTCGATGCAATGGTCTCATCTTGGACCGATGCGTATGGCGCGTTGCCTGCACTGCTTTCGGGCATGGTGGGCGCGTCGACCGGCTGGCGGGAGGCGCCCTATTGCAACCTACCCGTCGGGTTGGATGAACTCGCAACGGAGCTGGTGCGGGCACCGGGCGATCGACCGGTCTGGATCGTTCCCGGCGTATCGGGCCGCGGCGTGGCGGACATGCCCGATGTCATCCGGGGCGAGGAAATTCAGGCAATCGCCGCCGCCGGTTCCGATCCCAACGCGCTGATCGTCCTCCCCGGCACGCACAGCAAATGGGTGCAGATGGAGGCGGGGCGCATCGTCGGGTTCAAGACCTTCATGACCGGCGACCTGCACGCGGCCATCCTTAATCACACGGTCGTTTCCGTCCTTGCGGCGGCGGAGACGGCTGGAGCCGGCGACTCATTCGAACAGGGTGTCACGAACGGGCGCGCGCGCCATGGCGAGTTGACCCATATCCTGTTCGGCGCGCGCAGCCGAGTTCTGTTCGGCGAGTTGGCGGCGGAAGATGTCTCCGACTATTTGTCGGGCCTGTTGATCGGCGCGGAAATCGCCGCTGCTCTGGATTCCGTCGGCACGGTGGCCAAATCGGTCCTGGTGGCCGGCAATGATACGCTCGCGGCGCTATACCGCTGCGCCCTGGCCCACTGCGGCGTCGACGCCCGTGTCGCGGATGGGGAGGCAATCGGCGAAACCTACTGGCAAGTCGCAAAGCGCGCCGGATTGCTCGAGGATCGGTGACGATGAGCGCCGCGCCCTACCGGTAAAACTCGACGTAGAAAGTTACCGGCCCGAGCGGCTCGACATTGTGCAGGGCCTCCGGCTCGACGATGCCGGGGGCATCGGGCGACAGGGTGTACTCGGCGCCCGTTGCCGCAATCCGGTAGAGCAGGGATCCCGACAGCACGTTGATGACGCCCCAGACGCCCGGCTTGGTCTGGTGATCCTTCAGCAGCCCGGCGGGTATGCTGGTCTCGTCGAACGTCGCCGTGCGGCTGTAGGCGTGGAGGTCACCGGGGAGCGATTTCACAGCATGTCCTCCGCGAACATCGCGTACATCGGACCGCCGCGATCATTTGGGCACGGTCGACGAAGAGTGTCGCGAACTCTTCCTAGCAGAACTCACGCGCGCTTTCACCGGTCAGCGCGCGTCAGCGTGCGAGGTCCGTCGGCGAAAATTTGCAAGGCCGATGCGCGGCCAGCAGGGCGGCCTGGAACTGGTGCGCCTGTCCGACGCCATCAATCTCGGCGACCTGCTACGCTGCTGCGAGGACGATCTCGCGCTGGTCGAATGCTTCCGTCCGGCGACCAACCACTGTCGCAACGCCCCCGCCTGCGCCCTGACCGGCATAGCCCAGGACGCGCTCGACGCATTTCTGCGGGCGTTGGACCGGTACACACTGGCGGATTTAGCGGCGCTAAAATCCTGGTTGTTGAGGGCGTTGGAGGAGGCGTTGACGATCTTTTAGTGTCTTATAAGCTTGTCCGGTTGTGGGTATGTACAATCGATTTTTAGCGAAATCCCTTAGCGCCAAATTAGTTGTTCCATGTGTTCAAAGGCGGCAATTCATTGATTGGTCTGCCACTCAGACAAAGGCCATAACGTGTACCAGCCGAATGAAAGCAATGCGCGGCACTTCGTTTGCCCCGACGCGCGCTAATTGCTCTGCAAGTTGGAATATCCACCTTAAAATAAAGGTGGTCACATTCTTCCGGTGTGGGCGCGCCAGACTTAGAGTTAATTTTTGTGGATGGAACGTGCGGCGTGTTTTGGGTGAGTATTCTCCCGATCTCTGAGGCGGTCGGTCCTTCGGGTTTCATCAACCCGTCGACTTTCAACTTGCGTTGGCGCTGAAATCGTCTGATCCCCACAAATAAATCAGTATCAGGTTCCGAAGATAGTCCCCATTTTGGAACTTTGTAGTGTCCCAATCGCGAAAGTGAACGCTTTGTAATTACAACATCGACTGGATTGGTTTCGAGATTTACTCCGATGGGCTTATTGAGGGGCAATGGTGTGCGAGAAGGCATAGGCATACTCCGAGGTAAACCGAGCTCACTCAAGTAAGCTCAACGATTCTTTGAAGCGAGTTAGGTTGCACGTGTCCGTGCTTACGGCCGCTAGGTTTCAGTTCGTTTGAAAGGCGCGTTATCCGGTTCGCGAAGTCAGAGCTTCTAACTTGGCGTCGCTAAATTTCAGGCGTGGTAATATTCCAAATATGCGGGACGGCTATGGCGCCTGATAACTAGGAAACCACTAAAGGTTTTGCCTTTTTCAGAGAGCTAGAATTAGCAGCCTTTGCTTGATAAAGAACATAACAAGAACAAAAATAGGCGTCAACAACCACGAAGAATAATTTGTTGGTGCAACTCAAGGCGCTTATTCAAACTCGCTCTGATACTCGTATCCGCATCGTCACAGCGCCTTAACCTCGACCACATCGATTTCGTGATGGTCGAACATCATTCCCACGAACATTTCGGACAGCTCCAGCGCCTGGTCGTCGTCGACCCCGACGATGCGCTTGTCCGTGTCGAAGATTTCGGGGCAGTGGATCAGGCAGGAATGCTCGGTGTCACGAATGCCGTGCTCGACTTCGTAGATGATGGCGCGGACTTCTTCGGGCGGCGATGAGCCGCGTCTGATACCACGCACTTCTCGGACGGGATCAGGCATGGTCCGTGCGTTTTGAAAGACGATTGGTCACCATCGGGTGTCCCTTCCGGGGAGGCCATACCGACAGAGAACATTACGGGAACATTTTGCCGCTTGTCAAGATACCAATGTGTCCCTCTACGCCGCCTTCCTATCCGCCTTGATCAAATCCGCGGCCTTTTCCGCGATCATCAGGACGGCGGCGTTGGTGTTGGCGGAGACCATGCGCGGCATGATCGAGGCGTCGACGACGCGCAGGCCCGCGAGCCCGTGCATCTTGAGCTGCGGGTCGACGACGGCCATCGGGTCGGTGCCCATCTTGCAAGTGCCGACAGGGTGGTAGACCGTGGCCCCTTTTTCGCGCAGATAGGCGAGGATTTCGTCGTCGCTCTGCACCTCCGGTCCGGGGATCGTCTCGATCTCGGCGAATTTCGCGATCGCGGGCTGTTCGAAGATGCGCCGGGCGGCGCGCGCGCCGGCGATCATCGTGTTGCGGTCGATCGGGTCGCCGAGATAGTTCGGCCGGATGCTGGGATGGGCCGCCGGGTCGGCGGAGACGCAATGCAGCGAACCGCGGCTCGCCGGGCGGTGCTGCCAGTACCCGCATGTCATGCCGGGGAAATCGTCCAGCACGCCGATGATCCCGTCGACATAGCTGGCCGGGGCGAAGGACATCTGCAGGTCCGGCGTGGCCATGCCCGGCGTGACCTTGATCGAGGCGCTGACATTGCCGGGCGCCGCGGTCAGCAAACCGGTGCGGGTCGTCGCATAGCGCAGCACCTCCAGGCCCAGCCGCCAGCCGCGCGAGCGTTCGTTGAAGGTACCGATGCCCTTCACCTTGAAGCACAGCCGGGCCAGATAATGGTCGTGTAGATTCTCCCCGACGCCGGGCAGGTGATGCGTGCTGTCGATGCCGAGCGGCTTGATCCGCTCCGCGTCGCCGATGCCGGACAGTTCCAGGATCTGTGGCGAGCCGATCGAACCGGCCGAAAGCAGAACCTCGCGGCCGGCGCGAGCTTCTTTCTCGGCGCCTTTTTGCGTGTAGGCAACGCCGACGGCGCGGCCATCCTCGACGACGATCCGCCGCGTGTGGGCTTCGGTTTCGACCCGTAGGTTGGGCCGCGATTTTGCCAGCTTCAGATAGGTCTGCGCCGTGCTCTGCCGCCGTCCGTTCTTTAGCGCCTGCTGGAAGTAGCCGACGCCTTCCTGCGTTTCGCCGTTATAGTCGCCGTTGCGCGGGATGCCGGCCTCGACGCAGGCTTCCATGAAGCGTTCGGTCAGCGGGTGCCGTTCGATCGGCTCGCGCACGTTTATCGGTCCGCCGCGGCCGCGTATCTCCGGGTCGCCGACCTCGGCGTTCTCGAACTTCTTGAAGTAGCCGAGCACGTCGTCGAAGCTCCAGCCACGGTTGCCGAGCTGCGCCCAGCCGTCGTAATCCTCGCGGTGGCCGCGCACGATCAGATGCCCGTTGATCGAGGACGAACCGCCAAGCACCTTGCCGCGCGGCCAGTGAATCGCTCGATTGCCCCAGCCTTCCTCCTTCTCGGTGCTGAAGCACCAGTTGACCTTTTCGTTGTGCAGGGTCTTGAAGAAGCCGGCCGGGATATGGATGAACGGGTAGGTGTCCTTGGGCCCCGCTTCCAAAAGCAGGACATTGACATTCGAATCCTCCGATAGTCGGTTGGCCAGCACGCAGCCGGCCGAGCCCGCGCCGACGATGACGTAATCGTATGTCTCCATGTTCCGTTCCCCCTGCGTCTATGCGAACGACGCGTCTATTTGCGCCATCTCTTCGGCCGACAGCGGGCCAGCCGCTTCCGCCTTGAGACAATCGTCCAGTTCGGCCCGGTTCTTGATGCCGAGCACGACCGTATCCACCCCGTGCATCGTCAGCGCGTAGCGGTGCGCGAGCCCCGCCACGGAGTCACCCCGTTCGGCGGCCAGTGCGCGGAAGGTGTCCGCGCGCTTGTAGTCGGTGACGACGCCGTGATCGTCCGGCAGGTTGCGGTCTATCGTATCGGTGAATGCGCCGCCCGCCACCGCGCGGATGCCCATCACGCCGACCCCTTCTGCGTTGGCCGCCCTGATCACGTCGCACGCGCGCGTGGGGCCTTGGAAATATTTCAATTCGCCGATGGAGTCGATGGGGTTGGTGATGGCCTGCACGACATGTGGCTTCGGCTCGGAGGCGAGGGCGTTCACGACCTGCTCGGGCAGGCCGATGCCGGTAATGCCCCAGGCGCCGATCCGGCCTTGCGCCATCAACGTCTCGCAGGCCGCCCGGAATCGCTCCGTATAGACAGTCCAGCGCGTCGCGGGCCGCTCCGCGAAGGCGCTGGCGTCGTAGTCGTCGGGAATGATGTTGGAATGCAGCAGAAAGACATCGACACGGTCCAGCTGCATCCGCTCAAGGCTCTCGGACAGGCTTTGGCCAAGTATGCCCTCGACTTCGTCCGGTGCCGGCGTGCCCAGGCGGCATTTGGTCGTAATGCGGACACCCGTGGGCAAGCGCCCCTCGAAGGCGGCGCCGATGACGCGCTCGGCTTCGCCCTGCCCGTATGTCGGCGCCATGTCGAGCAAGTTAATCCCACCGTCCACCGCGGCGCGGGTCGTAGCGACGCATTCGTCCCGCGTCGTCTCGCCCCAAAGCTGGCCGATCCCGCCGCCGCCGAGGGTCAATGCGCTAACCGGCCAGAGGCCGCCGAGCTGTCGTGTCTGCATGCTCTGATTCCGTTGCTTTCGTGTCGCCCGCAATGCCGGTTCGGCAATGGAGGGAGCGTTAATGTTGCGTTGCGTGGACGGATATTAGCGAAAGAGAGAAGCGTCTACCAAAGCCGGATATTGTCGTATATCCGGACGTTGATGTCGGCGCCCATGCCGGGCGTGATGTAGGGCGGCGGATCGTCAAGCGAGATCCGGATCGGTACGCGCTCGACGGAGCCGCCCAGCTTCTTGCCTTCGCCGCCATTGCCGCCGTTATTCTTGCTGGCGGTCGTGATGTTGCCGATTTTGCGCACTTTGCCGAAATAATCTTCGAACGGATAGGCGTCGAAGTTGATCAGTACGTCCTGCTCGAGCTTTACGTGGCGGATCTGGTCTTCGTCGACATAGGCTTCGACCCAGTACCGGTCCGGGTCGTGCAGCATCAGGATATTGATTCCGTCCTCGACATATTCGCCTTTGAATTTGTGGATGTGGCCGACGACACCGTCGATCGGGCTTGTGATCAACCGGTAGCCGAGGATCAGTTTCTGCTTGCGGATCGCATCCTGAATTTGGTTCTGCTTGATGTCGGAGATTTCGATCTTGTTCCTGAGTACGTCGATCTGGCGCTGTTCCGCTACCAGCTGATTGAGTTCCTTTTTGGCGATGGCGATCCTGCCGCTGAGTGTCGTCGCCTGCCCCTTGAGCACGAGCACCTTGTCCTGTTCCACCGTCAGTTTGGTTTCGGGCGTCAGCTTCTTTTTGAACAGGATGCTGGTGCGCGACAGGTTCTTTTCGGCCAGGTCGCGCCGCCCCTGCAGCGACCGGTACTCGATCTCGAGCGTGCGAATCTTCTCGCGCTGGGTATCCAGCTTGGAGTTCAGCTCCGCTTCGAAGGCGGCTTTTTCGGATTCCAGACTGGTGCGGCGCGCCTTTTCCAGCGCCAGGTCGGTCCGCAACGAGTCGATGTTGAGCTTGATGTCCTCATGGACCAGTGTAATCAGCAGCTGTCCGGCCTTGACGGGGCTGCCTTCGGCGACATGCACGTTCTCGATTTTGCCGTCGATCTGCGCCGAGATGTTCGTGAAGTCGGTCTGTACGCGGGCATTGCTCTCATAGACATGGGTGAACCAATAGAACACCTCGTAGCCAAGCACGCCTATTGCGCCGATCAAACAGACGCCCAGGAGAAATTTGACTTTGCCTTTTAGGTTCAAGACAGTTTCTCGCAAATCCGGGTGGGTCGTACCGCTCGTTTCAGCGCGGCCGACACGCGGGAATACAACTTTGTCGCTGTTATGAATTATGAAATAAATTCAACCGGATTACGCTATCAACAATCCGGTATCGGATCAACTTAACGGCGCGCCGCGCACTAGCGCCACGCCGCAGTGAATTTGGGTAGACGCTTGGACGCAACGATCGACGACAGCACGCAAGCCACCGGCATTCGCGGACTCGTCCAGAACCCGAACTACGTCTCGATCTGGCTGCTTGGCACGCTCACCGGGTTCATCCGCTGGTTCCAGCTCTTGGCGCTTGGTGTCTACACCTTCGAAATTACCGGGTCGCCGATCCTGGTCGCGCTGGTGCCGGTTCTGTGGGGCCTGCCCCTCACATTCTGCGGTCCCGTGATCGGCGGGTTCGCCGACCGGGTCAACCGCAAACTCCTGCTCAGCACATCGATGGCGATGATCCTGTCCGTTTCCGTCGTGATGTCGGCGTTGGCGTATTACGACCGATTGACCTTCGTCTACATCGCGATCGCTTCGGTGCTGAGCGGGCTGTTTTGGGCGACCGATATGCCGGTGCGGCGCCGGTTGGTAGGTGATCTCGCTGGCGACTCCGTGTCCGCGGCGATGAGCCTGGATGCGGCAACGAACAGCGCGACCCGTATGGCCGGCCCGCTGTTCGGCGGGGTCATGTTGCAATGGGTCGGCATTATCGGCGTGTTCGCCCTCAGCGTGACGGTCTATTCGGTCTGCTTGTTGCTCGTCCTGTTCGCACAGCTGCCGTCTTCCGTAAAGCGCGCCGTGTCGCCGGCGTTGATCCGGGATTTGATCGCGGGAGTCCGTTTCGTACTGGGCGACTGGCATCTCCGCCGGGTGTTCCTCGTCACCATCGTGTTCAATGTCTGGGGCTTTCCCTTTACCGCGATGATCCCGATCCTCGGCAAGGAACAGCTGGGCCTCGACCCGTTCCTGGTCGGACTGCTGTCGAGCCTCGAAGGGTTCGGCGCCTTCGTTGGTGCGCTCGTCGTCGCGATTTTCTCGAAGCCGGCGGCATTCGCACGCATCTTCATCTGGGGCTGCGCCGGCTATTTGAGCACGGTTCTCTATCTCAGCATTCTTGCCTATGTGTCGGGCGGGCCGTATCACTCCTTCGCTGCCGCCTCGATGGCGCTAGCCGTCGCCGGTCTGTTCGGCGCCGGTTTCGCGACGATGCAGAGCACCCTGACCTACATCAACGCACCGCTGGAGTTTCGCAGCCGCGTGTTCGGCGTGCTGGCGTTGTGCATCGGCACGGGGCCGATTGGCTTCATCAATGTCGGTTGGATGGCGGAGACCTTCAGCCTGCCGACGGCACTGCTGGTCATGGCGCTGGAAGGGCTTCTGGTGCTCGTCGTGCTGTGGGTCTACGGCGCGCTGACGCGGGATTAATCGCGCCGTTCAGGGCCAGCTCTTGCCGCCGACCAGGATGTGTTCGACGGCGAATTTCCGGTCGCCGGTCATGATCTGGCCGAGGCTGTCGTAGTAGTCGAATTCGCCTGATTCGATGCTGAGGACCGTGGCGTCGCCCGGTGATCCGGGTTTGAGCGAGCCGAGCTCCGGGCGGCCGACAGCCTTCGCGGCGTTGACCGTGACGGCGCGGAGCACTTCGGCGAGCGGCACGCCGAGGCAGAGGAATTTCGACATGGTCACCAGCACGTCGAAGGCGGGGCCGTCGATGCTGACGATGTGGACGTCGCTGCTGATCACGTCGGGCACGAAGCCGTTCTCGACCATCGCGCGGGCGACCTTGAAGTCGAAGGAGCCGCGTCCGTGCCCGACGTCGAAAATCACGCCGCGATCGCGCGCATCCTCGACTTCGGCGCGGATGTTGCGGTCGCGGTCGACCAGCGCGTTGGGGAACATGCGGCAGCAATGGGTCAGGATGTCGCCGGGCCGAAGCCGCTCCAGAATATCCCGGCGGCGCGGTGGGGTCGGGCCGATATGCACCATGACCGGCAGGTCGAGCTCCTCCGCGGCATCGATGGCCAGATCGAGCGGTATGGTGCCCAACGTGCCGGAAACATTACCGCCAAGCCGGACTTTCACGCCGCAGATCAGGTCGCCGTGTTTGCGGGCCACGTCGACACAGGCACCCGTGTGCAGAAATTTCAGATCGGCCGACTCGCCAATCATGAAGCCCGGTCCGTATCCGAACATGCCTGGATGCGAGATGTTCAGGAAGGCGATGATTCGCAGCGGCGACGGCTCGATGATATGACGGCGGAAACCATGGAAGGTACCGGCGCCTGCGGAGCCGGCATCGACGAACGTCGTCGTGCCGCTTTTCTTCGCGACATTTTCCGCCTCGACGCTGAGATAGGTCGCGCCCCAATTCACGTGGGCATGGATGTCGATCAGGCCGGGCGACACGATCTTGCCGGAGACGTCGACGGTTTCTGCCTCGCCGCCGTCGATATCGCCTCCCAGCGCGGCCACCGCGCCATCCTTGAAAGCAATATCCTGAACGGCATCGACGTTTTGCGACGGATCGACGACGCGGCCGCCTGTCAGAATTGTGTCGTACATGGCTTGCTCTCGAATTGTTGGCCAGATTCGATTTTCGCGGCCGGCCATTATTGGACCGGTACAGCGGCGGCACAAGTTGTGTCATACCCGTGTTGTCTGAAACATGCTCCAATGCGTCGCCGTGCGCGGGCGACCCGCGTGCCATTTGTTAGATTGTGTCCACTAGGGCTTGATGCTTCAGTATTTTACCTTCCAGCGGCTGCTGCTCGTCGCGACCGTGCAGCTGACGACTTTGTTGTTCGGCATGACCATTACGGTCGTGTCGGTCGTCATGCCGCAGATAAAGGGCGCGTTGTCGGCAACGCAGGACCAGGTCGCTTGGACGATCACCTTCAATCTGGTAGCGACGGCAATTGCGACCCCGTTGACGGGCCTGCTTGCCGCCAAGCTTGGCTGGCGAACCCTTCTCGTCGGCACGGTTGCCGGCTTTACGGTGGCGACAGTCTTTTGTGGTCTTGCGACGTCGCTGGAAATGCTGGTGTTCTTTCGCGTGTTGCAGGGCATCTTCGGGGCGCCGTTGCTGCCGTTGGGGCAGGGCATGCTGATGGCGAGCTTCCCGCGGCACCTGCATCCGACAGTGCTGATGCTGTGGGGAATTGGCGGTGTTTTCGGACCCGTACTCGGTCCGATAATCGGCGGGTCCATCGCGGAAGCGATCAACTGGCGCTGGGCTTTTTTCATGATCGTCCCGTTCAGCGCGCTTGGCATCCTGGGCGCCTGGTTCTCGCTGGGCAGCAAGGAAAGGGACGCTGACAGGTCGATCGACTTTCCGGGCTATTTCGCTCTGGCCACGGCGATCGGCGCCGCGACCCTGTTGTTGAACCGGGGACAACGGCTGGATTGGTTCGAGTCGCCGGAAATCATTATCGAAGCGGCGGTCGCGATCCTCGCCTTCTACCTCTATCTCGTGCACACGATGACGACGTCGAATCCGCTGTTCGATCGCGCGCTGTACCGGGACCGCAATTTCGTCATCGGCCTGATCATGTCCTTGCTGATGGGCATGTTCGGCTACACGCCGCTGGTCATGTTCCCGCCGCTGCTAAGCGAGGTCGCCGGCTATCCGGAAACGATCATCGGCGTGGTATTGACCTCCCGGGGCGTCGGTAACTGGCTGAGTTTTCTGGTCGTCGTGCAGTTTACCCGCATCAGCGCCCGGGGTTGCCTGATCTTCGGTCTGGTCTGTCAAGCGATAGCCGGCGCGGCGATGGCGCAGCTCGATGTCAATATCACCAAGTTCGATGTCTATTGGACGAACGTTTTGCATGGATTCGGGTTCGGAGTCGCCTACACGCCGATGTCCGTCCTGGCGTTCACGACGTTGCGCGCCCATTTGATGGTCGACGGATCTGCGCTGTTCAATGTAATGCGCCATTTCGGCAGCGTTCTGTTCATTTCCATCAGCATCGTGGTCCTGACGCGCAGCACGGCGCAGAGCTATTCGGGCTTGCGGGAGTGGGTGTCGCCGTTCAACCAGCTGTTCACGATGCCCTCGGTCAGCGGTGAGTGGTCGCATGGTTCGACGAACGATTTGATAACGCTCAGCGGTGAGATTTTCCGTCAGGCTTCCATGATCGGATACATTAACACCTTCTATCTGCTCTCCATTACGGCCGTCCTGAGTGTGCCGCTGGTTTGGGCTTTCCGGCCGGTTGCGAAAGAGATTGTACCGGTGCGTGACGACTAAGTGAGAAGTTAGAACCTCTATTCATTCTTTAAATCAAACCGTTATATCTATTGTTCGATAATTCTAAAACAATCGTTGACATCGAATTGTCAGCCTTCTATATCTCAAACATGGATATCGATAATGCAGCCACCATGTTGGCGGAACTCGGCAACCCGCATCGGCTTGCCACGTTCCGGCTTCTCGTTCAGGCCGGTCCGGAAGGGTTGCCCGTAAAGGCGATCCAGGATCATCTGGGCATTCCGAAATCGACCCTGTCGCATCACATCCTGCACATGGTCTCGGTCGGGATCGTCACGCAGACGCGCGAAGGGCGTTCGCTGCGGTGCCGGATCGACTATGAACGGGTGCGGGGACTGATGGATTTCCTGATGGAAGATTGCTGCGCGGGCCTCGACCGGCACTGCGATTTCGAAGAGGAGTTAGTAGGATGACCGCTGCCGTAGGGACATTGGTACAGAACGCGCGCCGGATCGATCCGGTCTATATGGCGCTGATCGCGCTGCTGATCGCCATCGCGGCGATTTCCATGGCGCAATTTGCCGACAGCATCGTGTTCCTGCTGAAGGCGATGCTCGGTATCTCGCCTTTCCTGTTGCTCTCCATGGCGGCGGCCGGCGGTGCGCAGGCGACAGGGTTGGATCAGCGCATCTCCACCATCGTCACCGGGCGCACCACGATGGTGATCCTCGGTGCCGCCTTCTTCGGCGCGCTGGTGCCGCTTTGTTCCTGTGGCGTCATTCCGCTGATCGCGGCATTGCTCGCCGCCGGCGTACCGCTCGGTCCGGTGATGGCTTTCTGGATCAGTTCGCCGCTGATGAGCATCGAGAAATACATCCTGGCGACGGCAGTATTCGATGTCGGCTTTGCGACCGCCTATCTGGTGACCGCCATGGTGATGGGCGCCATCGCGGGCTTCGTGACCCAGGCGATCGTCGTGCGCGGCGGTTTCGCGGACACGCTGAAGACCGGCGTCATCGGTTGCTGTGCCAGCAATGCGATAAAGGCGGATCGGCCACTGTTGTGGAAGTTCTGGCAGGAGCCGGAGCGGGTCACGGTGTTCCGCGAGACCTCGATCTCGTCCGGCGCGTTCCTGCTGAAATGGCTCAGCCTCGCCTTCGTCATCGAAAGCCTGATGGTCGCCTATCTGCCGCCGGAATATGTCGGCCAGGTTCTGGGCTCCGGCGACTGGTGGACGGTTCCGGCAAGCACCGTCGTTGGCATCCCGGCCTATCTGAACGGCTTCGCGGCGATCCCGATGGTGGCGCGGCTGGTCGAGATGGGGGCTGCCCCCGGCGCGGCGCTGGCCTTCCTGACGGCGGGCGCGGTCACCAGCATCCCGGCTGCCATGGGCGTCTTCGCCCTGGTCCGCAAGTCGGTCTTCATCGCCTACATCTTCTTCGGTGTCGCCGGCTCGCTCGCCGCGGGATACACCTACCAGGCGTTCTTCATCTGACGAACCTTCTAACCGCCCGCGACCTGTCGCGGGCGGTAGATCGCGGTGTGGTGCACACGGGCGAGGCTGGTTTCGCCGTTCGCCGTGATGATTACGTCCAGCTCCACGAACCGATGGCCCTTGTGCTCGTATTCCTTGATTACGCGGGCGGGCGCGGCCAAGCGGTCGCCGACCCGGCCCGCTGCGTAATTCTGGATAGCGCTGCCGACATGGATCCACGGGCCAAGCCTCACATTCAGGGATAGCGCCTTGTTGCACAGGCGCAGGATCAGGCCCGGATGCACGATGCCTTCCTTTTCGTAAAGGTCGAGGCTTTCGCGAACGTCGCGGACATATTTGGCATTCTCTTCCGCGCCATGGCTGATCTCATGGGTGCCCATGATCTGGCCCTCGACTAGATTCTCCGGCGCTGCGTCGGGACGGGTGTCGTGGTCGGGCAGGGGAGCGGTGGGGATCTCGTCGGCTTCCGGTGGGGTCTGCGGTGCGCCGAGGCTCGCCTGTCCCGTGGCGCAAAGAACGCCCTCGCTCTCGACCTTTAGCGCGATGCTGTCGCCCCCCGCCACGCTGCCGCCGACCGTGGCGTTGCGGCCGTCATAGACCGGCTTGTGGAAGCGGCAATCGGCCGTGCCGCGCGACAGCCATTCGGGACTGAAACGCGCCACCGGCAGATGCATCATATAGGCGTAGACGTCTACGCCCGGCACCAGCCCGCCCTCGAAGCCGAACTTCCGGGCCACCGTATCGTCGTGGATCTTGTTCTCCGACGCGGCGGAAAGATTGTAGGCCTCGATCGTGTGTTCGAGTGGGGCGGCTAGGGTCATGGAAGTATCCTTTGTTCCGCGGTCTCGCCGTTTCTAAGCTTGTTCCCCTTGCATGTTCAGTTTGGCGCGAATCGGAGAAGATTTGCGCTGGAGCGG
>CAYLTU010000128.1:0-16111 GCA_964386465.1 uncultured Rhodospirillaceae bacterium
TCTATTTCCTTAACCGTCCAATCGGCCAGGGCGGCGCGATAAGCTTCCAGAATTACCGAATGATACATAAGCATAATTTTTCTCCGATCGACAATCTGTTATTCGGCTTTTTTACGTTGATACGGAGATTCTAAGTTTTTTTGCCGACTCTGCAGTGATTACCATCACATTTACATTCTTTTATAGTTTTTCTATAGTTTTTTCCCATTAATAGCGGTTAATACGACTAACTAGTGATATTTAGATGTTTTCTAACAATTTTTTTTGGTTAATACTGTAATTTATCAATGATTTTTCTCTGCCATAGAAATGATCCATAGTCATCGCGTTGCCGAATAAGGAATTGTAGACGGTAACAATGGACAGTCGGCGATGGGATCAAAACGATAACCGAACGATCGACGAGCAATATCGCCTTTACCGACGCTGTCAAAGGTGTGCAGCGGCGTCTTGGATCGCGAGAGGATTAGTCCGCCTCGGGTTCCTGCTGCATGGATCGGATGTTGTTACAGAAAATCCGCAGCAGCGCGACGATGAACGAATCCGCATTCGCCATCTTTTCCTGAAAGACCTTCTCCGGCACCATGATGCAGACGCTCGGCTCAACCGCCGTCGCGGACGCCATGCGGTCCGAATTGTCGATCAGGGCCATCTCTCCGAAGATTCCGCCAGGGCCGATCGTCCCCAGCACCTTTTTCTGATCGTTCTCGGTGATCCAGACCTCGATCTGACCAGTCTGCACGACGTAGGCCGCGTTGCCCGGATCGCCCTGTCGGAATATGGGTGTACCGGGAGGATAGGTCTTGCGGCTCAAAACCTGTAGAGCGGCCTTGTTCTGACTCATCGGATACCCCGCCGGCGAAAGACTGCAACGCTACGCGGCGGCAATGACGTCGCCGATTTTCAATCGACAGGTAGCCTCCGCGCTGCCGCGATTGACCGAAATTTCGATCAATCCGCATGAATTACCATACCAGAAAACCCGGCCCGGTGGTACATCGGAAAAGACCGCAGCGTGCCGGACGCGCGCATCGCCTGCGATGATTTCATGACTTTCATCGAATAACGCTGCCCTCAATCCCGTCATGACATTCCCGAACCGATCAATGTAAACGACCGCAGCACGATCATCAGGCCACTCCGCACCGGGCCGGGACGAAGCCTCGCGCCAGGTCGAAGGATACGCATCGCCGGGTGGGCCTTCGCCCAGCGCCAGCCGCGCCGCCACCGGCGCGAACAGGTCGCGGCCGTGGAACGACCGCGAGAGGTGCTCCGGCCGCCAGATGATGGTCCATTGCCGCGCCGCGTCGGCGCGTCTTTGCAGGATCTCGAACAGCCCGTTGTCGGGACCGACGAACCAGCGGCCATCCGCTTGAAGCGCGACCGGCGGACGGTCGCTCCCGACACCCGGGTCGACGACGGCAACGCATATGGCGCTGCTCGGCAACTCCGGCGTTAGGGCCGCGAACAGATAGGCGGCCGCGCACGGGTCGTGCGCCGGCGCATCGTGCATCAGATCGATGACGGGTACGCCCGGCGCCGCCTCCGCGAGCACCGCCTTCATCTGCCCGACATAAGGGCCGTCATAGCCAAAATCGGTGAAGAGCAGAATCATACCGCCGATGATGACCTTCAGATCGATACCGCGCACGAAAAAACCGCCCGGATCGGATCCGGGCGGGTTGCAACCATTTGGTCTGCCGGATCGCTAGTCGCGACTGCCGAACAGGCTCAACAGCATGATGAACATGTTGATGAAGTCGAGATAGAGGCGCAACGCGCCGGAGATCGCCTTCTTCTCGGCAACTTCGCCGCTATCGCTGATGTGGTATTCCGACTTGATTTTCTGCGTGTCGTACGCCGTCAACCCGGCGAACACCAGAACGCCGACGACCGAGATGATGAAATGCATCATGCTCGATGCCAGGAAAATATTCACGACGCTGGCGATGATGATACCGACCAGCCCCATGAACAGGAACGTGCCCATGCCCGACAAATCCTTCTTCGTCGTATAGCCAAACAGGCTCAGCGCGGCGAACGCCGACGCCGTGATGAAGAAGATGCGCGTGATGCTGGGCAGGCTATAGACGATGAAGATACTCGACAAGGACAGCCCCATCACGCCCGCGAAGGCCCAGAACAGGAGTTGCGTTGCCGGCATGCTCAGCTTGTGAAGGCCGAAGGACAGGATCATGATAAATGCCAGCGGGGCCAACATCACCGCCCATCTGATGAGCGTATTGCCGAAAATGAACTGAATTGCTTCCGGCGAACTTGAAACGGCGAACGCGACCACGCCGGTCAGCGCAACGCCCAGCGCCATATAGTTGTAAACGCGGAGCATATAGCGCCGCAGGCCTTCATCGATACCGGCGCGACTATCGACGCCGGCACCCATCGAAATCGTTCTCTGCCGCGGTTCCAAAGCCATCTGTACACCCTTGAGCAATTTTAAGTGGAAGAGTTAGACGTAATATTGGCTTTTCCGCCCGAGAATTCAACAATTCTCTGCCAAAACCAAGCTCGTACGGTCAGACTCAACTTATCGGCAAATACTACTCGTTTCGCAGCAACGGCGCCGCCTTGCGGCCCATCGCGGACCAGGTCCCGAGCGCGCCGATCAGCACCGTCACGACAAGGCAAATCACGACCGTCGAGGCCGCCTCCAGGGGCAGGAACGTCCAGTCCGCGTGCATCAGACGGGTCACAACTCCCCAGGACGCCGCCGTCCCGATCAGGCTCGCGATAATTGATGTTGCGACGGCCAGGCAGGTGAATTCAACGGCGAACACGGTCATGATGTCGCGCCGGGTCGCGCCGAACACCTTGAGGACGACGGCATCGTACACCCGCTGTTTGTGGCTGGCGGCAATGGCGCCGGCGAGAACCAGAACACCGGAGAATATGACAACCATGCCGACGACCCGAACCGCCATCGCCAGATGCGCGACCAGCTCCTGCAGGCGGGCCAGCACTTCGCGGACACGGATCGCGGAGACGTTGGAGAATCGCTTGGCGACCGCGCGTTCCAGCGCGACCTCGATCGCCGGATCGTCGGCCCGCGCGGTCGCGATATGGGCTTGCGGCGCGCCGTCGAGCACGCCGGGCGCCAGGATCATGACGAAGTTGATCGCGAAGGAATTCCAATTGATCCGGCGCAGATTGGCGACCTTCGCTTCGAACTCGCGGCCCAGCACGTTCAGTTTGATTGTATCGCCGATTTCGATTCCCAGGCCCCGCGCCGCCGCTTCGTCGAACGACAAGAGAGGTGGTCCGCTGTATTCGGGCGGCCACCAATCGCCCGCGACGACCTTGCTGCCCGTTTTCGGCGGGGTGCGGGCCCAGGTCAGGCCGCGGTCGCCGCGCAGTATCCAGGCGAATTCCGGCGGCGCCTTGATGTCCCCGACCGGCGTACCGTCGATCTCGACGATGCGGCCGCGCAGCATCGGCACACGGCGCAGATTGCGGATCCCCTCGATACCGCCGGCGATCCTGTCGAAGTCTTCGGTCTGGTGCGGCTGAATATCGATGAAATAGGTGCCAGGCGCCTCCTCCGGCAGACCGCGCCCGACCAGTCGGGACACGTTGCCCTCGATCAGCGCCACCGCGATCAGCACAGTCAGTCCCAGACCGAGCGACGTCGCCACGACACCGGTTGGCGCGCCGGGCCGGTACAGATTGCCGAGGGCAAATCGCAGATGGGCCGAGCGGAGCCGCGGCGCGCGGCGCGCCAGCTGCGCGATTGCGGCGGCGGCAATACGGAACACCACCAGGGTAGCCGCAGCGCCGGCGACGAAGTACGACGCCAACCGGCGATCGTCCGCGGTGTAGATGACGACACCGCCGAGCAGCAGCACCAGGCCGGCGAAAACCAGAATATCGCGCCAGGCGGTCGCTCCCCGAACGGGCGCCACCAGATCGCGAAACAGATTCGCCGCGGGCACAGTCCTCGCGCGCGCCAGCGGCAGCAGCGAGAACACCAATGTCACCAGCAGGCCGAAGATTACGGAAAGCAGCAGCGGCTTGGGATAGACGCCGATATGGATATCGATGGGCAGTTGCTCGCCGACAATCGGCACCGCCGCGACAGGGGCCAGCGCACCGAGCGTGACCCCGGCCATCACGCCGACGCCAGCGAGCGCCATTACCTGGATCATATATACCGCGAATATCATTCGGGCCGACGCGCCCAAACATTTCATGGTCGCGATCGTCGCTTGCCGGGACTGCAGGAACGCGCGCACCGCATTTCCGACACCGACACCGCCGACCAGCAGTGCCGTCAGCCCGACAACCGTCATGAAGACCGTGATCCGGTCAATGGCGCGGCGGAGGCCCGGCGCCGCATTGCGCGTATCTCGAATGCGCCACCCGGCCTTCGGAAACGACGCGTCGATCTCCTTGCGCCAGGTTTCGACCGCACCGCGGTCGGCGATACCGATGCGATAGTGGTAGCGGATCAGGCTCCCCGGCTGCACCAGCCCGCTCTCGTTCAAGGCCTCGAACCCGATGAGCACGCGTTGGCCGATCGTGAACGCACTGGCGGCCCGGTCCGGCTCCCGTTCGATCGTCGCGGCGATCCGGACCGCGATATCGCCGATCTTGATGCGACTACCGACGTCGACATCGAGTTTCAGCAGTAACGGCGCGTCGACGGCCACACCCCACACCCCATCTTGTTTCCCGAGTGCTTTCGCCAAAGGTGTCGCCGCGGAGAGACGCAACTCGCCGAAAAGGGGATAGGCGTCATCGACGGCCTTGATCTCGACCAGCGTATGGGCGTCGTCCGTCCGCGCCAGCGACCGCATCTGTGCGACGCTCGACACGTCGCCCCGCGCCCGCATCCAGGCCAGTTGCGCGTCGTTCGCCGGCCGGTGGCTGAGCTGCAAATCGACGTCGCCGCCAAGTATCTTGCGGGCGTCCGCGCGCATCCCTTCCGTCAGGGCCGCGGACAACGAACCGATCGCTGCGATGGCCGCGACACCGGTTGCCAGACACAGCAAGAAAACCCGGAACCCCCGGACGCCACCCCGCAATTCGCGCCGCGCGATACGCCAGGCGACTTTCAGCATGCGCCGTCGGTCCCGTTCACGATCAGCCCGTCATCGATACGGATCGTCCGGTCGCACTTTCCCGCAACCGCGCTTTCATGGGTGATCAGCAGCAATGTCGTGCCTTGCTCCACCGACAGGGCAAACATCAGGTCGATCACCCGTGCGCCGGTGTCGCTATCCAGATTGCCCGTCGGTTCATCCGCCAGCAGCAATTTAGGGTTCATGGCGAAAGCCCGCGCCAGGGCTACCCGCTGTTGCTCGCCGCCCGACAGCTGGCCGGGATAATGGACCAAGCGGTGTCCCAACCCGACCGCCTCCAACCGGTCCTTGGCGGCCTCCAGCGCATCCCGGCGCCCCGCCAACTCCAGAGGCACCGCGACATTCTCGGTTGCCGTCATGGTCGGTATCAGGTGGAAGTCCTGGAAAACGATACCGACATTGTCGCGACGGAACAGCGCAAGGGCATCCTCGTCGAGGCCACCGAGCGTCACGCCGGCCACTTGGACATCGCCTTCAGTGGGTTGCTCGAGACCGGCGACGATCATCATCAGTGAGGTCTTGCCGGCCCCAGACGGCCCGACGATACTGACCTTCTCGCCCGCGCCCACGGTCAGATCGACGCCTCTCAGGATATTGACCGGACCGGCGTCGCTACTAAGTGTAAGCCTGACGTCCATGAGCGCTATAATCGGATCGATGGGTGCCGTAAGATTCATGCCACTTCTGACGCTTCAGCCATTGTTGTCCGAACGATCGTTCCGGCGTGCTGTTCGCGCGGTCGCCTTGATGCTCGTATTTTCCGCGTTCGCCAGCTTCAATCTCGTTCACGCCGCGGAGAAAACCATCCTCGCCCTTGGCGACAGCCTCACCGCCGGCTACGGACTAAACGGAAGCGACAGTTTTCCGTCAAGACTGCAAATGGCATTGCGGGACGCCGGTCACAAGGTCCGCGTGATCAATGGCGGTGTTTCCGGCGACACGACGGCCGGCGGCCTGGCACGGCTCGACTGGCTGATGCAGGAACGGCCAGACCTCGTTATCGTCGAGCTGGGCGCCAATGACGCGCTGCGCGGGCAGCCGCCGGCGGGAACGCGGCGCAACCTCGACGGCATTATCCGGCGCATCAAGGCGCGCAGCGTCAAGGTCGTGCTCGCGGGCATGCTGGCGCCGCCGAACATGGGCAGGGCGTACGCCGCCGAATTCAATCCCATATTTTCCGACCTCGCCCGTATACACAACGTGCCGCTATATCCGTTCTTCCTCGACGGCGTAATCCAGAAGCCGGCGCTGCAGCTGCCGGACGGTCTGCATCCAAACGCTCAGGGCGTTGCCGTCATCGTCGAACGCATGCTGCCGGTCGTATCGCAGGCGCTTAGAGAGGAGCAATAATGACGGACGATTTTCGCGCCGCCCATGCAACGGCGCCGGCTTGGCGCGACGCCGCTGCCGCCATCCTCGTCGAGCTGGGCGACCTGACGCCGCGGCACAAGCTCGGCTTCCTCTACGTCACGGACGCGTTTGCCGACGCGCTGAACGACATCGTCGTGTTCATGCGCCAGACGACCGGGGTCCGCCAATGGGTCGGAACGGTCGGCCTCGGCGTCGTCGGCATGGGTAAGGAGTATTTCGACGAACCCGCAATGTCGGTCCTGGTTGCCCCCATCGACGACGAAGCGTTCAGGCTGTTCACCGACGCGGAGGGCGATATCGACGCGGTCCGCGAGGCGAACAAGGACTGGCTCGCGAAAGCGGATACGCCGCTCGCCGTCGTTCACGCCGACCCGCGGATCGAGGACGTCGCGGGAAGGATCGAGGAGTTTGCCTCGGCAACGAACGGCTTCCTTGCCGGCGGCCTGACCGCCTCGCGCGGCCGATTCGCGCAGATCGCCGGCGAAGTCGACGAAGGGGTCGTGTCCGGCGTCATGCTGTCGCTGCATCATGTGCCGGTTCAGCTCGGCCTGACCCAGGGCTGCTCGCCGATCGGACCGATCCGGACGATCACCGGCGCCGAGGAGAACATTCTGTTCACCATCGACAACCGCCCGGCGCTCGACGTCCTGAAAGAGGATATCGGCGAAGTCCTGGCGCGCGACCTGCGCCGCATCGGCGGCTACATCTTCGCCGCCCTGCCGGTACCCGGTTCGGATACGGCCGACTATCTCGTGCGCAACCTCACCGGAATCGATCAGGAATCAGGCGCCGTCGCGATTGGCGATTTAGTCGAGACCGGCGATCCGATCATGTTCTGTCGCCGCGATCCCGACACCGCCGTCGAAGATCTGAAGCGGATGCTGGGCGACCTGAAACGCCGCGCCGGCGGCAATCCGATCAAGGGTGGTCTGTATTTCTCCTGCGTCGCGCGCGGACCCAACCAGTTCGGCCCCGACAGCGCGGAACTGGGTATGATCCGCGACGCGTTGGGTGAGTTTCCGCTGGCGGGTCTGTTCGCCAACGGCGAAATCAGCAACGACCGGCTGTATGGCTATACCGGCGTCCTGGCGCTTTTTCTATAAGCCGGAGTTCGCCGCCGCATGATCCGTCTTTTCATTGCGCTCGCACTACCGGAGCCGCTGCGGAACCAGTTGGCGTCGTTCAACGGCGGCGTGCCGGGCGCGCGCTGGCTGAGACCCGAGAACATGCACCTGACGCTTCGTTTCATCGGCGAGGTCGATAAGGGCGTCGCCGACGATCTCGACGTGGCACTCCGCGGCGTAGAAGCGCCGTCCTTCGATCTAACCCTGTCCGGCGTCGGCCATTTCGGCAAACCCGATGCGGCGCGCATCCTGTGGGCGGGGGTCGAGCCGAACGGTGCGCTGGATCACTTGCACTCGAAAGTCGAAACCGCCGCGACGCGCGCGGGGCTGCCGGCGGACCAGCGGCGATTTTCACCGCACGTCACCCTGGCCCGGTTGCGGCACGCGCCCGGCAACAGGGTCGAACAGTTCGTCGCCGACCACGCCGGATTCCGGGCGGCGCCGATTACGATCGACCGCGTTACGCTATTCTCGAGCTTCCTGTCCTCGTCCGGCGCGATCCACACGCCGGAAGCGGAATACCCGCTCGCGGGATATGTCGCCGAAGAGGCCTGACGTTTACTCGATCGGGATGAACAGCGAGTGGCGCAGCTTGCCGCCGACGGATTGCGACAGATGGCCCTTGCCGTCGATATCCTCGACCAGGATGATCTCGCCCGCGCCGATCACGCGGGTCTCCCCGTCGCTCGCGGTCAGCTTGGCGCCGGCGTCGAGATTAACGATGTATTGCCGGCGCGGTGCCGGGTGCCAGTCGAGATCGTAATCGCCGGAGGTTTCGCGGAAGATGATCCCGGTCGCCGGCATCCGTTTGGAGTACTTGCTGAAATTCCGTTCCTCTTCCCACTCGATCTCGATGTCGCGGAAATGCGACTCGCCGTTGTCGTCCGTGTAGAGATTGTGAATGCGCATATCCGTTTCCCTGTGATTGTTCCTAGCCCAATTGGCGGCGATAGAGCGCGGTCAAACGCTCCCAATGGCGTTCCGCCGCCGGTTTGTCGTAACACCAGCGTCCCGGAAACGCGAAGCCGTGATGGACGCCGGGATGCGGCCCGTTGCGCTCCGGCCGCACGATGAAGGTTTCCATCGACCCGTCTTTGGTCTGGATGTCCAACGTTTCTTCGATCATGCGCCTACCCTTGCCTTCGTTGCCGGTGAAGCAAAGCGGAAACCTGCCGCCTTTGCAAACCCGCGCGACCGAGCTACATCAATCCGGTAAGTGAAAAGAGGAGGACGCGATGAATACGGGAAGCTGTTTGTGCGGCACGGTGCGGTGGCGGATGGAACCGCCCTACATACGGATGAGCCACTGCCATTGTTCGATGTGCCGCAAGGCGCACGCGGCCCCCTTCGCGACCTATCTGACCGTCGCGCCGGAGCTGTTCGAGATGACGGCGGGCACAGACGCGATCACCGCGTACGAATCCTCACCGGGCTTCCCGCGCCATTTCTGTTCCGGCTGCGGCTCGGTCGTGCCGACGCCGCGCCCGAACGGCGCGGTCGCCGTGCCGGCCGGCTGTCTGGACGACGACCCGGACTTCCGCCCGGAACGTCACATCTTCGCCGCCGCCAGGCCGGATTGGGACACGATCGCCGACGATTTGCCGCGCTTCGACGATTACGGCCGCGCCGAGGCGCCGCCGGCCATCGAACGACCAGGCCGCGCCGGCAACCAGGCCGGCGTGATGCGCGGTAGCTGCCTTTGCGGCGGTTGCGTCTACGAGGCGACTGGTCCGCTATTGGCGGTCCACAATTGCCACTGCACTCGGTGCCGCAAGGCGCGCGCCGCAGCGCACACGACGAACGGTTTCGTCGCCGCGGACAACATCCGCTATCTGAAGGGCGAAGACCTGTTGGACCGGTACAAGGTGCCGGAAGCGCAATTTTTCAGCCAGGCATTCTGCCGGGTTTGCGGTTCCGGGATGCCGAAAATCGATCCATCACGCGACCGGGTCGCGATTCCGTTTGGTACCCTGGACGATGAACCGGGCCAAGGCGCGGTCGACCATATCTACTGCGCCTTCAAAGCTCCCTGGTACGAGATTGCCGACGATCTGCCGCAATACGACGCGCGTCCCTAACCCCCCGCTACGCCCTGCGTGTTGACGTAGAGCGCGTAGAGCGACTGGCTGGCGGCCATGAACAGGCGGTTGCGTTTCGGGCCGCCGAAACAGACGTTGGCGCAGCGTTCCGGCAGGGCGATGCGGCCGATCTTGGCGCCGTCCGGGGCGTAGATCAGCACGCCGTCCAGTTCCGCGCTGCCCATGCCCCAGCCGCACCAGAGATTGCCGTCGATGTCGCAGCGCATGCCGTCCGGCGTGCCGCCGGGCCCGGCGTCGATGTGGATGCGCTTGTTGGCGATGGTGCGGCCGCCCGCTTCCACGTCGTAGGCGAGGATCTTGCGGTTCGGCACGCCACGCGATTCGACCACGTAGAGGATCGATTCGTCGGGCGAGAAGCACAGGCCGTTCGGACCCAGCACGTCGTCGGCGACGACGCTCGCCTCGCCGGTCTCGCCATCGACCCGGTAGACCGCCTGCTTGTTCTCCGACTCGGCCTTGTGGCCTTCGTAATTGCCCAGGATGCCGAACACCGGATCGGTGAACCAGACCGAGCCGTCCGACTTCACGACCACGTCGTTCGGCGAGTTCAGCTTCTTGCCCTGCCAGCTCTCCATGATCGCGCTGACCGAACCGTCATATTCGGTGCGCGATACCCGCCGCCAGCCATGCTCGCAGGTGATCAGCCGGCCCTGCCGGTCGCGCGTGTGGCCGTTGGCGAAGTCCGAAGGCTTGCGGTAGGTGCCGACCTTACCGGTCTCCTCGTCCCATTTGAGGATCCGGTTGTTGGGGATGTCGCTCCACAGCAGATAGCGCCCGTCGCCGAACCAGACCGGCCCCTCCGACCAGCGGCAGCCGGTATAGAGCCGTTCCACGGCGGCGCTGAAGACGCGGTATTGCTCGAAGCGGTCGTCGAGCGTTTCGATCAGCGGATCCGGATAGCGGGGATGATCGCGCCAGCCGGCGGTGCGGGGATATCGTGGGTTCATGGTCGCGGATCAACTTTCGGAAACGATGGAACCTTCCTGAACCCTTAGCCGCCCCATCCCTGTACCGCAAGGATGGCTTTAAACGAACCGCCGTAAAATTCGATCGACGGATCCGACATAACCGCCGCCGAACAGCCGCGTGTGCACCAGCAACGGGTAGAGATTGTAGATATCGCGCCGCTCTTCGAAGAATCCCGGCGCGATCGGGTGATGTTCGGCGTAGCGCTGGAAGAACGTATCTCCAAACGTGTTGAACAGGGTGGAAAAGGCGAGCTCGATCTCCGGATCGGCGAAATAAATTGCAGGGTCGATGAAGGCGGAAACCCGGCCGCGACAGGTCAGCACGTTGCCGCCCCACATATCGCCGTGGATCAACGATGGTCGGGCGGGCTCACCGATGTGCCGGTCGAGCCGATCGCAGAACGCCCGCAGGCGGCGAAAGGTCGTTGAGGGAAGTTGTCCCGCCTCATGCGCCAACCCGCCCATATAGAACAATCGGTGGTCCCGGAAGAATTCGCACCATGACGACATTTCCGGATTGGGCTGACGCAGCGGTCCGATCAGCGTGTCCCGCTCGAATCCAAACCGTGGCCCGGTTACGGCATGCAGCCCGGCCAGCAAATCGGCGGCATGGGTTTGCGCGGCACGGTCGATCCCGCCGGCCGTCTCGATTAGCGCCATGACCAGCATATCCGGTTCGGCATGGACGACTTGCGGAACGGGTATGGTTCCCGTCGCGGCCAGGTAGCCGAGCATGAAGCCTTCGAGATCGAGCTGGCCGCCGCCACCGGTTTTCGCAACGACGGAGGTGCCGTCCGCCAGATCGACCCGCGCGACCGAGGCGATATCACCGCCCGCCAAAGCCGATATACGGACGACATGCGATCCTGTTTTGGCTTCAACGATGGCGCGCTGCGCCGGTGTCACGCGAGGTCGGCCCGCAGTCGATCGAGCCAGGCCCGCGCGCCCCGCTCGATCAGGTCGAGCGCCAGTTCGTAGTCCTCCATGCCGCCGTAATAGGGATCCGGCACGTTGGTCCGCCCGGTATCGGCCGCCAGTTCGAGGAACATACGGATACGCTCGATCGTGCCCGACGGGCATCGATCCACCAAATGGTCGTAGTGCCCCTGGTCCATGGCGAGCAGCAGGTCGAAGCTTTCGAAGTCGTCCCGTTGCAACTGGCGCCCGCGCAGCGGCGTCAGGTCGTAGCCGCGCGCCTTTGCCGCCGCGATGGCGCGTGGGTCGGGCGGATCGCCAATGTGCCAATTGCCGGTGCCGACTGAATCGGTAGCAATATTCGCCGCCAATCCCGCCGTGTCGACG
Organism: uncultured Rhodospirillaceae bacterium; assembly: GCA_964386465.1. Classification (GTDB taxonomy): domain Bacteria; phylum Pseudomonadota; class Alphaproteobacteria; order UBA8366. The sequence goes on from CAYLTU010000128.1 coordinate 11,961, forward strand.
AGTTGCCGGAACACACCCTCCGCCGTGGGCGAACGGCATATATTCCCGGTGCAGACGAAGAGAACCTTGTACATCGCCCCGCGTTTATACCATCTATTACCAAGGAGCGCTGATAGTGGCTCATGGAGACGGCCCGCCAAGGTATTCGGCAAGAAGCGCGCGATGTAGCGACGCGGGGCATCGCGAGGCGTGCGCGACGCTGCCCGAAAGCCTTGACGGGCCGCCCTTCGGGTCGCGCATGTAGCCCGTCGGAGGGCGTCGGAACGGCTTGACGATGCCCCGCATCGCCGGCGCCGTCCCTCCTACCCGACGGACCGCATGCGCGATCTCCATGGGTCAATATCAACGCTCCTTGGTATAACGGCCTATGACCGCAGCGAAGAAACCCGAAAGCCTGGACGCATTGCTTTCGCGCGTCCGCGCCTGCCGCCTGTGCGAAGCGCATCTGCCGCTCGACCCACGGCCGGTCGTCCGCGGCCGACAATCAGCCCGTTTGCTGATCATCGGCCAGGCGCCGGGCACGAAGGTGCATGAGAGCGGCATCCCCTGGAACGACCGCAGCGGCGACGTGCTGCGCGAATGGCTCGATGTCGACGCGGCGACCTTTTACGACGAGGCGCGGATCGCCATCGTCCCCATGGGGTTCTGCTATCCCGGCGTCGACCCGCGCGGCGGCGACAACCCGCCGCGTCCGGAATGCGCCCCTGCCTGGCACGACGCGCTGCTGGCGCGGCTGCCGGCGGTCGATCTCACCCTGCTGGTCGGCATGTACGCGCAGGCGCGCTATCTCGGCAAGGACAGAAAACGGACGCTTACGGCGACCGTGGCGGCGTGGCGCGACTACGAGCCGCGCTTCCTGCCGCTGCCGCATCCGAGCTGGCGCAACTTGCATTGGCGTCGCAAGAATCCCTGGTTCGAAGAAAAGATCGTTCCCACGCTGCGGGAGCGGGTCCGGAAGCTGCTTTAGCCAACCGCGTCGGCTTCCCGTTCGAGCGCTTCCATATCCGCATCGGAAAATCCGAAATGATGACCGATCTCGTGGATCAGCACGTGGCGCACCAGATGCGCCAGATCCTCCTCGAACTCGCACCAATAGTCGAGGATCGGACGCCGGTAGAGGATCACCATGTCGACACCGCTGCCCGAGTCCATGACGCTGCGTTCGCTGAGGGCCACGCCCTGATACAGGCCGAGCAGGTCGAACGGGCTTTTCAGCTTCATGTCACGGCAGATTTCTTCGTCGGGGAACTCCTCGACGCGGATCACGACGTCTTCCGCATGCCGGCGCAGCCGTTCGGGTATCACCCGCCATGCCGCATCCGCGAGCGCCTCGAAATCGGCCAAGGAAGGAGGTTTTTGCGCAATCATATCGGGCGAGACGATAGCGCCGTAGAGCCGTATTCGCTAGACTGACGAAGGCTGCTTGGGAACCGCAATGGTCGAAAAACTATCCGAAGACGAAAGGGTGGCGGCGCTGGCTGAACTCGACGGTTGGCGCGAGAAGCCGGGCAGAGGGGCAATCGAAAAACTCTTCCGGTTCGCCAATTTCAATGCGGCCTGGGGTTTCTTGTTCGCGGCGGCCCTTGTTCTCGCCACGCCCGCCCTGGCCGGCCCTTTCGACGAAGGTATCCGTGCGCTACAGGCCGGCGACTTCGCAAACGCCCGCTCCGCCTTCACACCGCTTGCCGCTGACGGCGACGGCAATGCCCAATTCATGCTGGGCGTTATGCTGGAGAACGGCCTCGGCACGGCTAAAGATCCTGGCGCCGCGGCGGGCTGGTACCGTAAGGCCGCAGCCGATGGCGTCGCCTCGGCGCAGTACAATCTGGGCGTCTTCTATCAGCTCGGGTCCGGTGTCCCGCGCGATCCGGCGCAGGCTCTGAAATATCACCGCCTCGCCGCGGACCAAGGGCACAGCCGGGCGCAAAACAATCTCGGCACGATCTACTATACCGGCGCCGGCGTCGCCCGTGACACCGTCGAGGCCTGGAAATGGCTGACCCTGGCAACGCGCGGCCTGAAGGGCGAAGCGAAAGACATCGCCACGGAAAACATTACGGCCATCGAGCGCGAATTGTCGCCGGACGCGTTGGCGGAGGCCAAACGCCGAACCGCCGCGTGGCGGCCCCGCAAGTGAAGCAGGCGCTCGCGGCGCTGCTCGTGCTGCTGGCCACCGCGAAACCCACGATAGCGAACGAGGACGCCGCGGCCCTCTATGGCAAAGGCCAAGCGATCCTGGAGCAAGCGACGCAGGAGGACCATCGGCGCGACGGCGCCGCTTTGGTCACACGCGCGGCGGTGCTTGGTTACCTGCCAGCCCAATACCATCTGGGCTTTCTGTACGGCGAAGGGCGCGGTGTCGCGCGCGACCCTCAAAAAGCGCTGCACTGGTTCCGGCGGGCCGCCGATCGGGGAGATGCCAAGGCGCAGTATGCGGTCGGGCTTGCGCTCTCCCGCCAGACCGACAAACGGGAGGCAGCGCGATGGTACCGGCGGGCCGCCGATCAAGGCCTGGTCGATGCCCAGTTTCAACTCGCATTGCTCTACGAAAAGGGGGACGGCGTCGCTGCCGACGAGGGCGAGGCGCGTCGATTGTATCGTGCGGCCGCCGACAAGAATGACGCCGCGGCTATGTTCAACCTCGCGCTAATGCTGGACGAAGGGCGAGGCGGGCCGCCCGATCCGGGCGCCGCGATCGATCTATACATCCGCGCGGCGCAGGCATCCCTGCCCGCCGCGCAGCATGCGTTGTGCGAACTTCTGCTCGATGGCCGCGGGGTCGCGCGCAATCTGGAAAATGCGGCCGGTTGGTGCCTGGCGGCGGCACAGCAGGATCATGCGCCGGCGCAGATGCTGCTGGCGACTTTCTATGCGCTCGGCCGCGGCGTCGAACCGGACGAAGCGCGCGCCGCCGCGTGGCTCTCTATCGCGGCGAAGCGGGGATTTCCCCCGGCGCTAAAAGCGCGCGACGCGCTGTTGCCCCGTCTGCCGCCCGACGTTCGCGCGCGCGCGCGGGAAATCGCCAAGGAACTGCGCCCCGCACAGACAATTCAATAGGCGGAATTTAACCCGGGGGACAAACCCAATAGCTTGGACTAATCAACTTTTTCGACCGTAAAGCTTTCCCAGGTCGGGGCCTGCTGTTGTTGTCTCTGCACGACCTCTTCGATCCCATTAATCTTTTCCATGCCCTGCATCATGTCGGACCGGATGAAATCGGCCCGGCGGACCAGTCCCCTCCCCGCGGCAAGATTGTGGTGCCAACCGTTCATTTTGACCGACAACCCGCACAGGATGGCGCCGACCGAGACGTGGTGGCTGCGAATCATCTTCTTGACCTGATTGAACGACTCGGCCGTAATTTCCTCCCACATCGTTTCCGATTCGCGGTCGAAGTTTTCGAACCGGCTGACGACCGAAGCCGTCACATCCGTGATGCTGTCCTTGATGTAATCGATACTTCGCATCAGACGCGCGTCGTTTCGAAGCTCGTAGTTCTCGGTCAACTCCTCCATCGATTCTTCGAACATCATGATCTGGGGAATCAAGGTATTGAGACAGTCTTTGCCGTACGCGATCGACAGGTAGATGTCGGCATATTCCTCGAGAAAATTCGGAACGTCATGGAGCTCGATATGCAACTTGTTCGCCATCAGCTTGAGGTTCTCCAGAGCCTCAAGCTTATCGGGACTCGTAAATTTCTGAATCAGCTGGTCCATGTTGTCGACGCCGGCTTCAGCCGTGTTGTATATTTGCGTGAGCAGCGGCATCGTGAAGACGTTCATGAACTGCATGAGGTCTGTGACCTTGTTGTCCGAGAGTTTCAGCATGTTCGATTGCTCGGTCCGGATGCCAAGTTTTCGCAGCTGTATACGGAGCGAATAAACGTCGAAACTGTGCAGGTCGCAAAGCGCGGCGATAACGCGCTCGTCGGGATGTTTGCCGCCTTTCGGCCAACCGAAGGTATTGGCTAGTTCCGACGTCTCGATCTGACCACTGGCGCCGCTGGCATCGCGAAATAGCTCGACAACGCTTTCGAGGCGCACATTTTTGATCAAACGGGCGCGCCGTAAGCTCGGCGTCTGTAACGGAATGATGCTCAGAGGCAGGATATGGACGGAATCCATATCTTCTTCCAACTGGCTTTGCTC
>CAYLTU010000129.1:0-16091 GCA_964386465.1 uncultured Rhodospirillaceae bacterium
TAATTCGCCGTTGCGACAATCCACTTTGTCATACCTCTGGCCGCAGATGTGTATTTCAGTGTAGGTTAGACAGCCAAACTGGCACGCGCCGCAACGATACGATGGAAGCGTAAGGCGTTTTGAGACCATTCCTTATTATCGGCGTATTGGGCTTGGTGGTGATTAGTGTTGCCATCGGCCTGACCTTCTGGCTTAGCGATGAACCGGAAAAGGTCGCCAAGTCGAGCGCGGCCAACCCGACGGCGCCGGCGCTCCCGAATCAAACTGCTAAAGGATCAGGCATACCCGTGCCGGCGCCGCCGCCGGTCGCGGCCTACCGCCCAGGCACTGAAACGGGTCCCGCTGGTAGAACCGCCGAGACACCGGTGCAAGAAACCGATCCGATGAAGCCGGAATTCGACGTCGTTCGGATCAATCCGGATGGCGATGCGGTGATCGCCGGCCGTGCGACACCGGGCGCCAAAATAGAAATATTGGACGGCGGAAAGCCGGTCGGATCCGTGACCGCCGACAAACGGGGTGAATGGGTTTTCCTGCCGACCGAGCCGCTGCCATCGGGCAAGCGAGAACTGGGACTGATCATGTCCGGTCCCGACGGGAAAGCCGTGGAATCCGATTCGGTCGTGATTCTTTCCGTACCGACCCGGGCGGAGACGAAGGAGGGTAAAGCTTCCGCCTCCGCGGCGCGCAAAGCGGACGGGATAACGGGCCCGCTTGCAGTACTCGTTCCCAAAGACGGCAAAGGACCGAGTCGCGTTTTGCAAAAGCCGATCGAAAAGGAGGGCGTTCGAAAGGGCAATCTCTCGATCGGCGTGGTCGATTACGACGAGACGGGCAAGGTCAGTATCGGTGGTAAAGCAAAATCCGGAGAGCAGGTTCAGGTATATTTGGACAATAAAATTGTCGGGCGCGCGAAGACGTCGCCCGAGGGCGAATGGCGTGTCGAACCGAAGGACAAGGTCTCACCGGGCATCTACAAGTTGCGAGCCGACTCGATCGCCTCCGGACGGGTCACCGCGCGTGTCGAGATACCCTTCTCGAGGGCCGAACGAGTCGACGGTCTTGCCGGTGACTCTCTTGTCATCGTCCAGCCCGGAAACAGCCTGTGGCGGATTGCGCGCAGAACACTCGGGAGCGGGACGCAGTACACAACAATTTTTGCCGCGAATAAGGCTCAGATTCTTGATCCAGATCTTATCTATCCCGGACAGGTATTTTCCCTGCCTCGGACGAACTGAGCAATTCGCTGGGCGGCTGGAACTCGATTGCGATTCATTCTTCGTGAGCGCGCCGTTGAGCGATCGGTGGGTTTAGCTAAATATCAATAATTTAAGCCCTTATTCTGGTGCCCTGGAAATGTTTCCGCCTTTTCACTGTTGGGCAAGAGACAGGAAGGGTGTAAAAACGTAAAAAATGAACATCGGCTGACGATACGATCCAATGATTTTGATTTTTGGTGCGCCGCGTTCGGGAACTTCCTGGCTTGGCAAGATTTTCGACAGTCATCCCAATACTTTATATCGTGCGGAGCCGGACAAGGAGCTTCGAAACACCGAAATTCCCTTCCTGTGCCCGGAACAGGACATACCAAATTATCAAGAGGCGACCGCGCGGTATACGGACGATCTGCTGAGCGTGCATAATTCCAACGCGTTGGGCTCGCCGCCGTTCATGCGTAAGGCCTACCACACCGACGTACAATTCGCCGTGCGCATGACGACGATATACGCCGTAAAGTCTTTGGGTCGCGTAAAAGGTTTGTCTGGCGCATTCGGGAACCTCAACGTGCCGGATTTTGCGGACTACAATAAAAACGCCGAAATCGAACCGGTTATCAAGTCGGTTGGTTCCATGGGACGGGTCGGTCTGTACTTAGCGGCGCTGCCGGAAGCGAAAATTATCGTCATTGTGCGCCATCCTTGTGGGCACATTGCTTCCGTCGTCTCGGGCCAGAAATCTCGGAATTTACCTCGAAACATTGCCCTGAACGGAATTGGCGAGACGAAACCCGCGAAGGATCGCGGTATGGATCAAGAAACTTTGGATGGCTTGCCGCTGATCGAACAACTCGCTTGGCGGTGGATGGTATTGAACGAACTGGCGATGCAGCAGGCCGAAGGCAACGAGAATGCGATGGTCCTCAAATATGAGGACCTCTGCGCCGAACCCGAAGCCGTATCGCGCCTTATACTGGATTTTTCCGGATTGTCCTGGGCGCAGCAGACCGAGGATTTCGTCAACGAAAGTACCGCGTCCCGTAACCGGGATGGGAGTGGATATTTTTCGGTTAACAGGGATCCGTTGATCTCCGCTATGAAATGGCAGCAGCAGTTGGAAAAAGACGAGATTTCCAGGATACGCGACGTCGTTATCGACTCGCAGCCGGGAAATCTGTTCTTAGACTCGTTCGACTGAAGCGGTTGCCGTGTTTCGCTGCACCTGATCCGCGTGCTGCGTTGGTGATCTATTGAGGCGGCTATGCACGACATGCTGAAGAGCGTCATTGTTCCAATCCATCGTGAAGGGCGGCCCTTTATCGCTGTTTTCCTGGCCGCGGCGATCTTGCTTTGGTGGTTGTGGACGCCGCTCGTCGTTCCAGGTGTGATCCTAACACTCTGGTGTATCTACTTTTTCAGGGATCCCGAGCGTGTAACGCCGACCCGCAAGGGTCTGGTCATCAGCCCGGCCGACGGCGTCGTGCAGATGATCGAAAAAGCGGTACCGCCCTCGGAATTGGCGATGGGCGAGGAATCGCGGACTCGGATCAGCGTCTTCATGAATGTCTTCAACGTGCATGTGAATCGTATTCCAATCGATGGAACAATCACACGATTGGCATACTGTCCCGGTAAGTTCGTTAACGCGTCGCTCGATAAAGCGAGTGTCGACAACGAACGCCAAGCCGTTCGCATGGAGACCGGTGACGGACGCGAAGTTGCGTTCGTCCAGATCGCGGGCCTGGTCGCGCGGCGCATCTTGTGCACGCTGGCGAACGATCAGATCGTTGAGGCCGGTGAACGATTTGGCATGATTCGGTTCGGTAGCCGAGTCGATGTTTTCTTACCGGACGGCGTCGAACCCATGGTATGCGTTGGGCAGACCACCGTCGCGGGCGAAACCGTGCTAGCAGATTTGACGTCGAACGCGGTGGCATCCGACGGAGAGGTGCGCTGATGTTACGTTCACGCCGCAGGCGCCGTTCGCGTGGTACGCGCCGGATCCCACGTCTCAAGGGATTGACCGTTGGAAAATTGATCCCGAATCTCATTACGGTCTCGGCGGCCTGCGCGGGTTTGACGGCGATCCGTTTCGCCGTTGAGTCGCGCTGGGACTACGCCGTCGCCGCGATTATCGTCGCGGCGATCCTCGATGCGTTGGACGGGCGTATGGCGCGCATCCTGAACACTGAGAGTGAATTCGGCGCACAGCTCGACTCGCTATCCGATATCGTTAGTTTCGGTGTCGCGCCTTCGATGGTCGTCTATTTCTGGTCGTTGCAGTCGGCGGGCGGCATCGGGTGGGCCGTTACCCTGTTCTTCATCGTCTGCTGCGGATTACGGCTGGCACGGTTCAACAGCATGCTGGGGAAGCTGCCGCCATACGCCTACAACTATTTCACGGGTGTCCCGGCGCCGGCGGGCGCGTTCATGTCGCTGCTGCCAATTGTCATCGATTTGGCGTTCGGCATCGGCATCGTCGCAGAACCGATTGTTGCGGGTGCATGGTCTGCCATCATGGCGTGTTTGATGGTGAGCCGGGTTCCCACATATTCGTTCAAACGGTTCAAGGTACCGCAGCCCTATATATTGCCGCTATTTGTCGTGGTTGGCTTGATGGTTGCCGGTCTCGCCGGACGGCCGTGGGTGGTACTCACGGTAGTTGCCGCTATGTATTTGATGACTTTTCCTTTTTCGATCCGTTCGTTTCACCGTTTGAAAGCGGAAGCGGAGCGTTTGCACGACGACAGCGATGAAAACGGATCATCGACCGACGCTCCGGATCAAGATGATTCACGGGACGACGGGCCGCCCAATCTCCGATCCGTCTGAAGCCGGATGCCTTCCTTAAGTTCGTGCCGCGACCTGTTAAACCACGGTTTTGCGCCGCATTGATGTAGGTCAATGCGCTCGTGATATTTCCGTCATAGGGCTCGCTTGCTAACAAGAGGGAAGCAAGCCATGAGCGACGGTGAAGTCATGTATCTCGCGCTCTGCGGTGTCGCAGCGTTGGCCTTCGTAATCTCGCTCGCCTATGCAACGACAGTTGCGAGCGGAGGGCCGCAATCCTAGTCGAAGCATAGCGTCAGTAGGCAAGACCAAACTCTCTTACCGATGAAAAGGGTGCGCAGGGGACAAAAAGGGCCACAGCGCTGCCCAGTCGGCTTGTGTGCCGCCGTTCAATACACGGCGCGGTCATTTTCAAGGCAAAATCAACAGCTTCACGGGCGAGATTAACCGAACGTTAATCCTGCGGTGAGAGCTTCTGAAACGGAGCGCTGGCGGAATTCTTGCGCGAGCGTAGATCCGGTTATTGCCGGTGCGGCAAACTATACGGAAGTTGTCACATGGCGGAAAAGCGACTTCTTATCGTCGATGATTTACCGGAACTCGGCGAAGTCGTGGGGCGCGTGGCTGGAAATATGGGATATGACGTCCGGGTTACCACTCACGCCGAGGACTTCAAGCGTGATTTCGATAGTTTCGATCCGACGACCGTCGTCCTCGACATCGTGATGCCCGATGTCGATGGGATAGAGCTTATCGATTGGCTGACTGGGAAAGACTGTAGCGCCAGGATTTTGGTCGCATCTGCATACAATCCAAGCTACGCGCGAATGGCGGAAACCCTCGGTGCGGCGAAAGGGTTGGAAATATCCTTTATCGAGAAGCCGTTCCGAATAGCGGAACTTCGTTCCTCGCTTGCCTAAGGGTAGCCTACTCTGCCGCCACACCTTTTATGGAACCGGTGAGGACCTCCTCGGTGTGCTCACCATGACGCGGGGCGGGACGACGTATGCCACCGGGCGTTTCGGACAGCTTGATCGGCACGCCCACGACACGCGTCGTGCCAGCGGCGGGGTGGTCCACCTCGGCCACCATATCCCGCGCGAGCGTTTGTGGATCTGAGAACATCTGCTGGTGATCCATAACCGGGCCGGCAGGAATATCTGCGGCATCCAGCTTCCCGAACCATTCCTGCGTCGTCTTCTTCAGGAGTTCCTTCTCCATGATCTCGACGAGAACCTTGTTGTTCTTGACCCGGTCGGCTTTCTGCACGAAGCGCGGGTCGTCGATCAGTTCCTCGCGGCCGATAACCTCGCAAGTCAGGCTCCAGAAGCGCTGCGACGCACCGCCGATTGCGATATGGCCATCGGCCGTCGCGAATATCTGATAGGGCGCGCTGCCGCGGTGCCGCTGACCGAGACGTTCGGGTGTCTCGCCGGTCGCGAAGAACGACGCGCCTTCGTAGAAGCCCAGTGCGATACCGGTTTCGAACAGCGAAACATCGACCTGCTGTCCGCGGCCCGTCTTCTCCCGCGCCGCCAGCGCCGTCAGGACACCGATAGCGCCGTTCATGCCGGCGCAGATATCCGTCACCGGGATGGGCAGACGATGCGGCGGACCGTCTTCGTCGCCACAGATCGCCGCCAGACCGGTCATGGCCTGACTGATGAGATCGAATCCGCCGCGCGACGCGTAAGGACCAGTTTGCCCGAACCCTGAAATCGAGCAGTAGATAAGCCGCGGGTTCAAGCCCCGCATGGCCTCGTAGCCAACGCCGATCCGTTCGGCAGTCCCCGGTTTGAAATTTTCGATCAGTATGTCGGCGTCGCCGGCAAGTCGCTTGAAATCTTTCAAGCCTTCTTCCGTCTTCAGATCGATGATAACGCTGCGCTTATTGCGGTTGGCGGACATGAAAGGCGCGCTTTCGCCGCCAACGAACGGCGGTGTCAGCCGCATGTCGTCGCCAACGTTTGGGCGCTCGATCTTGATGACGTCGGCGCCCTGATCGGCGAGGATCATCGCGCAATAGGGACCGGAAAGGTTCGATGTGAGATCGAGTACTTTTAAGTGAGAAAGTGCCATTTGAATCTTCAAGTTCGCGTCATGCCAGCGACTCGTTCTTGAACCCTCTCGCTGCTTGCGGTAGGAAACGGAAACATTCACAACACGTTGCAGTCAAATGACCCTTAGTGCTGCCCGCGCGGTTCCGCCTCCCCCTGGGGAATTGCCAAAATCGACGCAATTGCGCCGCCTTCTCGATCCTAGTGAGCTTTCTTTCATCATGGAAGCCCACAACGGGCTGTTCGCGCGTATCGATGAGGAGACCGGGTTTCAGGAAATTTGGGCGTCGGGCCTGTCGATTTCCGCGGCACTCGGGGTCCGAGACAACAATGAAGCCTCCTGGACTCGGGTGCTTGAAGTCCTCGAATTCATGGCCGACGCGACATCCATTCCGATTCTCGTCGAGTACATCAGGGGACAATGGCTCGATATCGATGACGCCTTGGATCTCGCACGCGCCCGGAACCTGCTGTGATCCGCGCCGACGCGTTCCTGGATGCGGCCGCAACCGCGGGGTTCGATTTCTACACCGGCGTGCCCTGTTCCTTCCTGACACCGGTGATCAACCGGGTCATCACGCGCGGTGACCTGGCCTATGTTCCGGCGGCCAGCGAAGGCGAGGCGACGGCGATCGCCGCGGGGGCCTGGCTGGCCGGCCGGAAGACTGTGGTGATCTGCCAGAATTCGGGCCTCGGCAACGCGATCAACCCGCTGACGTCGCTGAACCATCCTTTCAAGATTCCGACGTTGATGATTGTCACCTGGCGCGGCCAGCCGGGGTTGAAGGACGAACCGCAGCACGTGCTGATGGGGCAGATTACGGACGTGCTGCTGGATGATATCGGCGTGCCGAACGAGCCCTTCCCAAGCGAGACGGCGGAGATCGGTCCGGCGCTGCGGCGCGCCTTCGGCTACATGGGAAAATACGATCTGCCATACGCCTTCATCATGGCGACCGGGTCGGTCGAGTCCGAGGGGCTTGAGGAAACGCCGTCGCTTGCGACGCCGAGCGATGCGTTGCGCGACTACACGACCGGCGGCAGGCGCCCGACACGTTACGATACGCTTGAAAAACTGTTGCAAGTGACCTCGGACGACACCGGCATAGTGGTGACCACCGGCAAGAGCGGCCGCGAACTTTTTACCATCGCCGACCGGGAACAGCATATCTACCAGGTCGGGTCGATGGGGGGCGCCAGCGCGATGGGGCTGGGCGTGGCGTTGAACGTCGCGCGACCGATCGTCGTGGTCGACGGCGATGGTGCTGCGTTGATGAAGATGGGCAACATGGCGACCATAGGCGCGCAGGCGCCGAAGAATTTGATCCATGTGTTGGCCGATAACGGTGTGCACGATTCCACCGGCGGCCAGGCGACGGTCTCCGGCGGCGTCGATTTCGCCAAGATCGCGCTCGCCTGCGGCTATGCCAGCGCCGCCTCGGCGGACGATCTCGGCGGCTTCGCGCGCGCCATGGAAGCGGCCTATGCGAGCGACGGTCCGCATATGGTGCATATCCGGATCCAGCCTGGCAGTCTGGAAAAACTCGGCCGACCGACAGTGTCGCCGGACACGGTCGCGCGCCGGTTCAAGGCGTTCCTCGCGCGCTAGACGATCTGGTTCTTCCGCAGATCCGCGATCTTGATTTCGTCATAGCCGAGTTCGGTCAGCAACGTTTCGGTGTCTTCGCCCAGTTCCGGGCCGGGCCGCGCTGGTGTCGGTTCGCCGGCGTCGAACGGGCTGTCCAGGACCCGAAAATCCGTACCGTCCTGATGGCGCAAGCTCTGAATTTTTCCGTTTTCGGTGACGAACGGATTGTCCATCGCCTGCGCCACGTCCAGGATCGGCGCGGCGGGGACGACGCCTGCGAATTCTTCCAGCCAATCCGAAGTCGTTTTGGCCGACAGCGCTTGGTCCAATAGATCTTGAATTGTAGCGCGTTGTTCCAGCCTTTCCTTGAATGTCCTGAAGCGCGGATCGGCGCCCCAATCCGGGCGGCCGATCGCCTCGCACAGCGCGGGCCAGAACTTCTCCTTGTTGCACATGATGAAGATCCAGCCGTCCTTGGTCCTGTACTGGGCGCAAGGCGTCAGCGAGGGGTGCCCGGAACGCGGTTCGCGGCCCTGATTGTGGCCGGTGTTGAGATACCACGTCGCCGGATAGGATACGTTCGACAGCGCCAGGTCGAAAAGGTTGACGTCGATATCCCGTCCCGTGCCCGTCGCGCGCGCGCTGAGGATCGCGGCGACCGCGGCGTAGGCCATGGAAAGCCCGGTCATCAGATCGACGATCGACAGGCCGAACCGGGTCGGGTTGCCGTCCGGCTCGCCGGTGAGCGCGAAATAACCCGCTTCGGCCTGCATCAGATAGTCGTAGCCGGGCCATTTCTGTCGCGGCCCCTCGCGGCCATAGGCGGTCAGGAAGGCGCAAATGATGCGCGGGTTGATCTTGCCCAGGGTGGCGTAGGTCAATCCGAGCTTGTCCGGCACGTCGCCGCGCAGATTGCAGGTTACGGCGTCGGACGACTTGACCAATTCGTGCAGGATCGCCTGCCCCTCCGGACGGCCGAGATCGAGCGTCAGGCTGCGCTTGTTGCGGTTGATGCTCTGATAGAACAGGCTCGACGAGGTGCTCGATCCGTCGTCGATGAAGTAGGGGCCGACCGAGCGGCCCATATCGCCGCCGTCGTTCGGGTTCTCGATCTTGATGACTTCGGCGCCCAGGTCGGCGAGATACTGCGTGCCCCAGGGCCCGGCGCCGTACTGCTCGACCGAAAGGACGCGAACGCCTTCTAGTGGAAGCATGGTCAGCACCCTCTATTGGGATTAGGGGATGCGTATGACGCGCTCCCAGGCTTTTCGGCTAGGAGCGGATCCTGCCGTGATGCGGTGCTCATCACAAGGGGGCCGCGACGCTGTCCGAAACGCCTGGGAGCGTGCCCGAAGGGCCGGTTGTCGCATCCTCTGGCGGGCGTCGCCGCCGCTAGACGATGTTCCTGCATCGCCTGCGCGACGCCTCCTACCCAGAGAATGCGACAACCGATCATACGTATCCCCTAATCCCAATAGAGGGTGCTATATCGGGTTCCTGGCGAAGAGTTGCCGCGCGATGATGATGCGCTGCAACTCGTTTGTACCTTCGCCTATCGTGAGCAGCGGCGCGTCGCGGTAGAAACGTTCCACGGGGAATTCCTTGGAATAGCCGTAGCCGCCATGCACTCGCATGGAGTCCATTGAGTTCGTCAACGCCGCCTCGGTCGCGAACAGTTTCGCCATGCCGGCTTCCATGTCGCAGCGTTCGCCCTTGTCGTAGGAATCGGCGGCGCGGTAGGTCAGCAGCCGGGCGGCTTCGGTCCGCGTCACCATGTCCGCGACATTAAGCTGGATCGCCTGGTGCTCGGCGATCGGCTTGCCGAAGGTCTCGCGTTGCTGGGCGTATTTCACGGCTTCGTCGAGTGAGGCCTGGGCGACGCCGACGCCGCGCGCGGCTACGTTGATGCGGCCGAGTTCGAGCCCGCCCATGATCTGCTTGAAGCCCAGGCCTTCGACGCCGCCGATGATGTTCTCCTTGGGCACGTAGCAATCGTCGAACAGCAGTTCGGCGGAATCGATCCCCTTGTAGCCGAGCTTCTCCAGCTTGCGGCCGTGCTGAAACCCATTGCCCTTCTCGACTAGAAACAGGGTAATGCCGCGATGCCGCGGATCGATCTCCGGGTCGGTCTTGGTCAACACGGCGAAGCAATGGCCGTTGATGCCATTTGAAATCCAGGTCTTGGTTCCGTTGATGCGGTAGCCGTCGCCGTCCTTCGTCGCGCGGGTCCGGATTGCCTGCAGGTCGGTGCCGCAGTTCGGTTCGGTTAGCGCGATGCCGCCGCGCATCTCGCCCGAGGCGAACTTCGGCAGCCATTTGCGTTTCTGCTCCTCCGTACCGTAGCGCTGGACGCAGGACGACATGATCAGGTGCGAGTTGAAGATGCCCGACAACGACATCCAGACCCGCGAGACGGTCTCGACGATCTTCGCATAGGTGCTGCAGGACAGGCCGAGGCCGCCATATTGCTGCTCGATGATCGATCCGAACAGGCCCATCTCGCTCATCTTGGCGACGATTTCCGCCGGCCAGGTGTCGTTGTGTTCGAGCTCCATCGCGTAGGGCACGACATCGCGTTCGAGAAATTGTTCGACGCTGTCCAGGATCAACCGTTCGTCTTCGCTTGAGGTTTGCATCGTCACGCCTCCAATCACATGTCGTCGACGCCGTGGCCGCGCTTCGGCACCAGCATTGTTCGCTCGTAGGTCATGAAGACGGTGCCGTCCGCCTTCGTCCCCGTAGTCTTGATCTTGACCACGCCCTGGGTCGGCCGCGAGTTCGACTCGCGCTTGTCGAGCACTTCGCTTTCCGCGTAGATGGTGTCGCCGTGAAAAACCGGCGCGGTCAGCTTGATATCGGTCCAGCCCAAATTGGCGATTGCCTTCTGGCTGGTGTCGCTGACGCTCATCCCGGCCACGATAGACAGGGTCAGGGCGCTGTTGACCAGCGGCTTGCCGAACTCGCTCTTCGACGCGTACTCCGCGTCGAAATGGAGCGGGTGGGTGTTCATCGTCAGCAAGGTGAACCATGCATTATCGGCCTCGGAGATGGTGCGGCCGGGGCGATGTTCGTAGACGTCGCCGACGTTGAAATCCTCGAAATACCGGCCGATCTCCTCGCGATAGCGGTTCGGCGCGATCTCTTTTCCCTGATAAATCATGATGTTTGTCCGTCTTGCGCTGGCGATTGTTTGTCCAGACTAACTATAAGCGTGCGTCTGTCCGGTCAATGGCCACGGAGCCGCAGTGCCGGATTTGGCAGCGCCAACAATTTGTAACACTTCAATCGGACCACTGCTGACCGAGCCCGGATCAGATGAAATTTTACCATGGATGATGTTACGACGGCGCCCGTTGAGACGGTGACGCAAGCCGACAACGTCCATTACGACGAACAGCGAATCTTCGAGCGCGCCGCCGTCATCCAGGTCGCCATCGACGCGCGCCATCAGAAATTCCCGGACGAACCGCGTTTCGCGTACCGGCCCTTCGCAGGGCGCGAGGATGAGTTTCGCTTCAACGACCAAACTTTCGAGGCGGTCATCAAAGACTATTTCACCAAGGATTTGGCGATTTAGCGGCCGACGAATTCCGGTTTCCGTTTTTCCATGAAGGCGCGCCGCCCTTCCTCGATATCCTGACTGCCGGCGCATTCCTCGACGAGCTGCTGACAGAGGGCCATGTCCCTCTCGTCTTCGTTCTTGAGCAGTTCGTTGACGATCAGATTGGTCGTCTTGAGCGATAGCGGCGCGTTGCCGGCCATGGTCTCGACATAGTCGGCGACGTAATCGTCGAGTTCGTCGCGGGCGATAATGGAATTCACCAGCCCCATATTGCGCGCTTCCTCGGCGCTGAAGCGGCGGCCGGTGTAGAAAATCTCCTTGGTGAAGGACGGTCCGACCAGGTCCATCAGGACCTTGGTGTTCTCATGGCCGTAGCCGACGCCAAGCTTGGCGGCGGGGATGCAGAAGCTGGAATTGTCCGAGCAGATTCGCAGATCGGTGCAGACCGCGATGCCCATGCCGCCGCCGTAGCAGTAGCCGCTGATCTTGGCGATGGTGGGTTTCAGCGCATGCTGAACCGAACCGTAGGCGCGGTTGACCGACACGCCGTACTGCTTGATGCGGTCGACATTGGCCCGCTCGCTCTCGAATTTGGAGATGTCGGCACCGGAAACGAACGCCTTCTCGCCCGCACCCTCCAGCACGACGACCCTGACATCGTCATCCGCGTCGAATGCCTGCATGGTTTCGGCCAGCTCGTCCCACATGGCTTGCGACATCGCGTTGTGCTTTTTCGGGTTGTCGAAGATCACCCGGCCCAGATGACCATCTTTCTCGGCGACGACTTTGCCCTCGGACATGCTCGGAAACTCCGCTTATCAGTATTCGCGATTTGGCCGCACGATGACGGATGACGCCCCGGCCTGCAAGGTTACCGCCCGCAAGACCGCAACATCCTGTCGACCATCTCTCCTGCCAATCCTGTGTAATTGGCCGGGTCGCACATCGCGCGGATCTCGTCTTCCGTCAGCGCGTCGGTGATCTGTGGCATACCGGTCAATACTTCGTAGAGCGATTTGCCCTGTTGCATAGCCTCGCGGCAGGCGTCGTAGACGACGTCATGCGCCACCTGCCGGCCCATATGCGGTGCCAGGCCCATCATCACGGCTTCGGAGACGATCATGCCGTTGGTAAGGTCCAGGTTGCGGCGCATGCGGTCGGTGTCGACTTCCAACCCGGTGAGCATTTCGCGGGCTTGCCCTAGGGCGCCGGCGGTGGTGATGAAGGCCTGCGGGACGGTCAGCCATTCCAGGTGCCAGGGGCCCGATGCGCGTTCATGGTCCTGCAGCATACCGTCGAGCATGAGCCCGACATGCTGGCGCATCGCCTTGGCCGCGACGATCATCAATTCGCAGGAGACCGGATTACGCTTCTGCGGCATGGTGCTGCTGGCGCCGCGGCCATGCTGGAAGGCCTCGAAGACTTCGCCGACCTCGGTCTGCATCATCATCAGCACATCGGTGCCGATCTTGCCCAAGGTGCCGGTCAGCAGGCCGAAATAGCTGACGATCTCCGCCACATTGTCGCGCATGGTGTGCCAGGTGATCTCCGGCCGGCCGAGACCGAGCTCGTCGGCGAGCGCGTCCTGTATGCGCAGACCGTCATCGCCAAGCGACGCCAATGTGCCGGCCGCACCGCTGAATTGCACCAGGGTCGCGCGCGGCTTGATCTCGGCCAACCGCTTGCGGTGACGTTCGATGCCCGACAGCCAGACCGCCGCCTTGTAGCCGAAGGTGACGGGAAGGGCGTGCTGCAAATGGCTGCGCCCGGCGACCGGCGCGTCGCGGTAGTCGCGCGCCAATCCCGTCAGCAGGTCGGCGATTGCGTCGAGATCGGTTTCGATGATCTCCAGCGCATCCCGGATTTGCAGGGACAGGGCGCTGTCCATGATGTCCTGGGTCGTCGTGCCCCAATGGCTGTATTCGCCGAGCCCGTCCTTGCACATCGCGACAATGCCCTCGACGAGCGGCAGGATCGGATAGGAAACCCGCGCGACGCCCTGTTTGTAGGCCTCGAAATCGAAATGCTCGAAGCTGGCCTTGGCGGTGATCTCCGCCGCAGCCTCTTCGGGGATGATGCCCATCCGCGCCTGCACCCGGGCCAATGCCGCCTCGACATCGAGATAGCGTTGGATCAAGGTTTCGTCGGCGAAGACCTCGCGCATCGCCGCGGTGCCGAACAAATTGCCGAAAATCTCAGAATCGATTGCCGAGGACGCCATTTTGACACCTTGCGCTGGTTGCGGTGCTTTCATGGTTACATTGACAATATGGGACCTGCAAACCTAGTGGATACATTCCAACTTATGGTACTCCTACGACGGTTTCCCGAACGATTGTATCCACTCGCCTCCTGCGCCTTGCTGCGGAGCAGCCAATACGAAGCGGCCCAATGAAAAAACTGCTACTCGCGGTGGTTCTCTTGCTTGCTGTGGTGACACAAGCCGCGGCGCAAACCGTCCTTCAATTCGCCCTGCCGACGACGGACGCGCATCCGCGGAACCAGGCCTTGGCGAAGTGGGCAAACGTGGTTGCAAAACGGTCGAAGGGCCAGCTCCTCATCGCGCTAAGGCATGGCGTGACGGACTATCCAGGTGCGCGCATTCCCGCGGCGGTCGCGGAGGGGTCTTACGATCTTGGCGCACCTGGCTGGTGGCACCTATCGCGATACGCACCCGACTACGCCGTTGCCTCATTACCGATTTTCTACGGTCGGGACGTCGAATCCATACGGCGAGCATTCGACGGCGCACTCGGTCAGGAACTGAAGGACAAGCTGGAGGAAGCGCTGCGCGTTCGCGTCATTGGGCGCACGCTGGACCTCGGATTCGGCCACATCTACAGCACCTCGAAACCGATCAAGGCCTATGAAGACCTTCAGGGACTGAATATTCGCGTGCCCGGCGGTGGAGCCGACTTGGCACGCTATCTCGTTTTCGATGCTACCCCGCGCCGGATCGCGGTGCGCGACCTGGCGGATGCTCTGCGACGGCAGCTTGTCGGCGGGCTGTTGGCGACCCACAATTTTGTCGCCGACGCGGCGTTATGGGAAGTCGGTGTGCGGTATGTCTTTCTCGACAATCAGGTCTTCTACAATTACACGCCGATCATCAACCGTGCACGTTGGGAATCGCTGTTTGACGACGAGCGTTTGTGGCTTACGGAGAGTTGGGCCGAGACGCTGAAGGAAATGCGCCGGATGACCGAAGACCGGCAAGACCGTTCCCGCGCCATCGCAACCCGCAGCGGCGTTCAGTTCGTTGAAGCGTCGGCCGAACAACGGGACACGATGCGCGCGACATTGCTGGAAGAGCAGCCGGCGATCGCCACCGCGCTGGAAATAGATCCGAAGATCATCGAACTGGCGAAATCCTTGCTCGAAGCGGCGTCGCGCTAATCGCCGAGGCGACTACAAATCAGTGGCCAAACCAGGACCAGGAACAGGCCGCCGACGACGAGCCCCAGGGCACCGACTTCCTGCCAGCCGACCTCCTCGCCAAGGATAAGCGCGCTGGCGTATACGCCGCTGATGGGAATCGCGAGTGTCGAAGTCACCGCTACGGCGGCCGGCACCATCCGTAGCAGCGAATACCAGGTCCAATGGCAAATCACCATGGCGATGACCGCCGTATACAGCATGCCGGAAATCGCTTTCGCACTCACCGAGAACAGCTCGGTCGGGTCCTCGAGGAGGAGCATGCCGACAATCATGGGTACGGTGCCGATCGCGACCTGCCAGCCCGTCAGCATGATCGTCGGTAGGCTCCAGCGGTGCGCCTTTATGGCGACGGTACCGCCAGCCCAGCAAAGCGCCGCGCAAAGAACCAGAATTGCGCCGGAAAGTGAGGTCGAAGATGAATCGAATTTTCCGAGATTGAGGACAAGGACGCCGCCGATGCCGAGCACAATTCCGAGGAAACGGACGGCCGATAGGGATTCTCGTAACAGGAATCGGGCAAGAAACGCCGCCCAAAGGGGCATCGTGTAGCCGATGATGATCGCTTGGGCCGCGTCGATTTCGAGGAGGCCGAAGGTCAAGAACAGTTGCCAACCCGCGATATTCAGCAAACCGGCGACGATCAGCGGCCCCCTGTCGCGCCGCGGGATGGTGAGGCTGTTTCCCATGAACAGGCATCCGATGCCCAGCAGGCCCGTCGCGGCGACGGCGTTGCTGACGGTGCGGAACGTAAACGGAGGAATTTCCGACAGGCCGATTTTCATCGCCGGAAAGTTGGATCCCCACAGCAAAACGAGAACCGCCACCAGGGCAAGCCCGAACAGCGGAATGGAGTCCGGTGATTTGTCTGGGCTAGCCGTTTTCACGCTGATTCAGCAGCGGCCCCTGAGCCGCAGGCCGAAACAGTTGCGGTTGTCCAGGCGCTGCGGGAACAGCTCCATCGTCGTGCGCGTGATCA
This sequence comes from uncultured Rhodospirillaceae bacterium, assembly GCA_964386465.1. GTDB lineage: Bacteria > Pseudomonadota > Alphaproteobacteria > UBA8366. The sequence continues at coordinate 15,629 of CAYLTU010000129.1, forward strand.
TGCCGCGGAATCGCTTGTCATCGGGGCGGCGGGTCCTGTGAGGGTAGCATGGCTTACTGACAGCGGTGCTTCATCGCGGCAGAACACCATGCGGACCGTATAGGCGTCCATTGGGCCATGCGTCGGAGGTTGCGCCTTGGAGGCGCAGGGTGTTGTAAGCCAGCCATCCTGTGTGTCGTCCGGATTCAGGGCTACGACGACATGGTAGCGCGGATTGTGCGGGTCCTTCGGCGCATCGGTGAAGAGGGCGTTCGGCGTAAAGGGTAGCGGCTGATACCAGTTGACCGGCTGCATTGCGGTAAGAACCGCGTCATGGACCGCTCTGTCTGATATTTCTGGGAAGGGGTTCCCGGCGATGACGGTTCGGACGACCTTGTTCGCTGCCGCGTAGCGGAATTCCGAGGGTGAATAGGCGCGATCCTGGACGATCGAATAGATGTCCGCGTCGGTGGCACAGCCTGCG
>CAYLTU010000130.1:0-15953 GCA_964386465.1 uncultured Rhodospirillaceae bacterium
GAACATGGAGTTCGCCGAAACGGCGGCCGAACGCCTTCTGCTGCTCCAGCGTTATTTCCTGGTCGCGGAAGAACAATGCCTTCTGCTCCAGGAACGCGGCGTGCACCTGTTCGAACACCTCGTCGGACATTGGCTGGGAAAGGTCCAGCCCCACGACTTCCCCGCCGATGGTCGGCGTCACTTGTTTGACTTCGAACTGTTGCGGCATCCAAACGTCTCCTCGCGGTTGGTCTTAGCCGGCCACGTCCGGGGCCTGTACATCGGCGAGACGGCGTCCCACCCGATCTTCCCTGCCCGGCAGCTTAACGGCGACCTGCTGGAAATTCCATGCGACCTTGACAGCCTTCACGTCCACCTTCGGCTATAGTTACGCGTCGGGACGACACCGGTCGAACGACAGAATTCTCCCGCAAACAGGGAATGCCGCCGCCGCGAGGGCTCGACGTCGCAGCGTTACATTCAATTCCGCCCCTTCAAAGGGCTCGTCAGTTACCATCAATTCTAATGGTTGAGGTCAGGTTGAGTTAGCCGGATCCCATAATCCGCACTGCCTCAGATCCAAAGCCCTCAAATGGCGGGCGCCGCCGCTCGCCCGTCCGGGTCGATATCGGGGCTTGCGATGATTGCGCAGCGTAGCGCAAGCAAATGCTGCCCGCTATCATCCTCTCTCACCAATTGAGGGAGAAGCGTTTCGATGACGTTTACAGCAATCGCGCGTTGCCCAAACACCGGGAAACTTGGGATCGTTACAGCGACGAGGCCGCCTGGCGTCGGCGGGCGTGTTCCTCACATCGCAGCGAATTCCGGCGCTGTCGCCATCATGGCTATCGCCGATCGTAGGCTCGGCGATACAGCGTTGAAGTTGCTGGATATGGGCTACAAGGCACCCGGTGTAATCGAAGCTTTGGTCTCAGCCGATCCGCATTGCGAGTATCGACAATTGGGCGTGATCGACGCCGATGGTCATGCTGCTGCACGGACCGGGGCCAACAATCGCGATTGGTCCGGGCATCACATTCGTGAAAATTTTATTGCCCTCGGCAATGTGCTGGTTGGCGAACATGTTCTTGATGCCATCGAGGAAGGTTACTACCGGTCGCCCGACGCAACGTTTGAGGAGCGGCTGATGCAAGCGCTGGAAGCCGGAAGGGATGCAGGCGGCGAGCATGGCGGCCAGCAATCGGCATCGGTGCTGGTCTATGCCGACCGCAAATATGCGTTCTTGGACCTTCGCGTCGATCTCCACGAGGAACCGGTCGGCGAACTGAGACGCGTTTGGGACAAGTACTCGACCGCCGTGGATTATTTCTGGCAACGTCAGTTCGATCCGAGAGTTCAGCCCTTGCACGAAGTGGTACCCGACCAAGATTTCTGAACGGTTAGGACACCCAGAACTGCCCCGAACACTTAAATCCTTAGCGTCCGAGCGCCGTATTTCGCTCGGTCCCCCGGAACATGTCGCCAAGGCAGGAGTTCGTCGATCTCATCGACCCTGGTCACCCATTAGGCCGGCAAGGCGGCGCAAACCCTGAAGATCGAACTGTTGCGCTGGATGAAGCGAAACGCCTCAATTCACCTTTCGAGACAATCCGGCCCCTCGTTTCCGGGCTCTCTCCAACGTGACGGTACGTCGCAGGCGAGCCGTTCGGACGCCTGCTAACATCAATGCCGCATGCCGTAGGATTAAGAGGCATGAGCGGCGAAATCGCAGGCGAATCCGCGTCACGAACAGACGCCGTGGCCGGGGCCGGCGGCCGCTCGCGACCTGCTGCGCCATGGAGACGGTCCGAAATAGGAGAAGGACCATGAGTTGGACTCATCGCGATCGCGTTATGGCGGCTCTCAACCATGAACAGCCGGACCGGGTCCCCATCGACTTCGGCGGCACCTTCGTCTCCTCGATCTACCTCTCCGCATACGACCGCCTCAAGGCGCATCTGGGCCTGGATCATGAAACCGCCGTCATGTCGAAACGGCGGGGGCTGGCCCTGGTCGATGAGTCGATCCTCGAGCGCTTCGACGTGGACACCCGTTGTCTCGACCTCGGCCCACCGGACGACGCCGCCGAGGAAGGCGCCGGCGACAGCTATGTCGACCCATGGGGAACGACGTGGCGGCGCGCCGCCGATGGCCACTACCTTTACGTCGACGGCCACTTCTTCGGCCAGAAGCATCCCGACGTCAACGACATCGACAGCGTCCCGTGGCCCGACCCCGACGACCCGGGCTACACCCGCGGCCTCGCCGAGCGCGCCGAGGCGCTGCGCCGGGACACCGACTGCGCCATCATCCTCAACCTGCCCCTCGGGGTCGTCCACCAGGGCCAGTTCGTACGTGGCTTCGGCGACTGGCTAAAGGACCTCTACAAACACCGGGACTTCGTCTGCCGCCTGATGGACGTGAGCGCGGACTTCTGGGTTAGGCTCACCGAAAAGGCCCTCGACTGCGTCGGCGACAATGTCGACGTGGTCATGTTCGGCGACGATCTGGGAACCCAGATGGCGCCCATGTTCAACCCCGATATCTACCGCGAGCTGGTCAAGCCGCATCATGCGCGCATGGTCGAGACGGTGAGGGCGAAGAGCGGCGCCAAGGTGCTGTTGCACAGCTGCGGCGCCATCGCGCCCCTGATCGAAGACCTGATCGACGTCGGCATCGATGCGGTCAATCCCGTGCAAATTACCGCGAAGGGCATGGAGCCGGAGCACCTGAAACAAGCATTCGGCCGCCGCATGACTTTCTGGGGCGGGATCGATAGCCAGCAAATTCTCCCCTTCGGCAATCCACAAGAGGTGCGAGGCGAGGTCAGACGCATGATCGATTGCATGGCCGGCGAAGGCGGCTTCGTCCTCAACAGCATCCACAACATCCAGGCCGACGTCGCACCCGAGAATATTGTCGCCATGTTCGAAGAGGCGAGAGCATATGGCGGCCCGCACTGAGCATCGCCGGCCCGGGACTGCGCCCGGGGAACCCGACGCCGCGCCGCCATCGTAAATTCCACCCCTTCAGGGCGCGCGTCGGCTACCATCGATCCGCTTACGGCAGCACATCCATCGATCGCGTCACGGGCAGAGGAGCAATGGGTGCCAAGGTTTCTGCAACCGCTGGCCCGGCCGGGCGCCGCCGCGTTTTTGATGATGTTCACGCTCGACACGATGGCGCGGGCGCTGCTCATCACGGTCGTCCCGCTGCAGGCCTACGCGTTGCTGGCGGACGCGCAACGCGTGAGCGTGCTCTATTTCGGGGCGAGCGCCGTCGGGCTTTGCGGCGCTTTGTCGGTGCCCTGGTTGGTCCGGGCGGTCGGTAGGCGCGGCGCGCTGGTCTGCGGCAGCCTGTGCCTCGCCGCCGCCGCTCTGCTGTTCAGCCTGCAACAGCTCTGGGCGCTGCCGCTGGCCTTGGTCCTGCAGATGTTCGGTGGTGCTGCGATCACGATCTGCCTCAATCTGTACGTTCTCGACAATGTCCCGGGTTCCGCGCTCACCCGTTTCGAGCCCAACCGGATGCTGCTCGCCGGGATCGGCTTTATGACGGGCCCGCTGCTTGGCATCTCTCTCGCGGAACGCGTCGCCCCGTGGCTGCCCTTCACTCTGAGCGGCGGCATTTCGCTGCTGCTGCTCGCCTATCTGCTGTGGATCGGCGTGCCGCGCGCCCGCGCCGGGGCGAACGCCTCCCGTGCGCGCGTGAATCCCTTCCGCTTCGTGCGCCGGTTCTTCGCGCAACCGCGGCTCGCGCTCGCCTGGCTCCTGTCGGTCGGGCGCTCCGCCTGGTGGAACATGTTCTTCATCTACGCCCCGATCTACGCGGTCGCGACCGGCCTCGGCGCGGAGGCGGGCGGCCTCATATCCTCGATTGGCTCCGCCGGCCTGTTCACGGTCACCTTCTGGGGCTGGCTCGGCCGCCGCAAGGGCATTCGCTGGCTGTTGATCCTGGGATATGTGGCGACCGCCGTCACGAGCGCGCTGGCCGGCCTGACGATGACCTGGCCGCTGGTCGGCGCCGCCTTCCTGGTGGTGGCCGCCTTCGCCGCCAGCATAATCGACGGGCCCGGCAACGTGCCCTTCATGCGCGCCGTGCATCCGCACGAACGGGCCGAGATGACCAGTGTCTATTCGACCTATCGCGAATCCGGGCGCCTGGCGGTTCCGGCCACCTACTCGGTAGTGCTGCTGGTCTTTCCGTTGTCGGCGGTGTTCGTCGTGAGCGGCGCCACGATGCTGGTCCTGGCCCAGTTCTCGCGCTACCTTCCCCGGCGTTTCGGGCGCGACAGGCACGTCGTTTAGAGGCGCCGTTGGGTTAAGCAGCCGCCGTGGGCTATCGTATGGCCTCGACACATTGCAAGCGGACGGAAGGGGCCCATGCTGGACCGGCAGGAACTGATCGATCTGATCGAAAAACGCTATTTCAACGCGATGGACCAGGGGCGGTTGGACGACACGCTGAACTGCATCGCGCCGGACTGCGTCTGGCACATCTATCCCGCCGGGACCGTCCTTAACGGCCGCGACGGGGAAATCCGCGACGCCTTCGCGGGCGCGATCGAACGCTACCCCACCATGTGGCACGGCAATTTCGAATGGACCGTCGACGAGGCCGCACAGAGGGTCGCCGCCAGCTTCGACGTAAGGCTGGTCGACAAGGCGGGCAAGGAGACGGAGCTGAGCAACGTCAAACTGTTCCAAATCCAGGACGGGCGCTTCACGCAACTCGACCTCTACTTCTCCACCGCCGAGGCGATCGTCGATGAGCCGTCGTGAGGGACCGGGCGCCAAGAACGACTACCATAGCCACCGCCGCGACATGCGCCGCGCGCAACCCGCCGGTGACCGGCCGGTGTAGCCCGGGCGCATTCCTCTGATACACTCCACGTCAACAAATCAGCGATAAGGACAAGGACCAATGGCGAAAATCGGTTTTATCGGGGTCGGCAACATGGGCGGGCCGATGGCGCGCAATTTGATCGGCGCGGGGCACAGCCTGAAGGTCTTCGACCTGTCGGAGGAAGCGGTCAACTTCGTCGTCCAGTCCGGCGCGGAACGCGCGGCTTCGATCCAGGACGCGGCCAAGGGAGTGGAGATCGTGGTCACCATGCTGCCGGTCGGCGGCAATGTCCGCGAGGTGTTCCTGGGCGACGGCGTCGTCACCGCAGCCGATCCGGGCACGCTGTTCATCGATTCCTCGACGATCGACGTGGAAAGCGCCGTCGCGGTGCATGAAGCGGCGGCGGCGGCCGGGTTCGAGATGATCGACGCGCCCGTCTCCGGCGGTACGATCGGCGCCGACGCCGGAACCCTCACCTTCATGTGCGGCGGCAGCAAATCCGCCTTCGACCGTGCGCGGCCCATCCTCGAAGGCATGGGCGGGAACATCGTGCATTGCGGCGAGGCCGGTCAGGGTCAGATCGTCAAGATCTGCAACAACATGATCGCCGGTATCGCCAACCTGGCCACTGTGGAAGCCTTCGTCATGGGCGAAAAGCTCGGTGTCGACCGTCAGGTGCTGTACGACGTGATCTCGACCTCGTCTGGCAGCACATGGATCCTCGAAAAGGCCTGTCCGATGCCCGGGCCCTTACCGGCCTCCTCCGCCAGCAACGACTTCAAACCGGGTTTCATGGCCAAGCTGATGCTGAAGGATTTGCGCCTGTCGCAGGCGGCCTCGCAGATGGCCGGCACGCCGACACCGCTCGGCGCTGCCGCCACCGCCGCCTACCAGCAGCACATCAATAACGGCTTCGGCGACCTGGACCAATCCAGCATCTGCAAGCTGATCGACCCTGCGATCGAATGAGCGCGGAAAAGGAAACCAGGCCGTCGATGAAGTTCGCCGACCCCTACGAAATCCTTGGCCCCTGCCGCAGCCGCGTCATCGCCGGCGCGGTCATGATCGCCGTGCTGGCGGGTTTGATATTCGTGCTGTCGGGCTGAACGGGAAGGAAACGACATGGCAAGGCCCCCGCAAACGCCCGGCGCGAAGATGCAGTATCTGATCAAACGCAAGGCATCGACCAGCCGCGAGGAGCTGATCGCCCATTGGTACGCCAACCACATGCCGGGCGTGATCGCGCGCATGGAGGAAGACCGTAACGCGGGTAAGCCGCACGCGACGCATTACGTGGTGACTTTGTTCGATCCGGAGGATCGCACGCCGCAAATCTGGGATGGCGTCGCGCAGCTTTGGTACGCCGAGGCCCTGCCGATGCCGAAACAGGCCAGCGCCGTCGAGCCCTACGACACATTTCAGGAGAAGGTCGAGCCCTACTGGCCCTGGGCGACACGGGAGTATGTCGCGATCGACGGCGCGCTGCCGCTTGAGCCGCTGACACTGAACGCACCCTTCCCCTGCACCCGCAGCGGGTTCCACAAGCGGACCTCGCTGGTCGCGGCGAAGCCGGGTACGGACATCGACGCCATGTTCGCGCATTGGCTCGATGTCCACCTGCCGAACGTCGTGGAGACCATGCAGGCCGTCGGCGGGTTCCGCTACGTCGTCAGCCTCAGCATGGATTTGAAAAGCGCGCCCTATGCCGGCATGGCGGAGTTGTACTTCACCGACCCCGTCGGAGCGGACGCCTTCTGGAAAGCCTACGAGCTCGACGGCTTCGAACGGTTCATCGACAACGACGCGACCCGGCGCTTCCAGAGCGGCACGGAAATGGTGGGGATCGAATAGGGGCCGATGCGCGGTACGCTCGGCGCATACAATATCGAGGACCTTCGCCGCAAGGCGCGGAAGCGGCTGCCGCGCGGCATCTTCGAATATATCGACCGCGGCGCGGAGGACGAGGTCGCGCTGCGCCACAACACGGACATCTACCGGTCGCTCAAAATCAAGAACCGCGTCCTGATGGACGTCTCGGAACGCACGACGAAGACGGAGATTTTCGGCCGCACATACGCCATGCCCTTCGGCATCTCGCCGACCGCATCGGCCGGGCTTGTCAGCGAGGGCGGTGAGGTCGGGCTGGCGCGCGCGGCGGCGCGGCTCGGCGTACCCTGCACGGCGGCGACCAGCGCGCTGACGCCGATGGAGGAGATCTACGAGGCCGGCGACGGAAACATCTGGTTCCAGCTCTACATGTGGACCGACATGGACCTGACGGCCCGCTTCGTCGAGCGGGTCAAGGCCACCGGTTTCGAGACGATGCTGGTCACCGTCGACGGCCCCGTGGCCTCCAACCGCGAGTACAACTACCGCAACGGATTCGCCATGCCGCTGCGCTACTCGCCGCGCCTGATCGCCCAGGTCCTGGCCAAACCCGGCTGGTGCCTGCGCGTACTGGCGCCGCAATACCTGAAACGTGGCCCGTTCCGCAAGGTCAACAACCCGCCCGAACTGGCCAGCAAGCTGACCCAGACCGACGTCGAGACCGCCTACACCAAACCCGCCGCGCAGAACTGGGACCATGTCAAACGGATCCGCGACATGTGGCCGGGCAATCTGCTGGTCAAGGGGCTGCATAGCGCGGAAGACGCCGTGATCGCCGCCGATATCGGACTGCAGGGCGTCGTGATGTCGAACCATGGCGGACGCTACCTGGATTCCGCCCCGGCCCCCTTGGAGGTCGTGCCGGAAACCCGCGCCGCCGTCGGCGACCGCATCAAGATCCTGATCGACAGCGGCGCGCGGCGCGGCGGCGACATCGTCAAGGCGCTGGCGCTCGGCGCCGACATGGTCATGTCCGGCCGCCCCACCCTGTACGGGGCAGCCGCCGGCGGCGAGGCCGGGTCCTACCGCGCGCTGGAGATTTTCCACACCGAGATGGACCGGGTCATGGCGCAGATCGGCGTCAACCGCATCGACGATCTCGGCCCGCACATCTTCTGGAACCCGCCGGACTGGGTGCGGCGCGCGGATCTTGGTCGGAATTAAAGGCCGAAGCGTGCCAAGGCGCCCGATATTCGTTCCCTGGTTTCGGGGTCTGAAAAGGGGAACGATTCAAAAAATTGCGCCGCACAGGCATCCGATTTTCGGCCACGGACAACATCGGCCCATGTCGACGCCTTATCGTCGTTCCCATCCAGCGAGTGGGCGATCACGGCGAGCATGGAAATCAGGTAATGCGCGCCCGGCGACCGCGCCGCCTTTTCAGCCCAGGGCGCGGCGTTCTCATAGTCGCCTTCGGTGACGAAGGACAGCGAGCGCACGCCGCGCATCCCGTATAGCAACGGATCGAGCGGGCTCAGTTGCAACGCATCGTCGACATGGCTGCGCGCGCTGGCCGCGTTGCCCGAAACCACGTCCGTAAAGGCGCGGGAGTAAATGCATTGGGCGTAATTCGGGCTCAGCGTCAACGCGCGGTCGAGCCAGTCGAAGCTGCTCTCCAGCGCGCCCTCAAGCCAGAAATAACGGCCCATGGTGAGGTTGGCGAAGGGGTCGAGCGGATCGAGCTCCAGGCTGCGCTCTGCGAATCGGCGGGCATTCAGTGCCGATTTTTCCGGCGCACCGGTGTATTTCACGAAGGCGTCCTGGAAATGGGTGAACGACAAACCCGCATAGGCTCTGGCGAATCCGGGGTCCTGAGATACGGCGCGTTCGAAAAGCGCCGTCGCAGCCGCGTTGTCGTTTTTTGTGAACCGGAACATGTGCTGTAAACCCAGATGGTAGTTCGACCAGGCGTTCAGATTTTTCGGTACGCCCAGGCCCGCGGTTTGTGCCTCGTGCAGGGGGATGTGGGTTTCCAGCGACGACACCACGCGGGCGACGATCTCGGCCCTGATGTCGTGCACGCCCTCGATCGCCGACGAAATCCGCTCGCTCCACACGACGCCACCGTCCTTCGTGTCGGACAGTTCGACCGAGATTGCGATTGTCCGCTCCGATTTCTCAATCGTCCCCGTAAGGCAGTAACTTACGCCAAGAGTCTTGCCGATCTGCTGCACATCGGGGTCAGGTTCGCGAAACCGGAATGCCGTGCCGCGCGCGATCACCAACAGCCAACGCAGGCGCGACAGGGCCTGGATCAATTCGTGGGGAATAGCGTCGGCAATGACGCTATCGGCGGGCCCACCGCCAAGAGGTAGGAAGGGCAGGACGACAATCGACGGCTTCGTGTTTTCCCGGTTGTCGACGTCCATTAGGCCCGATGAAAAATTTCCGGCCGGGTCCGGAACCTGAATTGTCGCGGCGCTTTCTTCCTGCCGTACGGTTACCGGGGCGACAAACCGGAATCCCCGCCCGTGGATCGTACGGATCGTGTGCTGGGCAGTGCCGTCATCCCCCACGGCCTGTCGCGCCAACCTGATCCGGCTGGCAATCGACGCGTCGGACACGATTCGCCCGTCCCAGATCGCTTCGATGATATCGTCCTTCGACACCATCTGTTCGCGCCGTTCGACAAGCAGTTTGAGCAGCGCAAAGACCTGCGGCTCCAGCGCCACCAATACGCCACGCCGCCGCAGTTCGAACTTTTCCGAATCCAGCTCGAATTCATTGAACGAATACTTCATGGGGCAAAAAATTAGCCGAATATTCGTCGTTTCGACAGGAAATCTTCAAGATTCCGACAAGCTTGGGGTTCTTGGAGGGGCTACGATTTGGAATGTCTGATCCAAACTTGAACGGGGAATACAATGACATCTCAAGATAGTGGACGAACCACGGATGGCTGTGGACAGCTGTACGACAGCGTTCTGGACACGATCGGCAACACGCCGTGTATCCGCGTCAACAATCTGGCGCCGGAAGGCGTGCGGCTCTACGTCAAGGCGGAGATGTTCAACCCGGCGGCGTCGGTCAAGGACCGGCTGGCCGTATCCATCATCGAGGAAGCGGAACGCGCGGGCGAACTGAAGCCCGGCCAGACGGTCGTCGAGGCGACCAGCGGCAACACGGGTATCGGGCTGGCCATGGTCTGTGCCGCCAAGGGATATCCCCTGGTGGTAACGATGGCCGACAGTTTCTCGATCGAGCGGCGGCGGCTGATGCGCATCATGGGCGCCAAGGTCGTGCTGACGCCGCGGGCGGAAAAAGGCTTCGGCATGTACCGCAAGGCGGTGGAACTGGCCGAGGCGAATGGCTGGTATCTCGCCCGGCAGTTCGAAACCGACTACAACGCAAAGATCCATGAAAATACGACGGCGCGGGAAATCCTCGCCGACTTCGACGGCGACCGGCTGGACTATTTCGTTACGGGCTACGGCACCGGCGGTACCGCGACCGGCGTCGCGCGTGTGATGCGCAAGGCGCGCCCGGACACCAAGATCATCCTCAGCGAACCCGCCAATGCGGCGCTTATCGGCAGCGGCGTGGGGCAGGAGCGCGGCGCCGGCGGCGCGCCGGCCAGCAGCCATCCGGCCTTCGAACCGCACCCGATCCAGGGCTGGACGCCGGATTTCATACCTCTCGTGCTGCAGGAATTGCTCGATGCGGGGCATTACGACGAACTGATCCCGGTGCCCGGGCCGGTCGGTATCGAATGGTCGATCAAGCTTGCCCAGAAGGAAGGCATCCTAACGGGTATCTCCAGCGGGGCGGCGTTCGCCGTTGCGATGCAGATCGCCGAAAAAGCGGACCCCGGGTCGGTCATCCTGTGCATGTTGCCGGACACCGGCGAGCGCTATCTCTCCTCTCCCCTGTTCGATTCGATCGAGGAAGAAATGACCGAGGAAGAAATCGCGCTTTCGAAGTCGACGCCCGGCTACCAAATGGACTGACCCTTGCACTCGCCGATGTTCGATATCGTGCCCATAAATGAAGAAACGCTCGATCCGTGCGATTGGGAGTCTCTGCGGGAACTTTCGCACCGGATTGTCGATGACGCCATAGGCTACACGCGCGACGTCCGTGACCGGCCCGTCTGGCAGCCCATGCCCGAAGATGTTCGAGCTGTCTTCGATACACAACTCCCAACGAAACCCACTTCGATGGAAGAGGTCTATCGCAAGCTCGCCGAGAACATGATGCCCTACCCGATGGGCAACATTCATCCGCGATTCTGGATGTGGTACATGGGCTCAAGCAATTTTACCGGCGCGCTCGGGGATTTTCTCGCGGCGATTCTCGGCTCGAACCTCGGCGGCGGGAATCACGCCGCCGCCCTGATCGATCAGCAGGTGGTCGATTGGTTCAAACAGATGGTGGGCTTCCCGAAAGGCGCGAGCGGCACATTGGTCAGCGGTGGATCGATGGCCAATTTCATCGGTCTAACCGTTGCACGCAATGAAATGGCTGGAATCGACGTGCGCGAAAATGGCGTCGGCGCCATCGAAAAGCCGCTCCGTTTCTACGGTTCCGACCAGGTTCATTCTTGTCACCAGATTGCCATGGAAACGCTGGGGCTCGGCAATAGGGCTTTGCGCAAAATTCCCACGCGAAGAGACTGTTTGATGGATGTGGCCGCTTTGCAAACGGCGATCGCGGAGGACCGCGCCGCGGGGTTCAATCCGGCATGCCTTATTGCAACCGCGGGGACGGTGAACACCGGCGCAATCGACGACTTGCAAGGGATCGCGGAGCTTTGCCGGACTGAAAACATGTGGTTCCACGTCGATGGATGTATCGGCGCGCTTCTAGCGATTGCCCCCAACAACAGCTATCGGGTCGCCGGACTCGAGTTGGCGGATTCTATCGCATTGGATCCGCATAAATGGCTGCACGCGCCGTTCGAAGTCGGCTGCGCGCTGGTCCGCGATTTGAAAGCCCATCGAGGCGCTTTTGGGCTGACGCCCGAGTATCTGGAACCCGCCGAACGCGGCATTGCCGCCGCCCCTTGGCTGTTCGATTACGGCGTTCAGACGTCCAGAGGCTTCAGAGCGCTGAAGGTCTGGATGTCATTGCAGGAGCACGGCGTCGAAAAATTCGGCCGCCTGATCGACCAGAATATCGCACAGGCCACCTATCTTACCGGCCTGATCGGCGGCAATCCGGTTTTGGAGCTGAGATCGGACACCAGTCTCAATATCGTCTGCTATCGGTACAATCCAGGGAACAAATCGGATGCGGCGCTAAAGCACATAAACACGGAAATCATGCTTCGGATGCAAGAGACCGGCGTCGCGGCGGTTTCGGATACGACGGTTCACGGAGAACATTTTTTACGGGTCGCCATAAACAACCACCGTACGATCACGGAAGACCTGGAGTTTCTTGTCAAAGAAACGGTCCGGTTGGGCGACGTTTTGGTCGAGGAATGTATGGCGGGTTAGCATCGATCAAGTTTGAATCCGTCATGCGGTCTTATACTGTTCGGAGACTGCTCGTTTACTGTTCGGCGGTCTTCGATTGACGAGGTTTGGGAAATACGGCGATGGAGCGACGTCTCGCGGCAATCTTCCTGGCGGACGTGGCTGGCTATTCGCGCCTGATGGGCGCGGACGAAGCCGGCACGCTCACGGCAATGAAGGCGCATCGCGCTGAACTTTGGGAGCCGGCGGTAAAGAAACACGACGGCCGCATCGTGAACGGCGCGGGCGATAGCGTCCTCATTGAATTTGCGAGCGTCGTGGCGGCGGTTGAATGCGCGATCGAGGTTCAGGCCGGAATGGCCGAGCGGAACGCCGATCTGCCCGAGGACAAGCGCATGCTGGCCCGCATCGGCGTCAACATAGACGAGGTCATTGTCGAGGAAGGCGAAATCTACGGCGACGGCGTGAACATCGCGGCGCGCCTCGAAGACATGGCGCCGCCAGGCGGCGTCTGCATTTCCGGCGGCGCGTACGAACAGGTCCGTGATCGTATTGACGCCTCGTTCACCGATTTGGGCCAGAACAAGGTCAAGAACATCTCCCGGCCCGTTCGCGTATGGCAATGGATGCCCCTCGCTTCAGCCGCCGCTGAAACAACGAACGCAAAGTCTGTTACCAATGCCCCCCCTGCCGCTGCCCGACAAGCCGTCGATCGCCGTGCTGCCGTTCGACAACATGTCCGGCGATCCCGAACAGGAATATTTCGCGGACGGCGTGGTGGAAGCGCTCACCGCCGCGCTGAGCCGCATCCGCGCCTTCTTCGTCATCGCCCGAAACTCCGCCTTCGTTTACAAGGGCCAGGCGAAAAACGTGCGCGAAATCGGCCGCGAGTTGGGTGTCGCTTATTTGCTGGAAGGCAGCGTTCAGCGCGCCGGCGGGCGTGTCCGGATCACCGTGCAGCTCATCGAAACCGAAGGGGACGCGCACATCTGGGCCGAAAAGTACGACGGCTCGCTCGACGATATCTTCGATCTGCAGGACCAGATCACCGAACAGGTAGCCGGCGCGATGCAGCCCTCGATCCGATCGGCGGAGATCAGGCGCGCGGGACGCAAGCCGCCGCAGGATATGGGCGCTTACGACTACGCCATGCGCGCCCTGAGCCATGTCTGGATGCTGGAGAAGGACGAGGCGACCGAAGCGCTGGAAATGCTCGACAACGCCCTGGAGGTCGACCCGGAATACCCCCTGGCGCTGGCCCTGGCCGCATGGTGCCATGCGCAGCGTTCCGTCTACAACTGGGTCGACGACATCGATTCGGCCAAGGCTCAGGCGCTGTCGCTCGCCGAACGCGCTGCGAACATCTCCACCGAGGACCCGCTGATCCTCACCGTGTTGGGCACGGTCCATACCTTCGCGCGGAATTATGGCGCCGCCCGGATAATGCTTGAACGGGCGGTGGCGCTCGATCCCAATGCTGCCTGGGCGTACAGCCGGCTGGGCTGGCTGGACACCTATGCCGACCGGCCGGGAGAAGCGCAGACCTATTTCGAGCGCGCGCTGCGTCTCAGCCCGGTCGATCCAATGAACTTCAATAATTTAGTCGGCATCGCCTCCGCGCACCAGGTGGCGGGCGACGACAATGTGGCCGCCAACATGTTCCAGCGCGCCCTCGACGAACGCCGGAACGCGCATTGGATTCATCGCAATCTGGCGCCCGCGCTTTTGGGAGCAGGCCGCGAAAGCGAGGCGCGGGCCTCCTTCGACGCGCTGGCCGCCGCCTATCCGGACATGACGGTCAAGCGCTACAAGGACGCGATGGTCTTCTCGCCGCAGGTGCTCGACCGCATCGGCGCGCAACTCGCCGAGCTTGGCCTGCCGGAGGAATAGTATCCCCATAGCCGGAACGGTAACGTTGGAAAGCGCCACGACAATTCTTTGAGTACACTAACGGTAGATCCCCGTGGCACCTCTATTCGTGAGGTGTGGATATTTAGGTACAAAGCATATACAATTTTTTCTGGGGAGGAGCGCAGCATACGAAAATAGGGGGAATAATGAAAACTCGACTGTCTCTTCTTTTTTGCGGGTGTCTATTAATTCTATCCGCACCCGGCGCCAACGCCATTCCCCTCAATCCCAACGATCCGGGTTTCACCTCGCTTGGCCTGTTGGACGGTGCGGCGATCACGATCGACACAGACGCGCTGACCTTCAATGGCGGCGCCGGCGGGACATTGGTCGACCAAAGCGGCGTTGCGTTTGGGCCGAATGTCGGTGGTCCAGCCGATATTGCCGTCTTCCTATTCGACGGCAACTCGATCCTCGGAGACGTTATTATTAGCGGCTCGAACGCCGCCGCTATCCTGTTTCTCGGCGATGCGACGATCTCCGGTTCGATCGATGCTGGCGCCCGGGTGACCGGCGGCGCGACGTCCGGTGGCGAGGGCGGGCCTGGCGCCGGCCAGGGCGGGCGTGGCTTCTCCGGTCTTGCCAACGAAAGAATCCCCGGATCGGAGCAAACAAACGGCTTCGGTCCAGGCGGCGGCGAGAAAGGCAACGTCGACAATGGCGGCTCGAATGACAGCGGAGGCGCGGGCGGCGGTTTTGGTACGAAGGGCGGCGATGCCGGCGCCGGTATCGGCGCGGTCGATGGCGGCGCCCCCTATGGCGATCTGATCCTCACGCTTGAAGGAGGCTCCGGCGGCGGCGGGGGCGGCGGCTTCCAAGGCTTCAACTTCCGCGGCGGCAATGGCGGCGGCGGCGGCGGTGGGGCACTGGAAATAGGCGCCCTCGGCACCCTGCTGTTCGAGGGTGCTCTCATCAGTGCCGATGGCGGCGACGGTAAGACTTTTGTCGATCGGAATGGCGGCGGCGGCGGATCCGGCGGCGGTCTGCTCTTCCACGGCTTCGACATTACGGTCGATGTCGACACTATCATCACTGCCAATGGCGGCGATGGCGGCGGGACAGGCGGCACGGTCGGCGGTTGCGGCGGCGGCGGACTCATTATGTTCCTCAACAATACTGCCGGTGCGTTCGGCAATGACGGCACCGTTACAGCCAACCCCGGCGACGGCATCGGAACCGATTGCGACCCGACAACGACCAACATCGCATTCCTGACCTCGCCCGACATCGGAGAGGCACCGAACCAACAGCCGGGAACTTCCGTTCCGGAACCGCATAGCGGCTTGTTGTTCGGTCTGGGTTTGGCGGGGCTGCTGCTACGGCGCCGGAAGACCCGCTGATCCGTTACGCGGCGGGCGCAGATGGCGTTGCGCGATGACTTTAGCGTAAGTGCCGCGCCAGGAAATCCTTTACCAGCGTCCGCGCGCGCCGCGTCGCCTCCGCGCTGTATTGCATGGTGTTGCCGGCGATATCCGTGCGCGGCGACTTGAAGCGGGGATTGTCGAACCCGTGATGCGCGCCCTTCAAAACGTGCAGTTCGACCTTTCCGGTGTTCGTGAACTGGCCGCACCCCGGGCCGCGCGGGTCGTCCCGCAGCCACTTGTCTTCGGAGCCGATCAGGAGCAGGAGCGGTATCCTGTCGGTGGGCGCGGCGAGGCGGTGGCAATGGCCGTAGAACCCGATCGCGGCGCGAAAGTCCGGCGCGCCGATTGCGCGCAACCTGCGGCCGGCAATAATGTTCACCGTGATAGCGCCGAACGAGAACCCCATCACGGCGATGCGGTGCTTGTCGACGATCGACACGGCCGACAGGAAGTCGAGAGCGCCATAGGCGTCACGGGCGAGATAGCGGTCGCGTTGGCCGCGTACCGTATCCCTGATACGGAACAGTTTACGATTGCATTTGCGGAATCCGCG
>CAYLTU010000131.1:0-15811 GCA_964386465.1 uncultured Rhodospirillaceae bacterium
TGGTAGCGGAGGAGGGACTTGAACCCCCGACACGCGGATTATGATTCCGCTGCTCTAACCAGCTGAGCTACTCCGCCACGATTGGGCTTCGAATACTTCTTCGACAAGCCGGTGTCAACTGCGGAAAAATCGTCGGATTTATGGTTAACGCCTTGTCTTTCTGACAATTAATCAATCACCCGAGATCATGACTCAACAGGCGGTTCCGGAAGTGTAAGAACCAGGGGTTCCGAGGTTCCGCCAAGCTCGGCACGCGTGGTCAGCTTGGTCATAAGACGCATCGATGTATCGATGACCCAGCGCACCTGACGCTCACCCGAGACGTTCTTCGCGGCGACGACTTCGGGCAATATCCGCTCTTGCAGAAACCCCGCCAAGCCGGCGAGACCGCGCGCCGCGATGCGAAGCCTGTCGTTCGCGACGGAAATTTCATTACCCGCCTCAATGGCGTCCGCGATACCGCCAAGTTCCTCGATCATCGCGGCGATCTCAAGCGAATCCGCCTCGGTTTTAGCGGCCACGAACCGAAGATGCGCGATAAAGAAACCGTAGTCGGTCATGAACGGATGCCTAGCGCCGAACCGCCCGGTCAGGCGGCAAGGCCGTCCCGCTGGCGCAGGATCCAGCCGCCGCCAAGAACGCGCTCGCTGTCATAAACCACGCAAGCTTGGCCTGGTGAAATTCCAAATTGCGGTTCGTTCAGGATGACGGTCGCACTGTCGCCTTCGTTCGGCAGCATGCGCGCCGGCACCGGTTCCATTGTCGAACGCAGTTTCACGGAACAGTCGACGCCGTCCGCCGGCATCTCGTCGGTGCCGAGCCAGTTCACCGATCCGATCGAAATCCGGTCGGTCTCCAAAGCACGGCGGGGGCCGACGACGACGCGACGCGATACGGGGTCGAGCCGCACGACATACAAATTTTCCTCGCCCTCCCGCCGTCCGCTCAGACCCAGGCCGCGCCGCTGGCCGATCGTGAAGTTGACGATACCGTCATGCGCGCCCAGCACGTTGCCATCGAGATCGACGATTTCGCCCGGATCATGCGCTTCCGGGCGCAGTTTCTCGACGATACGGGCATAATTGCCTTCGGGTACGAAGCAGATATCCTGGCTGTCCGGTTTGGCCGCGACCGGAAGGTCGAACCGGTCGGCATGCGCGCGGGTTTCCGTTTTCTCCATATTGCCTAAAGGGAAGCGCAGGTAATCGAGTTGCTCACGCGTTGTCGCAAACAGAAAATAGCTCTGGTCGCGCCCGGCATCGATCGCGCGCAGCAGCGCAGGTCCCTCCACCGTCGACGCACGACGCACGTAATGTCCCGTCGCCAGCGCGTCGGCGCCAAGATCCTGCGCCGTCGCCAGCAGGTCGTGGAACTTGACGGTCTGGTTGCAGCGCACGCAGGGGATCGGTGTCTCGCCCCGAAGATAAGCATCGGCGAAGTCGTCGATCACCGCCTCGCGAAACCGGCTTTCATAGTCCAGCACGTAATGTGGGATATCCAGCCTGGCCGCGACGGCGCGGGCGTCATAGATGTCTTGTCCGGCGCAGCACGCGCCCTTACGGTTCACCGCCGCGCCATGATCGTAGAGCTGTAGGGTCACGCCGATCACGTCATAACCCGCTTCCGCCATCAAAGCCGCCGTGACGGAGGAATCGACGCCGCCCGACATCGCGACGACGACGCGCGTATCGGCGACGGGCTTATCGATATCGAGACCGTTCATCGTTGTTCGTTTGCCGTATTAGCGGCCGCGGTTCAAATGTGGAACGACTCGCCGCAGCCACAATACCCTTTGGCATTCGGATTATTGAAGATGAAGCCGGATTGCAGCTTGTCTTCCTTATAGTCCATTTCGGAGCCGATCAGGAACATGGTCGCCGCCGGATCGATCAGGACGCGCACGCCTTGATCTTCCACGACTTCCTCGAAGGGAAGCTCCTCCTCGGCGTACTCGACATGATAGCTCATGCCGGAACAGCCTTGCGCCTTGACGCCGACGCGTATCCCTATGACCGGTTTTTCCGCCGCGTCGATCAGCGCCTTGATCCGCGTTACCGCCGCGTTCGTCAATGTCATCGCCGCAGGTCTTTCCATCACCCTTCTCCGCTTCGTAAAGCCCCGAGTGTATCCACTAAAACATATCCAATTCGACACGCGCCGCTTCCGACATCCTCGACGGATCCCATGGCGGGTCCCAAACGACCTCCACGGTCACTTCGCCGACGCCGGCAACCGCCGCCGCCGCTTCGGCGATCTGACCCGGCAGGATTCCAGCCACTGGACAAGCCGGTGCGGTCAGGGTCATGTCGATCTCGACATCGCCGTTTTCGGCGATATCGCACCTATATATGAGACCCAATTCGTAAATGTTAACGGGAATTTCCGGATCGTAAACGGTCTTTATGCCGTCGATGACCGCATCGACCGTAGCGACGGGGACCGACGGATCGAGCGGTTCGCCCGCTTTCGCGAAACCGTCTTCCAGCGCCGGCATGAACCCGCCGAAGGGGGAGTATTCCATAGACATCTCGCTCAGGCCTCACGCTTCCGTCGTCGCTTCGTCCTTGCCGTCCATGGCCGCGTTAAGCGTATGCCAAGGCAAGGTCGCGCATTTAACCCGGACCGGAAACGCCCGAACGCCGGACAGGACGTTGAGCTTCTCCAGATCGTCTTCCAACAGCACAGAGTTCGCCCCGCTGTCGTCTCCGGTGCACATTTCATGGAAGCGCTGGAACATTTCCCTCGCCTCGTCGATCGTCCGGCCCTTGACAAGTTCTGTCATCATCGACGCCGAGGCGACCGAGATCGCGCAACCCTTGCCGACGAATGATACGTCTTCGATCCGTCCGTCGCCATCTACCTTCAGGTAGACAACGAGCTGATCGCCGCATAAAGGGTTCGCGCCGTGCGCGTGCGCGGTAGCATCCTCGACGTCGCGGAAATTCCGCGGACTCTTGCCGTGGTCGAGGATGACTTCCTGGTAGAGTTCGCGGAGATCGTCCAACATTAACCCAAAAACTCCTGAGTGAATTCAAGCGCTTCGACGAGCACATCGGCATCGGCCCGAGTGTTATATAGGCCGAAAGACGCCCGTGTCATGGCCTGAACTCCCATTCGATCCATCAAGGGTTGCGCACAATGATGTCCGGCCCGGCACGCGACGCCCACGCGATCGATGATCGTGGCGATATCGTGCGGGTGTGCATTGCCCAGCCCAAACGAAATCACCGCTGCCTTGTTCGGCGCCGTACCATAGATTTTCAGGTCCGGGATCGATGACAATTTCTGCGTCGCGTAGAGCAGCAAGTCCTGCTCGTAGGTGGCAATCCTCTCCATGCCGATTTCGCTCACGTAATCGATCGCGGCGCCGAGACCGATCGCCTGCGCGATCATCGGCGTGCCGGCTTCGAACTTGTTGGGCAGGCCCGCCCAAGTGCTCTCCGCCAAAGTTACCGTTGAGATCATCTCGCCGCCACCGAGATAGGGCGGCATCGCCTTGAGCAGCGCCTCCTTGCCGTACAGAACGCCGACGCCGGACGGGCCGTACAGCTTGTGACCGGTGAAGACATAGAAGTCGCAATCGAGCGCCGTCACGTCGACCGGGCTGTGGACGACCGCCTGGCTGCCGTCGAGCAGTACCTTGGCCCCCACGTCATGCGCCAGCCGGACGATCTCCGCCGCCGGCGTCACCGTGCCGAGCGCGTTCGACGTGTGGGTGATCGCAACGAGTTTCGTGCGCGGTGTCAGCAGCTTCTTGAACGCGTCCATTAGAAGCTCGCCATCGTCCGTGATCGGCGCCGCTTTCAGGACCAGTCCCTTTTCGTCGCGCAGCATCTGCCAGGGCACGATGTTGGAGTGGTGTTCCATGACCGAAATAACGATCTCGTCGCCGGGCTCCAGAAACCTTCGCCCATAGGTGCCAGCGACCATGTTGATCGCCTCGGTCGAATTGCGTGTGAAGATGATTTCACGATCATGCCCGGCATTGATGAAGCGCCGCACTTTGGTTCGCGCGCCCTCATACGCCTCGGTCGCATGTTCCGACATGTAATGCACGCCGCGGTGCACGTTGGCGTATTCGTGCTCGTAGACATAACGGACCGCGTCGATGACCTGGCGCGGTTTTTGCGCCGACGCGGCGTTGTCCAAATAGACCAGCGGTTTGCCGTGAACCTGTTCGCTCAAGATCGGAAAATCGCTGCGGTAGCGCAGCACGTCGTATTCCGCATCGTTCGCCGCCGGTATCGAATGTGCGGTGTCGCTCATGACCCTGTTCCCTGCCCTTCCCGTCGCCTCTCAAGCCAGCCGTCTACAACGGCCTGGAACGACGCGCGCGGCGCTTCGGCTTGTATTTCATCCAACGCCTCGCCGATGAAGGCGGCGACCAACATGCCACGTGCGGTCTCCGGATCGATGCCGCGGGCGCGCAAATAAAACAATGGCTCTTCGTCGAGCTCGCCCGTCGTCGCCCCGTGACTGCATTTCACATCGTCGGCGTAGATTTCCAGTTCCGGCTTGGTGTCGATCTCCGTTCCGCGCGACAGCAGCAAGGTCTTGTTCAACTGGTGCCCATCGGTCTTATGCGAATCCTTGCGGACCAGGATCTTGCCCTGGAAGACACCACGCGAGGAGCCGTCGAGAACACCCTTGTAGACCTCGCGCGAACTGCTGTTCGGCGCGGCGTGATCGATGAATGTCGTGTTGTCGATATGCTGCTCGCCGCGCCCCAGATAAGCGCCGTTCAAGCGGCATTCGACATGCGCGCCAAGCAAGCTGCGAACTTCATTGCGCGCGAGCTTGGCCCCGGTCTGCAGGACGAAGCCGTCATAGACCGCGCGGTCCGCCAGTTGCACCAGGTTCGCCGCGAGATGAAACGCCTCCGGCCCCTCGTTCTGCAGCTTGTAGTGATTGAGCACGGCGCCTTCACCGACAATCACGTCGGAAACGCTATTGCTGAAATAGGCGCCGCTGCCGACATGGCTTTCGACGATCGTTGCGACGCTCCCGGCGCCGGCGACGATGAGGTGGCGCGGGTGGAACGACAATGCGTCGTCGTCCGCTCGCCCGATCGAAACGAGATGCAGCGGCTTGTCGAGCGCCGCACCATCTTCGAGTTTCAGATAAAGACCGTCCGCCATCAATCCGGTGTTGAGCGTCGCCAAAGGCAATCCGGTGGTATCGCCGAACCTCCCTTCGACCGACGCGGGGTCTTCACGGAGGATCGCCGCCAAACTGCTCACCGCGACACCGCTCGGCAATGCATCGAGCAATGAAAGCGATGGCGCGAAACGGCCGTTTACGAAGGCCACGACATACGCATCCGTAAGGTCCGCAATACCCTCAGGGATAGTCACGACGTCAGGTACTTTATCCGCGTCGGCGGCAACGAAACCGGCCCGCGCGAGCCGGCGCAGGTTTGTGTATTTCCACGCTTCGGTCCGCGGCGTCGGCAGTCCCGTCTTCCGATAGGCCTGCCGCGCGCCGTCGCGCAGCCGATCGAGCCATTCGGTCCCGGCGCCGGGTAACGCCGCGTCGAAGTTTCCGACAAAGGGAACGGGTTGCGCCATCGCTATGCAGCCTCGGCGCCGACGAAGGATGCGTAGCCCTTCTCTTCCAGTTCCAGCGCCAAACTCTTGTCGCCGGATTGGATGATCTTGCCGCCGGCCAGGATATGGACGTAATCCGGCACGATGTAATCGAGCAAACGCTGATAGTGGGTAATGACCAGCATGCCGCGCTCGGACGAGCGTAGATTGTTGACGCCGTCCGCGACGATCTTCAACGCGTCGATGTCGAGGCCGGAATCGGTCTCGTCGAGCACCGCGAATTTCGGTTCCAGCACGGCCATCTGCAGAACCTCGTTACGCTTCTTCTCGCCGCCGGAGAAACCCACATTGAGCGCGCGCCGCAACATATCGTCGTTGATATTCAAGGCGTTGGCTTTATCGCGCACGAATTTCAGGAATTGCATCGCGTCCATTGCGCTCTCGCCGCGATGTTCCCGCATGGCATTAACGGCGGCCTTCAGAAACGTCATGGTGGCGACACCGGGAATTTCGACCGGATACTGGAACGCGAGGAACAGCCCGGAACGCGCCCGCTCATCCGCATCCATCTCCAGCAAGTCAGTGCCATCGAACAACACCTGACCGGAGGTCACGTCGTAGCCCTCCCTGCCGGCCAAAACGTAAGACAGCGTGCTTTTGCCGGATCCGTTCGGCCCCATGATCGCATGCACCTCGCCGGCCTCTATCGTGAGACCTATCCCGTTCAGGATTTCCTTGCCGTCCACGGTCGCGTGCAGATCTTGAATTTCGATCAATGACATTCTTTGCTTTCCTTAGCGTCTCGTTATGGGCCGCTAGCCCACACTGCCTTCCAGGCTGATCCCGATCAGCTTCTGCGCCTCCACGGCGAATTCCATCGGCAGTGTCCTCATGACTTCCTTGCAAAAACCATTGACGATCACCGACACCGCTTCCTCCGCCGACAGGCCGCGTTGCAGGCAATAGAACAGCTGATCCTCGCTGATCTTTGCGGTCGTTGCCTCGTGTTCGACCCGCGCCGACGGGTTGCTTGTCTCGATATAAGGCACCGTGTGCGCGCCGCATTGGTCGCCGATCAGCAGGCTGTCGCACTGCGTGAAATTGCGTGCGCCTTCGGCGCTGGCCATGATCTTGACGAGGCCGCGATAGCTTTGATCGGCGCGCCCGGTGGAGATACCTTTGGAGATGATCGTCGAGCTCGTGTTCTTGCCGATATGCACCATCTTGGTACCGGTATCGGCCTGCTGCCGGTTGGCGGTGATCGCGACGGAATAGAATTCGCCGACGGAATTGTCGCCGATCAGCAGGCAGCTGGGATATTTCCAGGTGATCGCCGAGCCGGTCTCGACCTGTGTCCAGGCGATCTTCGAATTCCGCCCGCGGCAGGCGCCGCGTTTGGTCACGAAATTGTAGATACCGCCGCGGCCTTCCTCATCGCCCGGGTACCAGTTCTGCACGGTGGAGTATTTGATCTCCGCATCGTCCAACGCGACCAGTTCGACGACCGCCGCGTGCAGCTGGTGTTCGTCGCGCTGCGGCGCGGTACAGCCTTCCAAATAACTGACATAGGAGCCTTCGTCGGCGATGATCAGCGTGCGTTCGAACTGACCGGTATTTTCGGCATTGATCCGGAAGTAGGTCGACAGTTCCATCGGACAACGAACGCCCTTGGGGATATAGACGAAAGACCCATCGGTAAAAACGGCGCAGTTCAGGCACGCATGCTTATTGTCGGCAAAGGGCACGACGGAACCGAGATACTCGCGCACCAAATCAGGATGTTCCTGCACCGCCTCAGAAAAAGAACAGAAGATGACGCCGACTTCCTCGAGCTTCTTCTTGTAGGTAGTGGCGACCGAAACGCTATCGAAGACGGCATCGACCGCTACGCCGGCGAGCACTTCCTGTTCGCGTAAAGGAATGCCGAGTTTTTCGTAGGTCTCAAGCAGCTTGGGATCGACTTCGTCGAGGCTCTGCGGCTTGTCGCTGTCCGACTTCGGCGCGGAAAAATAATATGCGTCCTGATAGTCGATCGGCGAGAATTCGACCTTCGCCCATTCCGGTTCCGGCATCGTCAACCAGTGACGGTAGGCCTTGAGACGCCATTCCAGCAGCCATTCCGGATCGTTCTTCTTGGCCGAAATGAAGCGGATGATGTCCTCGTTCAGCCCCTTCGGCGCGCTTTCCTGCTCGATTTCGGTGACGAAGCCATGCTTGTACCTGTCATCGGAAATCGAGCTGACCTGCTCCAGCGTTTCCGTATTTGCCGCCATGTTTAAGCCTGTCCTCGTGCTTCGGTCGGCGATTTGGCTTCCAGGACGGGCAGGTCTTCAAAGCCCGAGAATATCAGTTCGGCAAGCGAGACCGCTTCCAGCGCGTCGCGGATCGCGTTATTGACCTTTTCCCAACCGCCCCGAATAGGACACAGGCTTTCCACTTGGCAATGGCTGTCCGAGGCTTCCACGCAGGCGGTCAGCGCCACGGGTCCTTCCAACGCTTCGACGATTGCCGCAACGGAAATCTCTTCCGGTCCCCGCGATAGGCTATAGCCGCCATGGACGCCGCGATGCGAAACGACCAGGTCGCTGCGGGCCAGCGACTTGAGGACTTTGCTGACCATCGGCGCCGGCAGTCCAGTTGCCTCGGCTAGTTCGGGAGCGGTGGTCAGGATGTCGCGGCGGTTTGCCAACTGCGATAGCACGACGACACCGTAATCAATCATTCGGCTGAGTTTCAGCACGACAGTTTCCAATCCGTACTTATTTGGTTCGGATTAGAAACTGTTTCATTTCATACGCAATTTCAAGCCCGGTGCGGCGATTTTTCCCGCATTCGACGAGAATTTTCCACTTTCAGCACTCCATCAAGCCGAATCGACGCCCATTTGCCAAAATCCGACCTCGAGTCGCGTCGCGTCGCCAAACGTCCGAACCAGGCTGTCGATCCGTCCGGGGCCGCCACGGCGCTCCAATAAGCGATCGAGCTGCGCGGCATGGGCCCAGGCGACCTGCTGGTAATCGTCCGCCGCGTAAGTATCGATCCATTCCTGGTACGGGTTATCATCCCCTTTGGCCACGGCGTATTCCGCCAGCCACGCACCGATCTCCGCATAACCGACCACGCAGGGCGCCAGCGCCACCGCAAGATCGAGCGAGTCGCCGGACAAGCCGCGCTCCAGTACATAACGGGTATAAGCCATGTTCGCCGGATCTTCCGGCATCGCCGCCATCTCCGCCTCGCTGACGCCCCAGCGCTCGCAATAGGCGACGTGCAACGCCATTTCGGTATCGACGATCGCGGAAACGGCGCCTGCCGCGGCCCGCAGCTCTTCGAGATCATCGGCCTTGAACGCGGCCAGGGCGTATGCACGCGCGAAATGGATCAGGAATAAGTAGTCCTGCTGCAGATAGTAACGAAAGCAAGTCTCCGGCAACGTACCCGCACCGAGCTCGAGCACGAAACGATGCCGCGTATAGGCGTCCCAATCGGATTGGCAGGCCGACTTCAGGCGATCGAAAAGATCATAGTCCGGCATCTCAGCCCAAGAGCATGTTGCGGGTTTCCGGCGGCATGCGCACGGTAAGGCCGTCGAGCGCCTCCGTGAGCGTGATCTGGCAGCCCAAACGTGAGGTCCTCGTCAAGCCGGCCGCCAGATCGAGCATATCTTCCTCGTCCTCCTCCGGCGGCGGTAGCTTACCATGCCATTCCGGCTCCACGATGACGTGGCAGGTCGAGCAGGCCATAGCGCCCTCGCATGCTCCTTCGATATCGACATCGTTTCCGTGCGCGATCTCCAGGATCGTCGAGCCCGCTGGCGCATCGACTTCCTTGCGCCTGCCGTCCGATTCGACAAAGACCATCTTCACCATGCCATTCCTCTTACGCGGCATCGGCCGGACGCCGGCCTCTGCGGTCTTTCAGCGCGGACAGCACCGCGATCAATCGCATGGCGTCATCGCGCGTGTTTTCCGGACCGAAGCTGACACGAATCGCACAATCTCCCAGCGATTCCGCAATTCCCATCGCCCGCAAAACATGGCTCGACGAGACCTTGCCGGACGAACAGGCCGAACCGGCGCTCACCGCCAGACCCGCAATATCGAGCGCCATAATCTGGATTTCGGACCGCAACCCCGGCACAGCAAAGCAACTGGTGTTGGGCAGTCTCTCAACGCGGCCGCCAAAAACGACGGTTTCGGGGATCGCCTGACGTAGCTGTATTTCCATCATGTCGCGCAAATCGGCAACCGCCCGCATCTTGGTTAGATTCTGCCGCGCCAATCGCGCGGCGACGCCGAAGCCGACGATACCCGCGGTGTTCTCCGTGCCCGCCCGGCGGCCACGTTCCTGGCCGCCGCCCAGCATCTGCGCGGCGACAGGAATATCGGTGCTCAGGATTAACGCGCCGACACCCTGCGGACCGCCAAGCTTGTGCGCGGAAAGAGACGCCATGGCGACACCCAGCGACGGGACATCCAATTCAATCCGTCCCGCGGCCTGCACCGCGTCGGTGTGGACGATCGCCCCAGCTGCGGCCGTGATCGATACGATCTCCGCCACAGGCTGAACGACACCGGTTTCGTTGTTCGCCAACATGACTGAAACCAGGGCGCCATTCGGCGGCAAGGCTCTTTTCAATAGCGTAAGATCGACAACGCCGTCGGAATCCACGGGCAGCCGCGTGGCATCCTCATCCGCTTTCAAGACGGAATCATGTTCAACCGCGGAAACCAATACAGGATTACGGGCGAACGCCCCGAGCGCGAGATTGTTGGCTTCCGTACCGCCGCTGGTGAAAACCACCTTATCCGCCTGGACGCCGGCTAGCGCAGCGACTTCGGCGCGGGCATTCTCGACATATTGCCGATGACGCCGTCCGAACGCATGGACCGATGATGCGTTTCCCGCCTGGTGCATTACTTCAGTCATCGCGTCGACCACTTGCGGCCGCATCGGCGACGAAGCGTTGTGATCGAGATAGACCGGCGCACTCATAGGTCTCTGCGTGTCCGGTTTCGGCTACCGAACCTGACGCAACTGCGCCTCGACAGCGGGTGGCTGTTCGCGGTGCAAGATTCCGCTGGCGCCCAAGACTCGCTTCTCGCAAACATCGGCGATGGTCACGGAGCTGAGGAACAAGTGAATCTGATTGCTGAGTTCCTCCCAGAGGTCATGCGTCACGCAACGGCCGGACGAGCCGGTACAGCCTTGCGGCGAACCCGGGCTGCACCGGGTTGCCCGGATCGGTTCGTCGACGGAGAGGATAATGTCCGATATGCGCGTTTCCGCTGCGCTTCGCGACAGCAGATATCCGCCGCCCGGACCGCGAACGCTCTTGACCTGGCCGCCACGGCGCAGCTTCGCGAACAGCTGCTCCAGATAAGACAGGGAAATTTCCTGCCGCTCCGCAATATCAGCCAGCACTATCGGCTTTCCGTCGCTGTGCATGGCCAGATCGACTATCGCCATAACCGCATAGCGCCCTTTCGTACTCAATCGCACTTTGATTTCCTTCCGCTCTGCCGGATCGGACGCACCACCCCATTTGGAGGCGCCTATGTTTCGTTGTGAGGTGCCTCGCCCTTGTCTTCTTCGTCGAAATCGATTGCCGACCCCGAGCCCGGAATTTTCGCATCCCGGCCTTCAAGCTCCTCGACCCGAGCCATGAGCAGGGTCACCTGATCCATCAAACCATCCAGTGCCCGCGCAACCGGGTCCGGAACGTCACCGAGCGGCGTTCCGTAGGGTGCGAATCGCTCGGGATTTTCCGGCGCAGGCCGGACGACCGCCCGGCCCGGAATTCCGACGATTGTTACACCCTCCGGGACGTCCTTGGTCACGACCGAGTTCGCACCGACCCGAGCGTTCCGGCCGACCGTTATCGGTCCCAATATTTGAGCGCCGGAGCCCACGATCACGCCATCTTCCAGCGTCGGATGCCGCTTTTGGTCGCGTTGGCTGTCGCTGTCGACGGCAGGCGAGACGCCGCCCAACGTCACGTCGTGATAGAGCGTCACGTCGTCGCCGATTTCCGCCGTTTCGCCGACGACCACACCCATGCCGTGGTCCACGAAGAACCGCTGGCCGATGCGCGCCGCGGGATGGATTTCGATACCCGTCAGGAAGCGGCCGGCATGCGAAACCATACGCCCGAGCACGCGCCAGCCGCGCCGCCAAAGCCAGCTCGACAAACGGTGCGTGGTAATGGCGTGAAAGCCTGGATAACAGAAAATAACTTCGATCGAGGACCGCGCCGCGGGATCGCGCGCCTTAATGCCTCTAATTTCTTCGCGGATTGTATTGAACATTACGCACCATGCTTATGTTATAAGCAGTCGCTGAACTAACGATATAAGTGCCTGACTCAGACAGTCAAGATTACGCAGAACAGTTTATCCTTGTTGAACAAAGGCTTGGCAAGTAAAAACGCTGCTCTTGAGCGAAGAAGCTTGCCGTTCATGCATCATGGACAGTGGTTGAGCGCCCAGTAACTGACCGGAGACCCCATGCCAGAAGTGACCATCAATGGCCCAGAAGGCCGCATCGAAGGCCGCTATTTCCATTCCAAAACGCCGAATGCGCCGATCGCGTTGTTCCTGCACCCCCATCCTCAGCATGGCGGCACAATGAACAATAAGGTGGTGTATTCGCTCTACCATGCCTTCGCACAACGTGGCTTTTCATGCTTACGGTTCAATTTCCGAGGCGTTGGCCGCTCGCAAGGCACGTTTTCGCGCGGCGAAGGGGAAATGTCGGATGCGGCGTCGGCGCTGGACTGGCTGCAACGCAACAATGCGGATGCCCCGCAATGCTGGATCGCCGGATTTTCGTTCGGCGCCTGGATCGGCATGCAGTTGCTGATGCGCCGCCCTGAGATCAGTGGATTTATTTCCGTCGCACCGCCCGCCAACATGTACGATTTCTCGTTTCTGGCGCCATGCCCCGCATCGGGCATGGTCATTCAAGGAGACCAGGACGAGGTCGTGCCGCCGGACTCGGTCGAAAAGCTGATCGACAAGCTACGCCAGCAAAAGGGCGTCACCATCGATCACCGAATCGTTCCGGGCACCAATCATTTCTTCCACGGCGCGATGGATACGCTGGTCGACCATGTGGGTGGCTATATCGACACAGCGGTCGAAGAAAAGGCCGGCGCGTAACCCAAGTGTGATGATTCTAAAGTTTGTCGCATTGAATGCGACAAATTTTTGGATCTGAATCACACTAGATTCAAACAATTGGTGTGCTGAGTCACGCGAAATTCAATCCCTTGAATTTCACGATCAGGACACCAGCCGCGCACTTGATTACAGGAGAGCCGGGTCGAACTGACCGCCGGTCATGGGCCTTGGCGCGCGGGTCGTCGTCGGAAACGTCAAGGGCAAGCCACGCCGCGAGCGGACCGCCAGATAGGCAAACGCCTGCGCTTCAAGCGCATCGCCATCCCACCCGACGGCTTCCACAGGATCGACCGGCGCCGACAAGGCATCGTTCAACCATGCCATGAGGACGGCGTTGCGCCTGCCGCCGCCACAGACCAACCAGCGTTCAACGGGCAATGGAAAATGCGCCGCGGCCCGTGCGACCGTACGCACGGTAAACGCGGTCAATGTCGCGGCGCCGTCCACCGCCGCCATGCCGCTGACCGGGCCGCCGGAAAAACTATTGCGGTCGAGTGACTTTGGCGGCGGGCGGTCGAAATAGGGACTGTCGAGCAGACGTTGCAGGACATCGGAATCGACGCTCCCCGACGCCGCCAGGTGACCGCTTTCATCGTACCGGCTTCCGGTGTTGATACGGCACCAATCGTCGATCATCGCGTTACCAGGCCCTGTGTCGAAGGCGACCAGTGATCCGTCGGGACCAATCCAGGTCACGTTCGCGACGCCCCCCACATTCAGCACGGCGACCGGTTTCCGAATATTCGCTGCAATCGCCGCGTGAAAGACGGGGGCCAATGGCGCACCTTCCCCGCCCGCCTCGATATCGGCTGTCCGAAAATCCGACACGACATCAATTTCAGTCGCGACCGCCAGCATCGCACCGTCACCGATCTGCCAAGTGACCCCTGCCTCGGGCCGGTGCAAGAGTGTTTGACCGTGGAATCCAACGACGTCGACGGCTTCCGGTAGAATATCTTCCTGACGTAACAGCGCCGCGACCGCGGTGGCATGCGCCATTGTCATCGCCCGTTCCACCGATTTGACGTTCGGCAGCATCTCGGCCTGGTCGATCGCGTCTCGAAGCGCCGACCGCAACGCGTCGTCATATGGCGTCGTGAGCGCACCGCGCGGTTCAACAATCCCACCGCCATCGGTCCGCAGCAGGGCGGCGTCGACACCATCGATCGAAGTGCCGCTCATCAGTCCGAGCGCCAGGACCGGATCTTCCGATGTGCTCATCGTCGCCAAATCCCGTTGGTTATCCCGTTTGTCGGCATCACCGGATTGTGATAAACGACCGCCGCGCAAGCAAGTTCCATGGGCGGATCGACGCGACAATGACTGAACCAAAATCCGAATTCCTGCAAGCCGCAATCGCGCGCGGATTCCTGCATCAATGCACCGATATGGATGCGCTCGATGCTCTTGCGTCGCGTGAGACGATCACCGCCTATATCGGTTTCGATGCGACGGCGGACTCACTGCATGCCGGCAGTCTGGTCCCGATCATGCTGCTGCGCCTGCTGCAGCGTACGGGGCACCAGCCGCTCGTTCTGATGGGCGGCGGCACGACGAAGGTTGGCGATCCGTCCGGCAAGGACACGGCACGACAATTGCTGACCGAAGCCGCGATCGAGAGCAACATTGCCGGGATCAAGGGAATATTCGAGAAATTCCTGAAATTCGGCGACGGTCCGACGGACGCCTTTTTGGCCAACAATGCCGATTGGCTCGACAACCTGCCTTACATCGAATTCCTGCGCGATTACGGCAGCCACTTTTCGGTCAACCGCATGCTCGGTTTCGACTCGGTGAAGCTGCGGTTGGAACGGGAGCAGCCGCTTTCCTTCCTGGAATTCAACTACATGGTGCTGCAGTCCTACGATTTCCTTGAGCTATCCCGGCGACACAATTGCCGGCTGCAGATGGGCGGTTCCGACCAATGGGGCAACATCGTCAGCGGGGCCGACCTGGGGCGGCGCCTGGATCAGGTTGAGCTGTTCGGGCTCACCAGCCCGCTGCTGACGACGGCGAGCGGGGCCAAGATGGGCAAGACGGCCGACGGTGCGGTCTGGCTTAACGAAGACCGCCTGGCCGCCTATGACTACTGGCAGTACTGGCGCAATACGCATGACGACGATGTCGGCCGTTTTCTGAAATTGTTTACGGACCTGCCGCTCGACGAGATCGCGCGCCTCGAGCTGCTCGAAGGGGCGGAACTGAACGACGCCAAGAAGACTTTGGCGCACGAAGCCACCAAACTATGCCATGGCGAAGCCGCGGCGTTGGCGGCCGCGGAAACCGCGCGAAAAACATTCGAAGAAGGCGCGCACGGCGCCGGCCTGCCGAGCGTCGACGTACCGCGAAACGAGATCGAAGCCGGCATTCCCGCCTATGACCTTCTGCGGCGGGCAGGACTGGCGGCGAGCAATGGCGAAGCACGGCGTTTGATCAAGGGAGGTGGCGGCCGTGTGAACGATATCCAGATCAGCGACGAGAAGACGGCTGTAACCCTATCCGACGTCAATGCGGATGGCGTGATCAAACTGTCCGCTGGCCGCAAACGCCACGCCCTCGTGCGCCCGGTCTAAGAGTCCGTTTGGGAATATGTTGTTGTTTTCATGGCCTTTGTTTCTTTGCTGGGCAGGAGGGGTTCGCGCCGCGATGCTGGAGGCATCGCAAACGGACGCCGACGCCCTCCAGCGATGAAACAAAGGCCACCCGGAGGGTTGGCGCTTGCCGGCCGGCTGGTGCGTTGCGGCCCTTGGCCGATGCCCGGCATCGCCCGGCGAACCGCTCCTGCCATCCGACTCGACTATCACCAATGAAAACAACAACATATTCCCAAACGGACTCTAAGAGTCCGTTCCCTTTACTGAGATTGCGACTGCGCATCCTCGCCGGTTAGCGGCTTGACTTCGTCGCCGACCAGATTTCGCAAGAACCCTGGGGCCAGCGCGGACAGCGGGTTTACCGAAACGCGAGGGTCCTCCAACTGCCCCTTCACGACGTAGTTGGCGGCGAAAATACCTTCGTTTTTGCCACCTGTGAGGATCGGTCCCAGGATAGGGATGTTGCCCAACACGCTGTTGATCGTATAGG
>CAYLTU010000132.1:0-15734 GCA_964386465.1 uncultured Rhodospirillaceae bacterium
ACGTTGTCGCGAACTAATACACTATCCGGGTTAGCTCATAGCGGCCCCTTAAATTGGAAAATTCAGGTGGACACCCTATCTGTACACATGGTCAACTTTAAGTGGGCAATTTTAAGTCACCATTTTTCCACTCTTGCAAAACAAGTGATGCGCTGAGACTCAATATCCCAAGCCCTTTAGATATGAGGTGATCCAGGTTCGAACGTAATATTGGAAATTTCTAACAGATCACTATTGACCCATAGCGACAAAACGCACCAAACATTCGAGACCTCAGCAGGTCGTGCCGGGCTTGCCGCGCAAATGCATCTATCGCGGTCGTACGGGTAGGATCTGCTGATAAAGGAGCTTTACGGCAACTTCTCCGTCCTGGTTGGTGGCCACGGTTTCGAAGCTCACATAGCCGCGATCCTCTCTCTTTCGCGACGAGCGCGTTTCGCGAACATGGCTTCGCACCGTCAGGGCATCACCGGGTCGCACCGGGCGTAGACAGCGCATTTCAAGCCCTGGCGATCCCATACCGCGGCCATTCAGGAAACCGGCGCGTGTCATCGCTCCCCAGACCATCGCGAACAATTGGGTGCCCGACGCAATAATGCCGCC
Organism: uncultured Rhodospirillaceae bacterium; assembly: GCA_964386465.1. Classification (GTDB taxonomy): domain Bacteria; phylum Pseudomonadota; class Alphaproteobacteria; order UBA8366. The sequence continues at coordinate 604 of CAYLTU010000132.1, forward strand.
AAACTGCGATGCCGCTGCCGCAGATCTATCGACGTGAAACGGTTGTGGGTCGTATCGCTCGGCGAAAGCGACGATCTCCTCTTCGGTGAACTCGGCGGTTTCACCGGCAAATTCATCCCCGACCAGATAGTTCTCGAACCATTCGACATCGGTGCAAGATCTAAGCATTACGGGTTCTCCTGTTTCGCCAACGAGACATCGTTTTACAGGTCTAGGGGGCGTGTCTTCCATTGCCGCATTCACTTCGCCTTCCGGGACGATGTCACGGCGCGGCTTACCGTGCTGTAATGGACGCCGAAATGCCGGGCGATCTCCGCCAGGGTGTAGTCGCCGGTGGCGTAGGCTCGGGCCATAGCGGCGTCGCGGGGGCCCTTGAAACCCGCCAGCGGCTTCGGCGCCGGGCGGCGCTGTTTGCGGGGAACCTCGGGGTTTCCGTCCGCGGTCCTGAAGCCTTCGACGAAGGCCTCGCCGCCGAGAAAGATCTGGCCGATGAGGTTTTCCCACGGACTGTCCGCCGCCAGCCCCGCTTCGGCGAAACGCCGGTAGCGCCGCCCCGAGCCGCCGAAGAGGGCGATCACCGCGTCGCGCGCCAGCCAGGCGGGCGCCGTCCGCCGCAAATCCGCCGTGACCGGGTAGCTCGACCAGCGCCAGTCGCCCGCGCGCGCCGCCAGGCCGGCCCGCACCGGGTTCAGCACCACATAGCGGCAAAGCTCCAGCAGGTAGGCCTCGCGCTCGACCAGGATGGATTTGAACCGGCCCTGGAACACGTGCCCGCTCCGGCCGTGCCGGCGGTTCATGCGCTGCGTGAAGACGCCGTTCAACTGGCGCATGCCGCGCGAAAGGTTGGGTTCGGGCGTCTCGACCAGCAGGTGATAGTGGTTGTCCATCAGGCAATAGGCGTAGAGCCGCCAGCGGCGCGACAGGACCGTCTCGGCCAGCAGATCGACGAAAGCCTGCCGGTCGTCATCGTCCTCGACGATATCCCGCCGGGCGTTGCCACGCGCGGTCACATGGTACAACGCGCCGGGGTATTCTATGCGAAGGGGTCGGGACATGGGGGTACGGTATCACGATCGTATGTGGCAATACAAGACCTGACCCCTTTATTCGTGTGACCCCTTTATTCGTGACCCCCTTTTTTTCGCACCTGAAAATCGATTAAACCGCAGTGGTCCGCCTAGCGGCCCTTGAAGTTCGGCGCGCGCTTTTCTCGGAACGCGGCCGCCGCCTCGACGTGATCCTCGGTCATGCCGGTACGGGAGTGGTGCATCGCCTCAAGGTCCATCACGTCCGAAAGCGTACCGGTTTCGGCGGCGTTGAGGTTGCGTTTCATATAGGCCAGGGTCACGCGCGGACCGTTGGCCAGCCGCTTCGCCAATTCATAGGTTTCCTGCTCTAGGGCGTCGTCGGCGGTGACGCGGTTGACCAACCTCAGGGCAAGCGCCGCATCCGCATCCAGCATATCGGCGGTGTAATAAAGCTCGCGCGCCTTGGCGCCGCCGACCAGGTGGGTCATGTAATAGCTGCCGCCGAAATCGCCGGACAAGCCGACCCGCGCAAAGGCGGTCGTCATCTTCAGGGTCTCGCTGGCGATGCGCATGTCGCAGGCCAAGGCGAGCGAAAGGCCCGCGCCGACCGTCGCCCCGCGGATCATGGCGATGGTCGGTTTAGGCATCTCGTGCAACCCGCGCGAGGCTTCCATCCAGCCGCGCAACCGGCGCCAACGCTCCTCATAGGTCTTTTTGGCGCGTTCCTCGGGCTTCATGTCGCCGATGTCGCCGCCCGAGCAAAATCCGCGACCGGCCCCGGTCAGGACGATGGCGCCGACAGAGGAATCCTCGGCCAATCTCGGCACGGCTTCTTTCAACGCATCCATCATTTCCGTCGACAGGGCGTTGAGTTTGCTCGGTTGATTCAGGGTCAGCGTGGCGACGCCGTCCTCGATCGCCTCCAATAAATGATCGGTCATCGGTTTCTTCTTCCTTCTTCGCTCAAATCATACTGAATCACACGAGGCGGAAACGCGTGCCGCAAACCAACACCAACTCGTCGGCGACCGTGCATCCGCGCGCCCCGGCGTTGGCGAGCAGCCGATCCCGGTCGACCACGGAAATGTCGAGGCCGCCAAGCCCCTCTCCGCGCCCATCCATCGCCTCGACAAAACGCAGTGTGGCGTTCTGCAACGCGATTTCGAACCCGCCCTCGGGGTTGCGCGTCACGGGAATCTCGGCGATCTCCCCCCAGCGCCGCGCCAGACGTTCCGGATCATCGCTTTGCAGCTCGGCCGCCTTGATGCCATCGACAACGTCGGTCCGCCGGTGCGGTTTCCAGTTCGATCCGGCCGGGTGCCATGGGCCGTCCGGGTCGTCGCCACCGACGGCGTGATCGATCTCAAAAAATGCACCGCCGGTATCCTTCGGATGCAATTGCATGCCATCGAAGTCTTCGAACGACAGGGCATTGGCGACACGCACGCCAAGCGCCTCGATCCGGCTGCGCCGCGGCGCGTGGTCGTCGCACTGGGTGATCACCATGTAGCCGCCGTCGCCGCCGCGACGATCGAGATAGCGGCCCGCTGCCGTGCCGGGCTCGACCGGCGCGACTACCTCGAGGAAATTCCGCCCGACCGGCATCAAGATGTTCTCGAGGCCGTATTTCCCGACATTGGGATCGACATGACAAACCTCGATCCCGAAGATCGTCGTCAGATCCTCCCTGACCGGCTTCATTTCGCGCGCCACCAAACAGATCTGCCGTAGACGCAACCACATGGGAACGGCCCTCCTTAGTAAAAGCTGCTATCGCGTATCTGATCGGAAAACCCCGGCGGGCGCAACGGCGCCACGGCATGCGGATTCGCCTTTGGTGAATCCGTAAAAAGGAGTCGCGTCTTGCATTGCCACATTGTTCCACCTTCCGGGAAGCTGTCGTGGGCGCGGCTTACGGTGCCGTAACGTACGCTGAAATGCCGGGCGATCCATGCGAAGGGGTTGGGACATCGAGCGTTTGGCAACGCTCGTCAGCGCAGGAAGATCGCGTTGAATATGCCGCCGAGATGGGTAAAGACCCAAACCGCGATGAACGTGCGGCCATATGCCTTGTGGTGGTGATTGAGATGGGCGCTGAACCCGTTCCGGCCCATCATCAATCTGCCGACGACCAGACAGGTCGCGCCGATCAGCGGAACCAGCCCCAAGGACCCGTGCAATGCCATCCAGGGAACGTATTCGATCGGGAACGACCCGGGTTCCCCGCCATACCGCTGCACGAATATGTAGTTGATAATGAAGATCCAGGCGCCGGCGGTCAGCAGGATCATGATGTTCCTGTGCGGCACAATCCTGCCGGCACGGGCCAGCCGCCAGGCCACGATGAGCAGCACCAGCGCGATAACCGCCCAGGCTGTCGAAATGATGAGGAACATCGATATGGCCCCTAGCTTGTTACAGCCCTTGTACGGCGAAATGCCGGGCGAACCAAGCGAAGGGACCGGGACATGGCGGTACGGTATCACGATCGTATGTGGCAGTACAAGACCTGACCCCGTTTGATAATCGGGCCATATCCTAAGGTCGACCTTAATAGCGGATTAGCGGATGGCAGCGGTTCGGCATGGCCATGACGGCGTTGTCGGAGGTAAAATTGGCGAACCAAATTGATCGGAGGAAACCGTGACAACGCTTGTGGTTTCATGCGAATGGCTTGAGGAACATCTCGACGATCCCTCGGTTCATATTGTCGAGGTGAGTTCGCAGAAGCAGGACACCGTTTACCGGCAGGGTCACATCCCGGGTGCCGTTTGGCGATTCTGGAAGGACTGGTGCTGGCACGACAGCGACCGGGAATTCGTGACGCCGGAGACCGCGGCCGAGCGGCTGGGCGCGCTCGGCGTCGGCAACGACGATACTCTGGTCGTGTACGGCGATCCGGTTCAATACGGGACTTACGCTGCCTGGTCGTACATCATGGCCGGGCATCCCGACGTCCGTGTCCTTGACGGATCACGCACCAAATGGGTCTCGGAAGACCGGCCGCTGACGGTGGAGGTCCCGGAAGTGGTGCCGGTGAACCATGAAACCCCTGTAGCTGTTCGCTCCCTGAGGGTGGGGCGGGACGTAATCCGCGCCGGACTGGGCCAGCCCGGCCACATTCTGTTGGATGTTCGCTCGCCCGAGGAATACAGCGGTGAACGCGTCATGGAATATCCCAAGTTTGATCACGGCGCAGAGCGGGCCGGGCGCATCCCTGGCGCCATTCACCTCTTCTTCCGAGACATTCTCAACAAAGACGATAGCTACAAATCGCGTGAAGAGTTGGAGGCCGTTTTCGCCGGTATAGGCCTGTCACCAGGTCAGGACGAGGAGGTCGTGGTCTATTGCCGGCTTAGCCACCGTGCGTCTCTGACCTGGATCGCCATGCATCATATCCTGGGATTCGAGAATGTCAGGATTTACGACGGCTCGTGGACGGAGTGGGGCAGTATCGTGGGCTTTCCCATCGAAAAATAGGGGTCCTTTCGGCGTCAGTCCGATATCAGGCTCGACCCCCACGTAAAAAGGGGTCGCGCCGATCAGCGGAACCAGCCCCAAGGACCCGTGCAACGCCATCCAGGGAACGTATTCGATCGGGAACGACCCGGGTTCCCCGCCATACCGCTGCACGAATATGTAGTTGATAATGAAAACCCAGGCGCCGGCGGTCAGCAGGATCATGATGTTCCTGTGCGGTACAATTCTGCCGACACGGACCAGCCACCAGGCCACGATGAGCAGCACCAGCGCGATAACCGCCAGGCTGTCGAAATGATGAGGAACATCGATTGACCCCTAGCTTGTTACAGCCCTTGTACGGCGAAATGCCGGGCGATCAATGCGAAGGGGCCGAGACTTGGGGTTACGGTATCACGAGGGTATGTGGTAATGCAAGACCTGACCCCAATATTGCTGCAATGCTGGTAAGCTAGTCAGAACTAAGTAAAACGATTTAGGAATCTTAATGAGATTACTCCGGCGATTCCCACAACGGTTTCTGCTCCCGGATAATTCCATGTCCAATGATTGGAAAATGGCCAAGATAACAGGCAAAAAACCACAATACTTGGCAATCCGGCACCAACAATGATTTTCATTTTTGATGTGAGTAGGAAACGGTACGTTGCAACAAAAGAAAAACAAATGAGAAAAATGAACCCAACGACAAAAGGGTAAAATGCAATTAAGTACGTTGCCTGTACATCGTGAGTATACATCCATCCGGTGTTTCTAAGTTCGCGCCAATATGGTCCCCATAAAACGGCAAATGTTATCGACCATCCTAAGAACGTCATTGCGGCACCAATTGTCGCAGCAACCAAGACACCGAGGATAAATTTTCGTCGCGGTTCTAATTCACCTGTTTTCAAGTCGTCTTCCCATTTTCCCGCAATCCCTCAAGAATATGCGAATAGGGGGTTCAAGTTCGTTAATCACTATTCTCACGGAAATTGTTGACGACGCACCTAATCTACAAGGTTTCCGACCGCTGACTTAATTCCCAAATATCTCATGCCGCACCGCGTCGCCGGCTTTGATGCCGAGCCGTGATGTCGTGCCGCCGTTCAATTCCAGGACGGCCAGCACCTCGCCATCCGAACGGACCGGCGCCAGCGAATGCGGCACCGTGCGCTGGCGGATGTTGACGATGCGGCCGTCGGCGGCGATGAACAGCATGTCGAGCGGGATGAAGGTGTTCTTCATCCAGTAGGAAACCCGTTGCGGCCGGGCGTAGACGAACAGCATCCCGGCGTCGGCGGCCATGCTGCGCCGGTACATCAGGCCTTGCGCTTGCTGTTGCGGCGTCTTCGCGATCTCGACTTCGAAGGTCTTCTCGCCACCGGCGGTGACGATCGACAATGCGGATTTCTCGAACGTTTCCAGCGCCGCCGCGTTGGCGGCGAGGGCGAAGGCGGCGAGGAACGCCAGGGCGCGGAACATGGCCGCCCTACTTCATCCCGCCCCAGGCGATGAAGTTGGGATTGCGCATCGGGTTCTTGGCGTAGAGCAGGGGGGCGCCGTCTTCCAGGGTCACCCGGCCGCCCGCGGCGCGGAGGATGGCGTGTCCGGCCGCCGTGTCCCATTCCATGGTCGGTCCGAAACGGGGATAAATGTCGGCCTCGCCGGCGGCGAGCAGGCAGAATTTCAGCGAGCTGCCGGCGTTCTTCATGCCCGCAAGCGGCCGCCCGTCGAGGAACGCGGACAATGTTTCCGGATCGCCGTGGCGGCGGCTCGCCAATACCGTCACGCCGTCACTCGGGACCTCGCGTATCGTGATGGGCGCGGCCGCTTCGCCCGAACGCGCCCGCGTGGCGCCGACGCCGACGATGCCGGTATAGGTGTCGCCCAGGGCCGGCGCGAAGATAACGCCCAGGACCGGCTGCTGGTCGACGATCAGGCCGATATTGACCGTGAACTCGCCGTTGCGGTTGAGGAATTCCTTGGTGCCGTCGAGCGGGTCGACGAGCCAGAAAGGGCCGTCGCCGACGTCGGGCAGCTCGCCGCGCGACGCCGCTTCCTCGGCCACGATCGGGATGTCCGGCGTCAGACCTTGCAGGACCGGCGTGATGAGGGCCTCGGCCGCAATATCTGCTTCCGTGACGGGTGAATCGTCCTCTTTCCGCGCCACGTCGAAATCGGTTGCGTAGACTTTCATGATGGCGTCCCCGGCATCGTGCGAAACGGCGACGAGCTCGGGAAGCAGGGCTTCGTAATTGGTCATTTTGCCTCTTGATATCTTTTATCGGTGGATGTGGACGCGAAACGCCATGCCTGAAAACGATCGGACCAGTGATCCTCGTCCATACCGGCTTTCCGCTTCAAATGCGACAGGAAGATTTTGGGGTTGGGCAGATCGGCCCAGACCTGGGGCAGGAAGACGGCGCGCTTCTCGCCGTCTTGAATGATCAGCCCGTCGAGATGCGGCCGCAGCTGGCCGAGAAAGTCCTTTTCATCGGCGAACGACATCGCTTTCGGCTTTCCGAGCAGCGAAACGGACAGCGCGATTTCCGCGGCTTCGTCGGCCTGCAGCGGCGTGAAGCGGTGGTCGCGGAACGCGGCGGCGTAGGCGTTGTGCACCACGTCCTCGACGAAAGACCGATGCGCCGTGATCGTCCCGATACAGCCCCTCAGACGGCCCTTCTTCTTCAACGTCACGAAGGTCGCGCGGTGAGCCTGCAGATCGCGTGCGAACGTTTTGATACGGACCGCCGGCGGTTTGCCTTCCGCGAGACCGTTGCTGATCGACGCGCCGGCGACTCGCAGAATTTCGGCCCGGTGCCGTTCGATGAGCTCTCCGTCGCTCGCCTCACGCGGATCGTGGAAACCCCAGGCGCCATAGCCGACGACCCGGTCCTTCGTGCCGGCCGTGTCGCCGGAGTTTTTGAGGTCTATGCGACGGACGTTCATGCCGCGTTGCCGCGCCGTGGTCATCAGCCCGCAGACCGGGATGCGGCCGCAGGCCTGCGGCTGGGCGATGCCGTCCACGCGCAGCGCCTCGATCGCGGCGGCCGTCGCGCCGTCCATCCGTTGTGCGGTCGCGTAGTCCTCGTAATGGCTGAGATCCGAGCTGATCACGATGAGGGTTTCCGGGCCGCCCCACAGCCGGTCCAGGACCTGCGATACCTCGTCCGCGCTGGCCCGGCCGACGACCAGGGGCAGCAACGTGAAATCGCCCAGCAGCTCCTGCAGGAACGGCAGATGGACTTCGAGCGAATGCTCTTCGCGATGGGCGTCGTCGCGGCGTACGATCTGGGGCATAGGGGCGACCGTTTCGATCGCCTGTCGGTCGATCGTGACCCGCCCGAGCGGCGTCTCGAAGGCATCGGCTTTCGGCGCCGCGATGCCGTCGAAGGCGACACGGTGGGCCGGGCCGAGCAGGACGACGCGCGTGATGTTGTCGGCGGCGCCCTTCAGCGTCGCATAGGCCCGCCCGGCGACCGCGCCGGAATAGACGTAACCGGCATGCGGCGCGATGATCGCTTTCGGCGCGCCGCCCGATGCCGGCGCCGCCATGTAACGCGTGACGCTCTCGGCCAGCTCGCCCGGATCGTCCGGATAGAACATGCCGGAGACCGCCGGCGCTCTGATATGGCCCATGAATGTCCGTCCGTCGTTGCCGTGCCGATTATAGCGGAGGGTGTTGAAGAAGTCCGGCAGTCATCGGCTTTTCGCTGATTTACGTCTGGATTTCCGCAACATCAAGCGTGATTTGCGAATCCATTTGAGGGCGAAAGTTGACCCCGAACGGACATGTGTCGTTGCGACTTTAGGGTCAGGTTGATCTAGGTCACGGACTCATAAACTGCGATGGTCTTGATCGCTTTTTGGGACATTTTCTGCAGGACAACGTTCGACAGCGGGCCCGTAGGCGCGGTGAGGACGTTCGACGCCCCGAAAACGTCCCAAAAAGCGACCCTTCAGGGCAGCACGCTTTCGCCTTCTGGACTACGTCGTGTCGTCGGTCACGATGCTCAGGCATCGCTCCGCTCCTAACTTCTTGCCAGAAAACGAAACCCTGCCGTCAAGGCCGTCGCAGTTTATGAGTTCGTGACCTAACCCTTTGGTAGGAAAGCGCACCTCCCGCATAGGGTGGATAATCACGGCTGATTGGCGCATCCTGATAGCATGGACATTCTCAGCGTATTCGGCATTCGCGGTCGCGCGAAAGAGGTGTATCGCCTCGACGAGGCAATACTTGCCGTTGGGTTGGCGCCAAAGCGGGTGCCGGATTCGGTTAAACTGACGGTTTTGAATTTGCTGAAGGATGCGGAGGGGGGCGTCATGGCGGATGTAGATGCGAGCTGCGCGCGGGCCGCGCCGATGTTGGCTTATTGCGTGCTGGGCAGCGAAGAATTCGGTAAAGCGAACGGGCCTGATGCCACATCGGCGATTGAGGTGCGGCTTCACCATGCGATCGAAAGCGGCGAAAGCTTGGATGCCCAGTTCGCCATGCTGACGCTCCTGGCCAAGGTAACCCAGCCAGAGGTGATCGAACGTTTCGATCTTCGGTTGGGTTAAACCGACGAGAGACTTTCGATTATCCCTCGGGTCCCGACCTGACTGGCAGGGTTACGGCAGGGCCGGGTACGGCCCTAAGCGAACACTTCGGCCAGAAAGTTCTCCATCGCCTGCCATGACCTGCGGTCGGCGTCCGCCTGGTACATGGCACCCATGTCCGGCGCATTCGCCTCCGGATTGGTAAAGGCATGCAACGTATTCCCGTAGCCATGGATCTGCCAATCCGCGCCGCCCGCAGTGAGTTCTTCGGCGAGCGCCACGACGTCTGCCGGCGGCACCATCGGATCATCCCAACCATGCAACGCGAGCACCTTGGCCTTGATCGCGTTGCCATCGGTGTTTCCCGGCTTATTGAACAAGCCGTGAAAACTCGCCGCGCCTCGAAAGTTTTCCCCTGTACGGGCGAGATCCAGTGCGCACAGTCCGCCAAAGCAGTAACCCGTCGCGACAATCTTGCCGGCATCGACTTCCGCTTCGTCGCGGAGCGTTTGAAGGCCGGTTTTGAGCCGGTTCTGGAGCATCGGACGGTCTTCCAGGAAGGGCGTCATGAGCTTGGTGTTTTCCTCCGGGTCGCTGCCGAGCACGCCCTTGCCGTAAACATCCATCGCCAGGCCCGCGTAACCGAGCCCGGCGAGTTTGCGCGCGACTTCTTCTTCAAAGGGGCTGCGACCGGCCCAAGCGTGCACGATCAGTACGCCGGGACGCGGGCCGGGGAGGGCATCGTCCCAGGCGAAATAGCCCTCGAGCGCGGTGCCGCCATCGGCGTAGTCGATGGTTTTCGTTTGAACAGCCATGAGTCTTCCCCTTCAATCTCTGCGTGAGGCGCGACGGTAGGTGAGGCCTCGCGCGGCCGTTCGATTATAAATGCCAATCCGTCGGCAAGTCCCAACAATCCGTACGACGTATTGAAATTCTTGACGATCAAGGGATTTGGCTTCGGACTTCTGCTTTCGGGACCTAAGCGGCCCAGAACCAGCCGCGATTTATCCGGCCGCACTGACAGATTCCCGACTGGCGGAAATCGCCCGGATTGGATAACGTTCTGCGATGTCAGGACTGCTGCGCCAAATCGCCCGCCACGTTGTAGAAAAGGCCGCGTCCGATCCCGAGGTAAGGGAGAAAATGGTCAAGGCTGCTCGTGGCGTTGTTGAGGAAACCAAGCAGATCGCCAAGGAAGATAATCGTGCTCAAGCCGCCGGCCAGGCGATACGCCGGGTTTTCGAAAACCTACGGAGCAACCGATAGGTAACCGACATGTGCATGGCGATGTCGGCTTTCCGCCAATTCACATCCGCGGTTCCCCGGCACCGGGCGTGGCGCGCTACGCCGGTTGACGGGGATTTATAACCCGACCCGGAAGTCGCGCCGGTCGCGGTTTTCGTCCAACTAGGGTTGAAGCGCCAAGCTTCAACGGCAACGACCAGCAACCTTGGCTGCACGCACTACTTTGCAAGCGCTGCCCAATCGCACAGGAGAGCATAACGACATGGTCAACCGAGCCCGCATCTCGGCCCCGGCACTTAGAACCTATCGCGGGAGTCGTACCGATCCGGATAGGTGGGGCACATGGGTGCCGCGTACGGGCGACATCCTTGTCTGTACCCCGCCCAAATGCGGGACGACATGGACCCAATCTATCCTCGCCATGCTCGTTCATGGCGGACCGGAATTGCCGGACAAATTGCCGTTTCTGTCGCCCTGGGTCGATGTCGACCTCGGCGTTCCGGCGGAAGACGTTAAGACGGCGCTCGAGGCGCAAACAGGGCGCCGGGTGGTAAAGACCCACACGCCGGCAGACGGTTTCCCCATCTGGGAGGACGTTACGGTGATCGCGGTGTATCGCCACCCTCTCGACGTATTCTTTTCGCTGCGCAAGCACTTTGCGAATACGAAGGACCTCGCGCCGGACGATCCGAGGCTCTTGTCAGTCTCGCAGTCGTTTCGGGACTTTATCGACGGTGACGCGAATCCGGATGATTTCGACCTTGACACGCTGGCGACGCTGATCACGCATTACCGCGAGACGGTCTGCGCCGACCGGGTGCCGGAACTCAAGCTCTTCCACTATGCGGATATGGTTCGTGACGGGCGCCGTACCGTCGAAGACCTTGCGCAAGCGGCCGGCATAGACGCGGACGCCGCGCTTATCGACCGGGTGGCCGACGCCACATCGTTTGGAGAAATGAAAGCGAATGCGGCGAACTATGCGCCCGTAGCCGGAACCGGTTTCTGGAAATCGGATGCCAACTTCTTTGATTCGGCGAGCTCACGGAAGTGGGAAGGCGCGCTTTCCGATGAAGAGTTTGCGCTTTACAGAACGCGAGTCGACGCGCAGTTGCCGGGCAAACGGGCGCGTGCCTGGCTTGAGAATGGCAGTGGACCGGCGACGGTCGAATAGTCGCGTCCGAAGTCCGCGCGGCGATGTCGGGTCTTCTCTGCGGAACCCGCCTTGAAGTGAGGAGTTCGTGGCGTTCGCTGATGACGAAACACCTCCGACCCGACCAGACGGCGCCCATATATCACCATGCTCTGCACATCAACATCGGGCATACGGGCGGCAATGCGGGTTTTTCGCTAGATTATTTCTGCATTTTCCCAACACCGGGCGTGATTCAAACCGGTTAAGCCGGCAGACCCGCCAGGCTCAATCCTTCGATAATACGCTGCAGGGTCAATTTGTCTTTGTAGGGCTGCCCCTCGGCGTATCGTTCTATCGAAAACGACGGGTCGACCCGGATTATTTGCTGTGCCACACTCTGCGCTTCCTCCGGTAGCGTAGACAAACTATAATCGGAGCAAAGTGTGACCAGGGCATCTATTGCACTTGGAGCTAATCGCACTGCCTCATTTGCCACGGAAATCGATTCCTCGAGCTCACCGTTGTCGCGAAGGGCTGCGGCGAGTGTATTGATCATCCATGGCGGGAAAATTTGGCTAAGCTGAATGGTCTCCTTCATGCACACAATTGCTTCATCCGGTTTGCCTGCGTATTGCAACACTTCGGCACGCAAACCATTCGCCAAGGGGCAACTCGGACGCCGATCACGCGCCTCGGCGGAAGCAACAAGGGCATCTTCATGCTGTCGCTTTTGGAGCAAAATATTGCCCATGATTGTGTAACCAAGACCCTCGGGGTCGCCCAAATCTATCGTCCGCCGGGCAAAAGTTTCAGCACTATTCAGAGAGTCGACGGGGTCTTCCGACCATCCGAACTTGGCATCGCGCCAGTGCGTCGCTGCAATCAAACCGAGACATATGGGCACATCAGGCTGTATCTCATCGAGTTTTTCCAGCAATTGCCGTGCCGTGATGGAGTCGTCTCGGGAGCCTTTATAAAAATGGCTGATACCACGGTGGAAGTATTCTCGCGCCAACGGCTTTGAAATTTTCGGAAACAGTTGCCGTCCGAATTCGCCGACACGCAATTCGATATCGAGCGCCTTGACGATTTCCAACGCGACCTCATCCTGCAGGTCGAATATATCGTTCACGACGCGATCGTAGCGTTCGCCCCATATCAGTTGCTTTACGGAGGTATCCGTCAGCTCGATGGTGACGCGAACACGTTCGCCCGAGCGTTGTACCGCTCCCCCTACGACATACCGGACGCCAATTTCTTTACCGATCTCCTCAAGGGAATAGTCCCGCCCGCGATAACCCTCCACCTGGGCGGTGTGCAGCAGAAACAGGCCAGACATCTTGATCAGTACGGAATGCAGACAGAGCCGCAAGCCTTCAGCCAACGAATCTTGGTTCCCGCCACCTAGATCCCTGAACGGCATGACGATGATCGAGGGTCGTTCGAAGTTGCTGAGATCGAATTCGCCGCCCGCACCGTTTGCCACGGCATACGGCCGGCGTTCGTTTGTTCCCGCGGAGAAGTCGCACATTAGCGAATAGGCCCGAATGGGGCGTTCAATGTTCTTCAGGGCTAATTCACCGAGATCGGTAAAGTCGAACTCTAGCTTTCCGGTGATCTGATCATACACCGATGCGCTGATGCAGATGTCTCCCGGTTCGGCCAAGCTCTGCAATCTTGCGGCAATGTTGATGCCGTCGCCGAATATATCTTCGCCCTCGATGATGACATCACCCAGATTTACGCCAAAGCGGAAGACGATCCGCCGGTCTTCCGAGATATTTTCGTTGCGCTCGGTCATGCCCTGTTGAATTTCCACAGAGCATTGGGTGGCCTCGATTACCGAGGGGAATTCCAACAGCAAGCCGTCGCCCATGGTCTTTACGATGCGTCCACCGTGTTCGGCGATCTTACCATCGATCAATTCCGCACGATGCGCGCGCAAGGCGGCCAACGTGCCCGTCTCATCAGCGCCCATCAGGCGTGAATAACCGACCACATCGGCTGAAACGATTGCCGCCAGCCTACGTTGTGTGCGTTCCGACATCGTGAGAGTGTAGCCGTGGCGAGGTGGCGAATCATAGAGTGATAACGGCGGTGGCCGACTACCGCCTTTGTTAATCCCCGTCCTCACGGCATAGCCCTAGGCACTTCGGCAGCTCCCCCAACTTCCGACGTCGCCAAGCCCATGTCGGCTTTCATCGGTTTCACGTCTGGGTTTTCGCAACACCGGGCGTGACATGACATCGGCGCTGAGGTCTCAAGATGACCCACTTCGGAAGTCGCGCGTCAACGGCGCTGGGCATTATCAACTTCGTCCAGTAGCATCAGGTCAACGCAGCAACGCCTTTGATTGGGGAGGCCAGTGGAGCGCAGACTTGCATAGATATTGGCGGCAGATGTCGTCGGCTATTCGCGCCTGATCGGTGCGGACGAAGCCGGTACGCTCACCGCGTTGCGTGCGCTTCTGAAGGATTTAGTCGAGCCAACTCTGAAGCGCCATCAAGGCCGTGTCGTTAAACTTATAGGAGACGGGTTGCTGGCCGAGTTTGCAAGCGTCGTGGACGCCGTTGGCGGCAGCGATCGAGATAGGACCCAGGCGGTTTTGGGGCATGATCAACCCTGTTGAAGTAACTCAAATGGCGACTCCCTGATCGAGTTTGTGCGGAGAGTGTGATGTTGAGTGATTCAGAGTTCGATTTGGTAGAGGCGGTTTGTGAACTGCGCGAGGCTGAGGTATTGGCCTGGGTCGGCGAGCAGCTCGAGTTGCAGCCGCCCCTGGAGATTGCCGATGCCTTGGCCGCCGGTCTCGAGCAACTGGGCGCCCGCTTCGCCGAGGGTACGGTTTTCATTCCTGAGCTGGTGATCGGCGGCGAGCTCTTCGCCAAGGCCATCGAACTTCTGACCCCGGCCCTGGAGGCCAGCGGCAGCGCGTTGAAGAAGCACGGCACCGTGGTCATCGGCACGGTCAAGGGGGATCTGCATGATCTCGGCCAGAACCTGGTTTCGGTGACCCTGGGGGCGGCCGGTTTCGAGGTCATCAACCTGGGCTGCGACGTCGCGACCGAGCGCTTCGTCGAAGAGGTCGAGCGCAGCCGGGCGCAGGTCATCGGGCTGTCCGCGCTCTTGACCACCACCATGCAGATGCAGGCCGAGATCATCGAGGCTCTGGCGGCGGCCGGCTTGCGTAACCAAGTACGTGTGCTGATCGGCGGCGCCGTGGCCAACCAGCGCTGGGCCGACGAAATCGGCGCCGACGCCTATGGCGCCGATGCCATCGACGCCCTCGACAAGGTCAAGACCCTGGTCGGCATCAACGCGTGAATTCGGTTTTCGGGAGTACGAGATGCAACCGCGACTGACCTTCCTGAACGACGAGGAACTGGACAGGATCATCGACGGCGCCTTTCAGGTGCTGGCCCGCGTCGGCGTCCACATCGGCAGCGAGCGGGTGATGGATATCGTGGCCTCTCAGCCTGGCGCCCAATACGACGGCGAGCGTGTCACGCTGAGCCGCGACCTGGTCGAGCGTTGCCTCAAGACTTGCCCCGCCGAGGTCAGGCTCTACCGCCAGGACAGGGACGAGCCCATCGTGCTGGCCGGCGACGAGGTCAACTTCGTGGCCGGCTCGACGGTGCCCTACATTTACGATCCCGACAGCACCGGCCTGCGCGAGGCCACCTCGCGCGATCTCGTCAACCACACCAAGGTCATCGACCGCT
>CAYLTU010000133.1:0-15669 GCA_964386465.1 uncultured Rhodospirillaceae bacterium
CGAAACTTACTCATTATTTCCAAAGCGTTAGCGTTTATGGACGGAAACTAGTTAGTCTGTTCCTCTTGCTCCTTTACTCGATTCGTCGTACCAACCAATAGGTCGCCAGTGTGCGGATTTTGCGGATTGCGGGCACGGCCTTCGCCCAATGATCGGGGGTATGGGATCGCAAACTTAGTAATGAAAATGCCGTAGCAACGGTTCAATTTACGGAGAGTCTCATGGCACGGAACAAGATCGCGCTGATCGGCGCGGGTAATATCGGTGGTACGCTCGCGCTGCTGGCGGGATTGAAGGAACTGGGCGACGTCGTTCTTTTCGATATCGTTGATGGCATTCCACAAGGCAAGGCGCTGGATATCGCGCAGGCGGCTCCGATCGAAGGGTTCGACGCCCGTTCGACGGGCGCCAACCGATATTCCGCCCTGCGGGGCGCGGACGTGGTCATCGTGACCGCGGGTGTCGCGCGCAAGCCCGGCATGAGCCGCGACGATCTGATCGGCATCAACACCAGTGTCATGAAAAGCGTCGGCGAAGGCATCAAGAAAAACTGTCCGAAGGCCTTCATTATCTGCATTACCAATCCGTTGGACGTCATGGTCCAGGTGCTGCGCGACGCGTGCGGTCTGCCGCACAACCGGGTCGTCGGCATGGCCGGTGTCTTGGACAGCGCCCGTTTCCGCTGCTTCCTGGCTGAAGAATTTGGCGTGTCGGTGGAGGACGTCACCGCGTTCGTTCTCGGCGGGCACGGCGACACGATGGTGCCGCTGGTGCGTTATTCCGCCGTCGCCGGTATCCCGGTGCCCGACCTGATCAAGATGGGCTGGACGACCAAGCAAAAGATCAACGAGATCGTACAGCGCACCCGCGACGGCGGTGCGGAGATCGTTGGGCTGCTGAAAACCGGCTCGGCATTCTACGCGCCGGCGTCGTCGGCGATCCAGATGGCGGATGCCTATCTGAAGGACAAGAAGCGATTGCTGCCCTGTGCCGCCTACGTCAATGGTGCGTACGGGTTGAAGGGTCTTTACGTCGGCGTTCCCGTTATCATCGGCGGCAAGGGCGTCGAGCGCATCGTCGAGATTTCATTGAACAAGAGCGAAGCCGCGATGTTCAAGAAATCCGTCGACAACGTTAAGGCGCTGAACAAGGTCGTCGCCAAGATGGCGGCCGACGAGAAGAAAAAGAAAGCACCGGCCAAGAAAAAGGCGCCCGCCAAAAAAAAATAGCTTGAGCCGTCTGGTCCAACCGTAGGAAGCGAGCAGAAACTCATGAATATCCATGAATATCAGGCCAAGAATCTCTTGCGGAATTTCGGCGTCGCGGTGCCACGGGGCCAACCGGCTCACAGCGTGACCGAAGCGGCCACCGCGGCTCACGAGCTCGGTGGATCGATGTGGGTCGTGAAGAGCCAGATCCATGCCGGCGGCCGCGGCGCCGGCCGCTTCAAGGACAATCCACAAGGTAAAGGCGGCGTCCGCGTCGCCAGTTCCGTCGAGGAGATCAAGGCCAACGCGAACGAAATGTTGAGCCATATACTGGTTACCAAGCAAACCGGACCGGCGGGCAAGAAAGTCAGGCGGATCTATATCGAGGAAGGTTGCGATATCGATCGCGAGCTTTACCTCAGCATGCTGCTGGACCGGGAAACCAGCCGCATCACGGTCATGGCGTCGAGCGAAGGCGGTATGGATATAGAGGAGGTTGCGGAGAATACCCCGGAAAAAATCATCCGCGTCACTATCGATCCGGCGACGGGCATCTCCGGTTTCCATGCCCGCGACATCGCCTTCGGACTGGGCCTGGAAGGCAAGCAGGTCGGCTCCTGCGTCCGGCTTATTCTGGCGCTCTACAAGGCCTTCACCGATCTCGATGCCAGCCTGATCGAGATTAATCCGCTCGTGGTGACCGGGGGCGGCGAAGTCGTGGCCCTGGACGCAAAGATGAACTTCGACGACAACGCCCTGTTCCGTCACAAGGACGTGGAGGAACTGCGCGACGAGACGGAAGAGGATCCGGCGGAACACGAAGCCTCGAAGCACGAGCTCAACTACATCAAACTCGATGGCAGCATTGGCTGCATGGTCAACGGCGCCGGACTGGCCATGGCGACCATGGACATCATCAAGCTGTACGGTGCGGAGCCGGCGAATTTCCTCGATGTGGGGGGCGGAGCGACGAAAGAGCGTGTCACCACGGCCTTCAATATCATTCTTTCCGACCCGAACGTCAAAGGTATCCTGGTCAATATCTTCGGCGGGATCATGCGCTGCGACGTAATCGCCGAAGGGGTCGTCGCGGCGGCGAAAGAGGTCGAACTTTCGGTTCCGCTGGTCGTGCGTCTCGAGGGTACGAATGTCGAAGTCGGCAAGGAGATCATTGCCGCATCCGGTCTCGACATCATCGCGGGCGATGATCTCGGCGATGCGGCGCAGAAGATCGTCTCAGCGGTGAAGGGAGCGAGTTAAATGGCCGTTCTCGTCGATAAGAATACGCGCGTCATCTGCCAGGGCTTTACCGGTCAGCAGGGCACGTTCCACTCCGAGCAGGCGATCGCCTACGGTACGAACATGGTTGGCGGAGTCACTCCGGGCAAAGGCGGCACGACCCATCTCGACCTGCCGGTCTATGACACGGTCGCCGACGCGGCCGCCGCGAGCCAGGTCGACGCTTCGGTGATTTACGTGCCGCCGCCCTTCGCCGGCGATGCGATTCTGGAGGCGATCGACGCGGAGATTCCGCTGATCATCTGCATCACCGAGGGTATTCCGGTGCTCGACATGGTCCTTGTGAAACGGAAACTGCAGGGCTCCGGATCGCGATTGGTAGGGCCGAACTGCCCGGGAGTGATCACGCCCGAGGAATGCAAGATCGGCATCATGCCGGGTCATATCCACAAGCGCGGCAAGATTGGCATCGTTTCCCGCTCCGGCACCCTAACCTACGAAGCCGTGGCTCAGACGACGGCGGCCAATCTCGGCCAGACGACCTGCATCGGGATCGGCGGCGATCCGGTCAATGGCACCAACTTCGTCGATTGCCTGGAAATGTTTCTGGCTGACCCGGAAACCGAGGGCATCGTCATGATCGGCGAGATCGGCGGAAATGCGGAAGAGCTGGGTGTCGATTTTTACAGTCAATCATCTGTTAAGAAACCGATGGTAGGTTTCATCGCAGGCGTGACCGCCCCGCCGGGTAAACGGATGGGGCATGCGGGTGCGATAATTTCGGGCGGCAAAGGAACCGCGGAATCGAAGATCGAGGCGATGAAGAGCGCCGGTGTAACGGTTGCGGAAAGTCCGGCGGCGATTGGAACGGCGATGGTCGAAGCGATGGGTGGCTGATCCGCTTCGTACGAAACCGGTTCATGATCGGCGCCGCCGGCTGAATAGGAGGCCGAAATGGCATCGTATATGGAGAACACCTCTTTCCTTTTTGGGGCCAACGAGGCGTATATCGCTGAACTGTACGCCCAATACCTGAACGATCCCGGGTCCGTCGATGGCGACTGGGCGGAGTTCTTCGCCGGCCTGGACGACGATACGGATGAGTTTCTGCGCGACCGCGACGGCGCCAGCTGGTCGCCGCGGGAAACCTCGGTCGTCGGCGGCGGTAGCGGCAATGGCGGCCTTTCCATGTCGGACGCGACCGCGGGTTTCACGCAAGCACCGCCGCAGCAGGGCCAATTCGCCCCCCAGCCGATGGCGGCGCCGGAACAGATCCGGCAGGCGACGACGGATTCGTTGCGCGCCCTCATGCTGATCCGGAACTATCGAGTCCGCGGCCACCTGCACGCCAATCTTGACCCGTTGGGATTGGTAGACAAGATTTCTCACGCCGACCTCGATCCGGCGAGCTACGGCTTCACGGAACGCGATCTCGACCGGCCGATCTTCATCAATTACGTGCTCGGCCTGGAAACGGCGTCGGTCAAGCAGATCGTCAAGGTTT
This sequence comes from uncultured Rhodospirillaceae bacterium, assembly GCA_964386465.1. Taxonomy (GTDB): domain Bacteria; phylum Pseudomonadota; class Alphaproteobacteria; order UBA8366. The sequence goes on from CAYLTU010000133.1 coordinate 3,952, forward strand.
GCGACGAAACCTATTGTGGCAATGTCGGCGTCGAGTTCATGCATATTCAGGTGCCGGAAGAGAAGGCCTGGATTCAGGAGCGCATGGAGAGCAAGCGGAATCACACCGATTTCACCGACCTTGGAAAGCGCACCATTCTGCAACGCCTGAGCGAGTCGGAAACCTTCGAAAAATATCTCGACCGCAAGCACAGAGGCACGAAACGGTTCGGTCTCGACGGCGGCGAGTCGGTTGTACCGGCGATCGAGCAAATCCTGAAACGCGGGGCGCAGCTCGGCATCGAGGAAGTGATCATCGGCATGCCGCACCGCGGCCGTTTGAACCTTCTCGCCAATGTCATGAACAAACCCTACAGGGCGATCTTTTCGGAATTTGCGGGCAATGCGTCGGAACCGGATGTCGGTCACGGATCGGGTGACGTCAAATACCATCTCGGCACGTCGGCGAATCGCGAATTCGATGGACGCACCGTGCACCTGTCGCTGGTCCCCAATCCCAGTCATTTGGAAGCCGTCAACACCGTGGTGCTCGGCAAGGTGCGCGCCAAGCAACGCCAGCGCGGCGACGTCGACCGCGAAAAGGTCGTGGGCCTGCTGCTGCATGGCGACGCGGCGTTTCCGGGGCAGGGAATCGTTCCGGAAACCTTCGACCTGTCGCAGCTTCGCGGCTACCGGACAGGCGGTACGATCCATTTCATCGTCAACAACCAAATCGGTTTTACGACCAGTCCATCGCATTCGCGCTCCTCGCCCTATTGCTCCGACGTGGCGAAAATGGTGTCGGCGCCGATCTTCCACGTAAACGGGGATGATCCGGAGGCGTGCGTACATGTCGCGCGCATGGCGACCGAATACCGGCAAAAATTCAAAAAGGACGTCGTGATCGATCTTTGGTGCTATCGCCGTCATGGCCATAACGAGGGTGATGAACCGGCCTTTACGCAGCCGAGGATGTACCAGGAAATCGCCAAGCATCCGACGACGCGGCAGATCTACGCGCAGCAGTTGGAAGCGGAAGAGGTGCTCGAAGCCGGCGATGCGGATACGATCGTTTCGCGTTTCGAGGAGCATTTGGATCAGGAATTCGAAACTTCGCAATCATACAAGCCGAACAAGGCCGACTGGCTCGAAGGCAAGTGGGAAGGCATTACCGTCGCTTCCGGCGACGCGCGGCGGGGTGAAACGGCCGTGGACATGGACGTGTTGCGAGAGGTCGGGACCGCGCTGACCGAGCTGCCGCAGAACTTCATAGCGAACAGCAAGATCATTCGCCAGCTCGCGACCAAACAGAAGATGTTCGAATCCGGCGAAGGGCTCGATTGGGCGACCGGCGAGGCGCTGGCCATTGGGACGTTGCTGGTCGAATCGACACAAGTTCGGTTTTCCGGCGAGGATTGCCGCCGTGGCACTTTCAGCCAGCGGCACGCCGCACTGATCGATCAGAAAACCGAAGAAGCCTATATCCCGCTCGGCAACATCCGCTTCGGGCAAGCGCCGTTTGAGATCATCGACAGCCCCCTGTCGGAGTTCGGCGTTCTCGGGTTCGAATACGGATACAGTTCCGCGGAACCGCATGCGCTGGTCATGTGGGAAGCGCAGTTCGGCGATTTCGCGAACGGTGCGCAGGTGATCATCGACCAGTTCATCTCGTCCGGCGAGCACAAGTGGCTCCGTATGAACGGTCTCGTCATGCTGTTGCCGCATGGCTATGAAGGCCAGGGACCAGAGCATTCCTCGGCGCGGCTGGAGCGCTACCTTCAGCTCTGCGGCGACGATAATATGCAGGTCTGCAACCTGACCGCGCCGTCGAACTATTTCCACGCGCTGCGTCGACAGCAACACCGCAACTTCCGCAAACCCCTGATCCTGATGACGCCGAAGTCGCTGCTGCGCCATAAACGTTGCGTGTCGCGGTTGGAGGACTTCGGTCCTGGTACGACCTTTCATCGCGTTTTGTGGGACGATGCGCAACTGGCCGGCGGCTTGAAGGCGGACAAGGACATCCGCCGCGTCGTGCTGTGCACCGGCAAGGTCTATTTCGACCTCTTGGAAGAGCGCGAAAAGCGCGGCATCGACGACGTCTATCTGATGCGGGTCGAGCAGCTCTATCCGTTCCCGAAGAAAGCGCTTACCGAGGAGCTCGGCCGCTTCCGCCAGGCGGAAGTCGTTTGGTGCCAGGAGGAGCCCGAGAATATGGGGGCATGGACGTTCATCGACCGGCGGCTCGAGGCGATCATGATCGCGCATGGCATGAACCCCGATCGACCGCGCTATGTCGGGCGCGCCGACGCCGCGGCGCCGGCGACGGGCCTCATGCAACGGCATTTGCAGGAGCAGGCGAAACTCGTCGACGATGCGCTCACGCTGCCGCCGAAACCGAAGACGCGGAAAACGACCCGCCGCCGCAAGGCGCGTTAACCGAATTCACATCAGCGCAGATCGGAAGGTCTACAAATGACGATCGAGATCATGGTTCCGACGCTCGGAGAATCGATCACCGAGGCGACGGTGGCGCAATGGTTCAAGCAGGTCGGCGACAGCGTCGACGTGGACGAGCCGATCCTGGAACTGGAAACCGACAAGGTGACGGTCGAGGTGCCCGCTCCGTCGGCCGGTGTTTTGACGGAAATTTTGGTCGCGGACGGCGTCAATGTGGAGGTCGGTGCGATCCTCGGCAGCATCGCCGAAGGCGCGGCTGCCGCCGCGGCGCCGAAGGAAGACCCGAAACCCGCACCGGCGCCTGAAGCGGCGCCCGCCAAACAGCCTGCGCCCGCCCCGGAACCGGCTCCCGCCCCGGAACCGGCTCCCGCGCCCGCGGCGGCATCGGGCGACGCACCCGCGCTTTCGCCGGCGGTGCGGAAGCTCGTGGAAGAGCACAATCTCGACGCCAAGCAGATCACCGGAACAGGGCCGAAAGGCCGCCTGGTGAAAGCCGACGTGCTGGCGCATCTGGAAAACAAACCGGCTTCCGCGCCGGCAAAGCGGGCCGCACCCGCCGCGCCGCCGGCGGCCGCGATCACGCCATCCTCCGAGCTGCCGGAGCGCGCATCCGATCCGCGCGGCGAGGAGATCGTCCGCATGTCGCGCTTGCGGCAGCGCATCGCCGAACGCCTCAAGCAGGCGCAGAACAATGCGGCGATGCTGTCGACCTTCAATGAGGTCGATATGGGCGCGCTGATCAAGCTGCGCGCGGAGTATCGCGACAAATTCGAAAAGAAGCACAGTGTCCGGCTCGGCTACCTTTCCTTCTTCATCAAGGCGGCGATCATCGCCTTGAAGGAGATCCCGGCCGTGAACGCGGAGATCTACGGCGACCAGCTGATCTACAAGAACTATTACGATATCGGCGTCGCGGTCGGCACGCCGCAGGGACTGGTGGTTCCGGTACTGCGCGACGCCGACACGATGACCTTCGCGGGAATCGAGGGCACCATCGCCGATTACGGCCGCCGCGCCCGGGACGGCAAGCTGACCATCGCGGAGATGACCGGCGGCACCTTCACGATCTCCAACGGCGGCGTGTTCGGCTCGCTGCTGTCGATGCCGATCCTCAACCCGCCGCAATCCGGTATCCTCGGCATGCACAAGATCCAGAAACGGCCGATGGTGGTCGGTGACGAGATCAAGGTCTGCGACATGATGTATCTCGCCATGTCCTACGACCACCGCATCATCGACGGCCGCGAAGCGGTCACCTTCCTGGTCCGCATGAAGGAATGCCTGGAAGATCCGCAGCGCCTTCTGATCGACGTTTAAACCTCTACAACCGCCTTCTGCCGCGCCCTCGCCCGCCGCCTTCCACGCGGCAGATGACCTGCGCGACCGTCAGTTGCTGGCGTAGCGCCGTGCCGTAATCGGTGAAATTGCCGTCGCTCGGGCCGGTATTCAGGCCGGCGGACGGGATCCCTGCCGGAAGGACATCGGCCAGGTCCAACATCCTTTCCAGGGAGAGCGGGGCCGTTGTGAAGACGCGGCCGCGCCGTTTACTGGACGCGACCGTAACGCCGACAATCTCGCCATTGGCGTTGAGTGCCGGGCCGCCGCTGATGCCGCCCAAAGTCTCGGTGGAGGGCACGCGACGGCGTTCGGCCCAGGCCACGACCGGCTCGGTGTGGCGGTAGCGTCCGGTCGTACGCATGTTGCGGCGGCCGAGCAGCGACGACGTTACTTGTCCGGGCTTGGCCTGGGGAAATCCGAAATGAAACCCATCCTGACGAAGGCGCAGCGGGTCGTTCGATATCGACAAGGACGGCACGGACCGGCGCGTCCACAGGACGGCCATGTCGGCGCGCGGATGCGGCAGCACGCGCGAGACTCGGAGGGCGCGACGGGGGGCCATGACGAGGCCGACCTTGTCGCAACCGTCGACGACGTGCCGCGCGGTGAGCCAGACGCCGTCACCGCGAATGGCGAACGCGGTCCCCGTGCTGTTCGATTTCTCGCCGGTCTCAATCGTGAATAACGGGTCGCGTGACGAGGGCTTGGCCAGGACTTGCCCGGTCGCCTGGGGCTTCCGGCGGCGCTGTACGGGCGGGTTTGCCGCCGGACGCCGGATTACGACGTCTTCCTGCGGTTCGTCCAGATAGTTGCTGACGGCCTGGAATACCAGGATCAGCAGCAGGGCCAGCCAGCCTTTGCGGAAGCCGCGCAAGGCGCTATCCGGAAACGGCCGCGGCGGTAATCGCGGCGACGGCGAGCTTGACCGACGACAACAGGATCGCCGCGCCGATCTCGCCGTTCTCGATGCGGGCCGGCAGATCCTTTAGCAGGAAATCGATGAGACGATACACGGCCAGCAGGATGACCAGGGTCACGCCGCCCCAGACCAGGATATCGAGCACGCTGACGCTAACCGCCATGCTGAAGGCGAGTGGGATCGCCAGGCTGAGAATGGCGCCGGAAAGCGCGATGGCGGCGGCGTTGTTGCCTTCCCGCACCAGTTTGAGCTCGGGATAGGGCGTAATCCATTCATAGATGACCACGCCGGCGATCAGGATCGACAGGGTGACGGCGAAATGCAGGATCAACACGGGAAGCCCCGAGCCCAGGCTTGCAATCATCGCTTCCATGGAAACCTACTCCGCATTCCGGTTATCGCTTGATCGCGCGAAGATAGGTGATCTGCCCCGACGCGTTCCGTTGTTCGTCATGATTCGCGACCCAATCAGCGAGCGTTCCCGCCGCCTCCATCTCGCGCACGCGAGCGCAGGCCGCCTCCAGCTCTTCCGGCGGCGACAGCGACCAGATGGAGTCGCCGTCGCGCCAGGCCGGGTCCAGCGGGCCCAGCCGGTCGAAATAGGCGTCGCCTTGCAGTACGTCGCCCCACGGTACGGCGGGCGGCTCGACGGCGAAACCGACCTCTTCCAGCATGGCAATTTGCTTGTCGAGCGGTGCGGTAACCTGGCTGCAGGCGGCGATCGCATGAGGGATCAGGCGGGCGAACCAGTACCCGTCGCGCAGCTGCTCGCGGCTGCAGACGCCGATCACGACTGCGCCGCCCGGCCGCAAAATTCTCGCGAATTCCGCGAAGACTTGGCGTTGCGCGGCGAAATCACCTTCGTTTGGAAGATGGTGCAGAACGAGGTTGTTGAGCACGCCGTCGGCCGCGCCGTCGTCGATCGGGATCGCCTGGATCGAGCCGCGCACGAATCGTGTTGTCAGGCCGCGGCATTTCGCGCGCGCCGCCGCCAGCATCCCCGCGCTGATATCCATTGCGACGGTGTCGGGAAAGTCACCGCTCAACGCCGCGGTATAGGCACCTGTGCCGCACCCGGCATCGATCAGCTTGTACGATCCCAATGGGGTGCCACAGCGTTCCAAACCCTCGTGGACAAGCGCAAGCCCGACCGGACGCCGCGTCCGGTCGTAGGACTGTGATACCCTGTCGTAGTTTTCATAGCTGCTCATGAGGCACAGACGCTCAGCGCTCGGGCACGAATTCGAGCACGCAGCCGAATGCCGTTTTCGGACCAATCTGCAGCGTGCCGTCGGATTGCCGGAAAGCGACGCCGTTATCGCGCAGAAGCGTTTCGGTCTTTCCGAGGTCGGCGACCGCGATCCGGAACGCCGCGAAATGGGGACTGGCCGGTCCGGTAGGCGCGACGCCGAAGCGCGCTTCGAAATCGCTTGGCGACAAAACAGTGACGTCGCCGCGCGCGGTGGTAACCCGAAGGATTCCTTCCGCGACCGATACCGCATCCTTGCCCTGTAATCCACCAAATAGGCCGGTCAGTTCGTTCGGGCTTTCCGCCACCATGACCACTTCGGTAACGACCGATGCGCCGTTCGGGTGGCGCTGATATTCCGGTTTCCAGAAATACTGCGGCGCGTGTTGCTGACAGGTGAAGAAGACGGCCTCTGGTATCGATCTGTCGGTAACGAACGCCAGCGAGAATGCGACGGTAACTTCTTCGCCGTCCGGCAGCTTCGCCTTCCGTTCGAAGTGGAACGGGTCGTAGGTATCCAACCCGTTCGCCGCGAAGTCGGCGCAGTCGTCTTCCGCGCCATGGCCCTCGAAGACCAGCATCGACATGCCTTCGCGCCCGGAAAGGAACGTCTTGTTGAACCCACCGAACTGAAACTTTCCCGGTGCCGCAGGCGCGAATTTCGACTCGTCGACCACCGTCAGCAGCTCGAGGAAGTTGCCTTGCAGCTGGACTAGGCTGTTGCCGGTGCCGAACGGATGGACGGCGCGCGGCGTGGTCGTGAAGCCGAACCGAGCGTAAGCGCCACGCGCCGCGTCCAAATCCTCGACGCAAATTACGAGATGGTCGATGCCGCGGTTCATGTCAGTACATCCGTCCGCCATTGGGGATCGCGCTCGACGGCTGGATCATGACCACGTCGCCTTTGGTGTCCGGAAAGCCAAGGACGAGAATTTCCGACATGAACTTGCCGATCTGTTTGGGCGGGAAGTTCACAACGGCCGCGACCTGTCGGCCGACCAGCTCGTCCAGCCTGTAATGCTTCGTGATCTGCGCGGACGTCTTGCGCTCGCCGATCTCGGATCCGAAATCGACCCATAGCTTGAAGGCCGGTACACGCGCTTCCGGGTAGTCCTCGGCGCGGACGATGGTGCCGACGCGAATGTCGACCTTGAGAAAATCGTCGAAGCTGATTTCCGTCATGCTGCTCTCTATTCCGTTTGCGCGCGGTCAGGCGGGCGAAGCGTCCGGTTGCGCCTCGTCGTCGCGCCGGCTGTGCCGTCCGGAAGGCAACATCGAACGCAGCCGTTCGGCGCGGCGCAGGTTCTTGTCCAGCGCGGCCATCGTACGGGCCATGTCTTCGCTGTCGTCGCGCTCCCAGACCCGCAAGGTCGCGAGCCAGAGGGCGGTGAGGCCCTTCACGGTCAGGCGGCCATTCGGCCCGGTTGCCCTGATCCCGGCGGCCTCGAGCATCCAGCGCATCGATCCGCAGAGTCCGGCGGACAGGCAAAGCGCCGAGATGGGATCGCAACGCAGCGATGCCAGGATAGAAAGAACGCCCTCGCGATCCTTGGAAAGCGCATCGAACCGGCGCATTAAAACGTCGAACAACCGGTCGCGCGCGGTATCTTCGTCGTCGAACGCGAACTTGGTGCCGAGCACGGCGGCGTCGACCAACGCGAAATAGGCCTTCAGGACCGACATCTTCGAGGGATAGAGCGCATGCATCTCCGAGAGGGAGACGTTCGCGGCCTCGGTGATGTCGCGCATGCTGACCGACGACCAGCGGTCCGCCGCCGCCAGTCCAAGCGCCGTTTTGACGATATGTTGCGGGCGATCCGCTTTCTTTACCATTGGCTTGGCGCCGTCCGAAATGTTTTGACGCATCGTGACAATCGATAATACGCCGTCACCGGCTATTTTCAATCGATAGGCGACGGAACCGTTGTTCTCGGCTTCCTACACGTAATCATGTAGAAAAGAACCTTCAAGAACATCTGCTTACGACGTGCCTCCAAACAGTATCGAAAATCTCTTCGAACGCTACGGCCCGGCCTATAAGTGGCTGGCGACGGTCACGTGCCTGGTCGGTATCATGACCATGACTCTGGGCGCGACGACGGTGAATGTAGCGTTTCCGGCGATCATGGGGACGTTCGGGATCGGGCGCGATCAGGCGCAGTTGATCTCGACGGGTTACTTCGCTTCCCAAACCGCAGGCATGCTTTTGAGTGCGTGGTTGGTTTTGGCATTCGGCGAGCGTCGAAGTTTCACTGTGGCGGTGATCGCCTTTCTCGCCGGTTCCGCCATGAGCGGGCTTGCGCAGAGTACGGAGAGCTTGTTGCTCGGCCGTATATTGCAGGGTCTCTCCGCTGGTATCGTGCAGCCTCTCGGCATGGCGGTGGTGTTCAAGGTCTTCCCGCGCGACCAGAAGGGGTTTTCCATGGGAATTTTCGCCATGGGAAATGTCCTGGCGCCGGCGTTGGGCCCGACCCTGGGCGGGATTGCTATCGATCTGTTCAGTTGGCGCTACATTTTCCTGCTGACCCTGCCGACGGCTTTTCTTGCATTGATCGTCGGCAACCTGTTCCTGCCGAGCCGGGCGATGCCGAAGAAAATCCCGCGTTTCGACTTTCTTGGATTCGGCATGCTGTGCGTGTCACTGGCCGGTTTCCTGCTCGGTTTCAGCTACGGTCAGCGGCTCGGTTGGACGTCGACGGATATTATAATGCTCTTTGGGGCGGGGCTCGGCTGCGGAACGGGCTTCGTGCTGCGTCAGATTTACGCCAAAAGCCCCCTGGTCAACATGCGCGTGTTCGCCAACCCTCAGTTCACGGCGGCGGCCTGTATCGGATTTTTCACCGGCTGCGCGATGTTCTCGTCGTTCTTCCTGATGCCGCTGTTCACGCAGCAGATCCAGCACTTTTCGGCGATCGATGCCGGCCTGCTCATGGTACCGGCGGGTCTGTCGCTGCTCATCCTGTTTCCGCTGGTCGGGCGGTTATCCGATTTCGTGCCGGCTTACATAATGATTTGCGTCGGCATGGTGATTTTCTCGATTGCTTTCGTCCAACTATCGACGGTCGATGTGAACACGCCGTTCTGGACCTTGGTGTGGTTTACACTCCTCGTGCGCATGGGGGTCGCGTGCACCCGTTCGGTGGTGAATTCCGAAGCGCTGAAGTCGTTGCCGCCCGAGCTCGTGACGCAGGGATCGAGTTCGGTCAATTTCGTCCGCCAGCTCGGCGGCACGATCGGCGTTAACTGCCTCGTCGTCTTTCTGGAATTGCGCATCCCGTTTCACGGCGACGCCTTCGCCGCGATGCAGACAGGCGCCAGCGAAACGACGCGGGAGATGCGCGACAGTTTAGTGCAGCTGCTTGGCGAGGCGGGAGTTCCGGAAACGATCCGGGATTCCGGCGCGTTCCACTATCTGGGCGAAGTCATATACGCGCAGGCCAGCACGCTGGGGTTCCAGGACGCCTATTTCCTGCTGGCGCTTATCGCCGCCGCCGGCCTGATACCCGCCTGGGTCCTGGCGCGGGCGAGCAGGGGCATCCGGGTCGCCGCTTAGTGTCCTGATCGTGAAATTCAAGGGATTGAATTTCGCGTGAATCAGCACACCAACTATTTGAAATTAGTGTGATTCAGATCCAAAAGTTCGTCGCATTCAATGCGACAAACTTCAGAATCATCACACTAATCGCCGGCGAGTTCCCGGCTGCGTTCGGTGGCCGCGGCGATGGCGCGGGTCATGAGCGGCTGCAGCCCGTTATCCGCCATGAGGATTTTCAGCGCTTCCAGGGTGGTGCCGCCCGGGCTGGTGACGTTTTCACGCAGCTGCGATGGCGCCTCGTCGCTCGCCAGCGCCAGCTGTCCGGAACCGGCTACCGTCGCCAGCGCGAGCTGCTCGGCCAGATCCTTCGGCAGCCCCGCCGCGACACCGGCCGCGCCGAGGCATTCGATCAGCAGGAAGACATAGGCCGGGCCGCCGCCCGACAATGCCGTCACCGCATCGATCAGGCCTTCGTCCGATACCGTGACCGCTTCGCCCACGGCCTGCATCAACTGCTGGCACAGCGCCGCCTGACCGTTGGAGACGTTTGCGTTGGGACACAATACCGAGATGCCCTGGCCGATCGCCGCCGGCGTATTGGGCATCGCACGGATGATCGCCGCTTCGGCACCGACCTGTCCCTCGAAATAACCGATCGTCTTGCCGGCCGCGATCGACAGGTAGACGCAGGACGGCCCGGCGAACCGCGCGTATGACGGCGCCACCGCGTCCATCTGTTGCGGTTTGACCGCTAAGACGATGACTTCGGGATCGAGATCCGCCGGCAATGCATCGGCGTCGGTGCAAATCGTGACGTCCGGAGCATCGGCGAAGTCGGCGGCGCCGGCCGGTTCGACGACGGTGACGCCGGCCGCCGCGATACCCGAATCGCGCCAGCCGGACAGCATCGCGCCGCCCATCTTGCCGCAGCCGACGAGCAGCAAGGGCCGTTTCATTTTTTCAGTCATAACGCGAAGCTTTTTTGAGTCTACTCATAATATGCTGCTGCTTTCATTGGCGATAATCGAGTCGGATGGCAGGAGCGGCCCGCCGGCCGATATGGGGCATCGGCCAAAGGTCATGAAAACAGTAACATATTATGAGCCAGACTCTTAAGCCTCGCCGATAGGGTCAAGCATCGTTGCTTCGATGGCCTGCTGCGCGTTGTAGCCGGCCCATAGCACGTACTGGAAGGACGGATAGAAACGCTCGCACTCCGCGACGGCTATTTCGACCAGATCTTCCAGCTGTTCGGCCGTAACGCTGTTCCAGCCGCGGGTGAGCATGGTGTGGCGGAACATCGGCGTGCCGGCTTCCGAACAAAGCTCGAAATGACCGAACCACATGCGTTCGTTGATTTGCGAGAGCAGTTCGGTGATCTCGCGACGCTTCTCCGGGATGACCTTCATGTCGAGCGAGCAGGTGAAATACAGTGCCTTCACCTCGTCGCGCCAGACGAAGAACATACGGTAGTCGCACCATCGCCCCGACATTTCGACGAGAAGTTCATGCTCGCTGGAACGATCGAAAAGCCACTCGTTGGTGCGAACGATGTCTTCCATGATATCGAGAGGATTGTCCGTCGAGCCATGATCTTCAGCGGTCATAAAGGTCATTCGGAAACCTTTTCTTCAGCCGCGGGGGAAAGCCGGGAATCGACCAGAATCGTAAACGGTCGGAAACATCGTTTGTCCCGCTAAATACGACATTTTGTGTATTGGACCGTTACCTCACCACAACACCTAGATTGCCACAGGCGAATCACCACAAGCAAGCGGTTATCCGTCGAAACAGAAAAATAATCGCGAAGTCGTACTTTTGAGTGTGGAAAACCGGATTCGCCCGGTGTCCTGATCGTGAAATTCAAGGGATTGAATTTCGCGTGAATCAGCACACCAACTATTTGAATCAAGTGTGATTCAGATCCAAAAGTTTGTCGCATTCGATGCGACAAACTTCAGAATCATCACACCAGTGCGGGATCGGGTCTATTTCGCGCCCGTGGCCTTCTTCTTTGCGGCGGTGGTCTTACGCGTTCGCCTTGCCTTTGGCGCCGGCTTCTTGCGATCGGCGAGGGCGGCCTCCAGCGCCGCGACGCGTTCTTCAAGCGCTTCCTGTTCGAGTCGTGCCTTGGCGGCGACCTCTTTCACGGCTTCGAACTCCTCGCGCGTGACCAGGTCCATGTCGGCCATGAATCGCTCGGCCCGCTGTTTCACCAGCGTTTCCACCTCTTCTCTGA
>CAYLTU010000134.1:0-15653 GCA_964386465.1 uncultured Rhodospirillaceae bacterium
GCCGCTAATGCTTGTAAGCCAATCCCAAAATCATAGCGTTTATGGACGGAAACTACTTAGTTTCGGGCTTAGCGCTTTCCGGCGCGGGAAACTTTCGGCGCGCGACCACGCGGTGCAGGATGCATGCGGCAAGTTCACCAAGCTTTCGCGCCTGCTCCGGGGAAGCCTCGCGCGCCGCGCGCGTCAGGGCGAGGGCGCGTTCGCTTTGCTTCTCTAGATCATGATCGATTCGCGTCATAAGCAGACTTCTGCATTATGCATCCGATACCAGTCGATAGTCACATAGGTTGAAATATTCGTCTGTGACAGGTGTCACACTCGCGTTCGGCGCAAAGTCGCGACGATCTCGACATGCGGCGACCATGGGAATTGATCGATGGGCAGAACCGATTCGAGCCGGTATCCGCCATCGACCAGCAGACGAAGATCACGCGCCAACGTCGCGGGATTGCAGGATATGGCGACGACCACGCGAACGGACGACGCGGCGAGCATGGCCGCTTGCGTTTTCGCGCCTGCGCGCGGCGGATCGAAAACGACCGCGTCGAATTCGCTCAGTTCGCTCGTGGCCAACGGCATGCGAGCAAGGTCGCGTACGCTTGCCGTGACAGGTCGATCGCCGGCGGCGCGATGGATTGCGGCAACCATTTCCGCATCGCTTTCGAAGGCATGGGTTGGCGCAATGCTTGAAAACGGGAAAGTCAGCGCGCCGCAACCGGCATAGAGATCGGCGATCCGTCCCGCGCCACTGAGCGCCCGACAGGCCGCCGAGACGATCGCGCTTTCGCCTTCTTTGCTCGGTTGCAGAAAGGCGTTCGGAGGCGGCGCTACCGTCGCGGGTCCGAAACGATAGACCGGCTGGCGCCGCTGCGAAACGGGCTCCGGACCCAGAGAGCCGCGCCAGGAAATGCGCGCCAGGTCGTATCGGTTGGCGAACTTCGCGAGCGTTTCGCGATCTTGAAGCCCTATATCCGCGCCGTTTTTCGATTCCAAAAGGAGATCGAGACCGATGTCGGATTCGGATATCTGTACTGCGGCGGACGTTTCGATCGCGGAAATTGTCGTCGTGAGATCGCGCAGCGGTTCGATCAAGTTCGCGATAGACGGCCGAATCGCGGGGCATGTAGCGATGTTGACCACTCGCCGGCTGCGCAGGCCTAGAAACCCGATTGACGTCTTTTGCCCTTTGAATACCGAATAACGGACACGCCGCCGCATACCAGCGGCGATATTGAGCATATCGCTAACGTCGCAGTGCAGTCCCTGTTGCGCCAGCGCCGTTGCGACAAAGCCGCGCTTCGCGTCGGCGATGATGCTTTCCGCCAGATGCTGCAACGCACATCCGCCGCAAGTTCCGAAATGAGGGCAAACAGGATCGATTCTACTGTCGCTTGGAGTAATTATCTTCTCGATTTTTGCGAATCGGCCAGCCTTACGGCCATCACCGGGCTTAATGGCAAGGTGATCTCCGGGTGCGGAATAAGGGATGAAATATCGCCCACCCACACCATTTGCGATCCCATCGCCATGAACGCCGATATCTGTGACCGTTACCTCGAAAGGCTTCGATTTATTTGGAAATGTCTTGTTCATACTTAATTAAGTATAAATAATCAGATTCACGTGGGAAGCGGTTTTCGCTATGGTTGCGGATCCGCAGAGGCATTTGGGAAGGGGGCTTGCCGCGCATTGCGGCGGGTCGGTGCTGGCGCTTCATGTCGTTCTCGACGATGTTTGGGTTTCTCGCAGGTCTCGGGCTGTTTTTCGGCTCGGTGCTGCTTGCGACAACCGAGCTCGCGGTTTTCTGGAGTATATCGAGCCTCACGCTCGTGGTCGGCGGCACGGTCGCGGCGACCTTTTTCGGACAGGAAGCGCGTTACGTCATCCTGGCATTGAAGGGTTTCGGCGGTATCTTCGTGCCGCACCGTGTCCATCGCAATATCCTTAATCAGGAGGTCGGCTGAATCATTCGCTGGGGTTACTTGGTGAAGGAAAAAGGATTCCTGCCTCTGGAGGACGAGATCAAGAAAGTTTCGTCCGATCCCTTCCTGGTTTTCGGGGTCGAATTGCTGATCACCGGATACGACAGCAACGATGTCCGCGAAACGCTTCAGAACGTCACTGAAAATACGTTCGAGCGCAATATGGTGCAGGTCAATATTCTGCGGTCCATGGGCGGAACGGCGCCTGCTTTCGGCATGATCGGGACGTTGATCGGACTGATCGTCATGCTGGATTCGATGGGGAGCGATCCCAGCGCGCTTGGCTCCGGTCTCGCCGTGGCGTTGAACACCACGCTTTATGGTGTCCTTTTGGCCCGATTGTTCTTGGTGCCTGCCGCCAACAAGCTGCAGCAAAGGCAGGAAATACTCCGCTTTCGCAACGATCTCATCGTCGAGGGCATGGCGCTGCTGGCCGAGAAGCGCAGCCCGCGTTTCATTCAGGACCGCATGAACAGCTTCCTCGATCCGGCGATCCGCTTCAATATCGATCAGCAGATGAAGGACCGCTGATGGCCAAGCGTCCACGCGCCGCGCCGCCCGTCGAGGAAGAAGACTGGCTGACAACATACGCTGACGCGATCACCTTGCTGATGGCGTTTTTCGTGATGCTGTTGTCGTTTAGTAAATATGACTTGCCGGCCTTCGAGAAAGGCATAGCCGGGATCAAGAATGAACTTGGCTTGGACAAGGCGCCGGAGCGCCCGATGTTCACCCTGCAGCAAAATCTGAATTCCATTCTCGAAGAAGTGCAGATCGACCAGGATCAGGTCGAGACCGGATTCGACGATGCCGGCGTGGTGATCGAGTTCGAAAGCGGGTCTTTCTTCCGACCCGGGTCCGCGGAATTATTACCGCAGGCAGAGAAAATTCTGCTTGAGATCGCTTATGAGCTGAGCCAGTCGCCCTATGATCTGTACTTCGTCGATGTCGAAGGGCATACGGACGACGCGCCCATCAATACGCCCCGGTACCCGTCGAACTGGGAACTTTCGACGGCCCGGGCAACGGGTGTCGTACGGTTCCTGATCAGCGCCGACGTGCAACCCGAACGGCTGAAAGCTTCCGGTTATGCGGACGTACAGCCGAAGTTTCCCAACGTGGATCTTTTCGGCGAACCGATACCGGAAAATCGCAGGAAAAATCGGCGTATTTCGATAAGGCTGCACCCATGATTTCGATAGTTCGCATTGACCCCGGCGTGCAGCGACAATACTAATTCACTAATAATATTGATTTGCAAATGCAGTTTCATTGGACAGTGCGCGAGAGGGGAAATTCATGAAGGCTTCAGACCTTTTTGTGCGGTGCCTCGAAAATGAAGGCGTCACACATATCTTCGGCGTTCCGGGCGAGGAAAACGCCGACGTCATGCTGTCGTTGGAGGACAGTCCGATCGATTTCGTGCTGTGCCGGCATGAGCAAGCCGCGGCGTTCGCGGCCGATGTCTACGGGCGCTTGACCGGCAGGTCGGGCCTTTGCCTCGGGACACTTGGCCCGGGCGCGACCAACCTGGTCACTGGCGTTGCGGACGGCAACATGGATCGCGCACCCGTTGTGTGCCTAATCGGCCAAGCGTCGACGCGCAGGTTACATAAGGAAAGCCATCAGAACATGGATTCGATTGCCATGTTTAAGCCGATCACGAAATGGGCGCATTCAATCTACGACGAACGGAATATTCCTGAAGTCGTGCGCAAAGCATTCAAGATTGCGGAGGCGGAGAAGCCTGGCGCTACGGTGATCGAACTGCCGGAAGATATCGCGGAAAACGATGTTGAAGCGAAACCCATGCCGGTTACCAAGACACGGCGACCCGCGGCGGACCACAAGGCGATTAGTCAGGCAATCGATATAATTGCTGCCGCAAAAAGTCCGCTGATCATCGCTGGTAACGGCGCGATCCGGAAACGGGCAGCACAGCAATTGCGGCGGTTGGCGCAAAAGGCTGGCATCGGTGTCGTGAATACGTTCATGGGCAAGGGCGCGGTTCCGAGGACCGATCCGCACTGCCTGTTCACGATGGGCCTGCAGGGTCAGGATCACATCAACATGGCTACCGAGGCGGCCGACCTCATTATCTCGATCGGTTATGATCTGGTCGAATTCGCGCCGTCGTTTTGGAACAAGGGCAAGGACAAGAAGATCATCCATATCGATTTCTGGCCGGCTGAGGTCGATCTCGATTATCAGGTCGATGTCGATATTGTCTCCGACGTTGCCGACGCGATGTGGCAGATGAATGAAGAGCTGAACAAGCGCTATGACGGCGACGGGAAACTGCCGCTGTTCGACATTGGCGAGCGTCAGAAACTTCGCCAAAATATTCTAGATGATTTTGCGATGGAAAAGGACGATACGTCGTTCCCGATGAAGCCGCAGAAAGTGCTTTGGGATGTCCGCGAATTCATGGGCGAAGACGATATTCTGCTCAGCGACGTCGGCGCACACAAGATGTGGATCTCGCGCTACTACCAGTGCGATACTGCTAACACTTGCCTCATTTCCAACGGTTTCTGTTCGATGGGTTTCGCTTTGCCGGGTGGCATGGGGGCGAAAATCGCGCTACCCGACCGTCAGGTCTTGGCGATCTGCGGCGACGCCGGGTTCCTGATGAATGTGCAGGACCTGGAGACCATGGTGCGGCGCAAGCTTCAAGTCTGTGTCATGGTTTGGGTCGACGGCGAGTACGGCCTCATCAAATGGAAACAGCAGAACCATTTCGATGGCAGACACTCGGAATTGGCCTTCACCAACCCGGACTTTGAAATGCTCGCTCAATCCTTTGGCATGTGGGGTAAGCACCTGACCAGCCCCGATCAATTGCCCGGAGCGCTTGAGGAAGCCTTCAGTCAAGACGGCCCGTCCCTGATTGCCGTGCCGATCGACTATGCGGAAAACATGAAAATGACCAAACGTCTGGGCGATCTGCAATTCAGTATTTGATCGGTCGGCGCAATATAAGGAAACCAGGCTAACTGGGCAGTGCATAAAAAAAAGGGTAAGACACGCTGATCGGACATAGTGATGAGCGTCACAGCACTGCCCGGCTGGTCTGCCAGTATGTAAGGCGAGGGAACGTGGGATTGGCTGTTAAGGCCGGAGTGGAAGGTCTGGGGCCATGAGTTTCAAAGTCAAGTTCTGGGGCGTGCGGGGCAGTATCGCGACTCCTTCGCCAAAACACGTGGCTTTCGGCGGGAATACGAGCTGCGTGGAAGTTGCCTGCGGCGGCCGCCGGCTGATCTTCGACGCTGGCACGGGCATTCGCAATCTCGGGCACTGGCTACTACGTAAAAACGTTTATGACGCCCATCTGCTGCTTTCCCATACGCACTGGGACCACATAAACGGCTTTCCCTTCTTCTCGCCGGCGTTTCACGCGGACAGTTCCTTCACCATCATGGCAGGTCATGTGAGCGAGGATGGCGGTATCAAGCGCATCCTTGCCGGCCAGATGACGACGCCGACTTTCCCGGTTCCTCTCGACGCAATGCGCAGCAGTTTGGCGTTCGAAGATTTCCAGGCAGGCGAAGACTTTAAACTGCACAACGATATTCAAGTGCGCACCGTGGCCTTGAACCATCCTTTCGGTGCCACGGGGTACCGTGTCGAATACAAAGGTAAGTCGATGTGCTACGTGACCGACACGGAGCATGTGCCTGGCAAGCCGGACGAGAAAGTGCTGGGCTTGATCGAAGGCGCCGATCTGGTGGTCTACGATTCGACCTACACGGATGATGAGTTTCCGAGCAAAGTCGGCTGGGGCCACTCGACATGGCAGGAGGGGATTCGGCTCGCGCGTGCGGCGGACGTCAAAATGTTGGCGATCTTCCATCACGACCCCGATCATGAGGACGGATTTATGGAACAGCTTGAGGCGGAATCGCGTTCCGTCTGGCCTGGCGCCATCGTCGCGCGTGAAAACATGCGCATCAATCTGTTATAGCGTTAGTTTTGGGCTGCTGATCTCGGATGCGAGGTAGATAAGCAGGGCTCAAAGGCCAACCCTAACGTTAATAGACGCTTGAGGCGGGATCGTTTGGACGGTAACTTGAGTGAATTGATGAAGGAAGGATGAGTCGTAAGTAAAACAGCATATCCGATGGAGCATAGGGTAGAAGAACAATCTTCTTGGACAGGGGGAATCATGCGCAAGGGTGAGGGTACAAAGATGCGGGCTTTTTTCTGGGCCGCTGTCGTCGCCGGATTATTTTTTGGAGGCATGGGAATTACGAATCCGGCGGTAGCGGTCTTTAAGGTCGGCGCCAAGAAATGTCAGGAATGTCATACGGCCGAAGCGAAGGTTTGGGAGGGAACCAAGCACTTCAAATCCTACAAGACCGTTCATAAAGACAAGCGGGCCAAGAAAATCGTCAAGGCGATCGGTGAAAAACGCATGAAAAAGTCGAAGACCTGTGCACTATGTCACTATACGGCGGCACAGAAGGATTCCAGCGCGAAAGCGAAGTTGGTATCCGGACCATCTTGCGAAAGTTGTCACGGTCCGGCCTCCGATTGGTTTTCGGTTCACAACGATTACGGCAAGGGCGTAAAACGCAACGCCGAATCGGCTGGGCATAAGGCAGAGCGACTAAAGAAGTCGGAAGCGGCCGGCATGGTTCGTCCGGAGCGGCTTTTCGATGTCGCCGCTAACTGCATGTCCTGTCACGGGCTGGCAAACTCGAATTTGGACACCAAGACGGCAGCGGTGATGCTCGACAACGACCATCCGCTTAATCCCGATTTCGAATTGGTCAAGTATAGCCAAGGCACGGCTCGCCATCGTTTCTACCCGCCGGACGTGACGGTGAATAAAGAGATGACAGCCGCCGAAATATCTCAGATGTACGTCGTTGGTCAAGCGGCTGCGCTTGTCAGCGCGACGTTAGCGGCGTCGAACTCCGACCATCCGAAATACAAGGCGACGCAGGAAAAGAGGATCGCCAATGCCAAGGCCGTTCTCGAGGCGGTCAAAGGTGATTTACCGGCAGCCGCCAAACTGCTTGCAGATCCGACGCTGGCGAATGGTCGTGCACTCGGCGAGGCGGTCAAGGGCAAGGACCTGTCAGGTACCGTTGGCGGAAAACTACCGAAAGAGTTAAAATAGGCAGGCTTTGAAAGAAGGCGGCGCGCAAACGCCGCCCGGAGACGTTTCGGTGCTTCGTGGGGGGTAATTCGTGGTGGACGTCGGTGGAGTAGCGACGATGGCGCGACCGCAGCGGTGGTCAACGCCATTCGGTGCGGAGATGACGGACGAAGACGTCGAGAAGCTGCTACAGCGACCCGATATCGCCGCGATTGAAGCCGATAATTTCCCCAAACATACGCCGCTTTCAGGGGTTTTGAGGAACGATACGCGGATCGTAAAATTCAGATCGGGCGACATCGTCGTCCGCGAAGGGGATTACGGCAATTCCGCATTTTTGGTGATGAGCGGTAGTTTGCGAATCGTCTTGGCGCCGGAACTGCCGCAAAATCTGCTTGGCCGTCAGGAATCCAGGAAGAAGGGATTCTTCGAGGCTTTGACCCAACTTTGGTCAAACTCCAGCGTGCCGGAAGTTCGGGAAATTTCGAACTACCAATCGCAAGGATTACGCAGTGGCACGGATAGCGCGAACGCTCGCGTCTTTTTGCAAGATGTTCCGGCTGTCCTCGACGAACATCGGACCGCAATGCTGGAGGACGGTGCACTTTTCGGGGAACTCGCGGCGCTCGGGCGCGTGCCTCGAGCGGCCACGGTTTTCGCGGAAGAAGACGCGATACTGCTCGAAGTTCGCTGGCAAGGTCTGCGGGAGTTGCGCAAATACGACGAAGGCTGGCGCAGGATGATCGACCAGCGTTATCGAGAAAATGCGCTAAAAGCCCATTTGCAAGAAAGCGTGATGTTTTCGCGCCTCGATGAAGAGAGTTTGCAGTCGGTGGCCGACAAGGTTCTGTTTGAAACCTATGGTTCGTTCGACTGGAATGTCGCGTTTCAGCGGCAACGGCAAAGCGGCAGCGGCAAGGAGCCGGTCATCGCGCGGCAGGGCGAATACCCGGACGGCGTGCTGATGATTCGCGCCGGCTTTGCGCGCGTCAGCATCAAACACGGCAATGGCGAGCGGACGTTGACATATCTCGGCGCCGGCAACCACTTCGGGTTGGGCGAACTCTACGCAGCGTGGAAGAATCCCGACATTCAGGAAATGGCGATGCACACATCGCTTTCGGCGCTCGGCTATGTCGATGTCCTCAGAGTGCCAGCGCCGGTGCTGGAAGAGCACGTATTCCCGTTCATGGAACCGCCGACTTCGACAACGATGGATATCGCAGCGACACCGGTCGCAGACGACGCGCTAATGGAATGGGCTGTGGAAGAACGCTTCGTTAACGCGACGCGGGCGATGGTTATCAATCTCGAGCGTTGCGTCCGTTGCGACGATTGTGTCAGGGCCTGCGCGTCGACGCATGGCGGCAATCCGCGTTTCCGGCGGCATGGCAGGACATTCGATAGTTTAATGGTCGCGAATGCGTGTATGCATTGCGCGGATCCGGTCTGCATGATTGGCTGCCCCACGGGCGCCATCCACCGCACGGTCGAACACGGCACCGTCATCATCAACGATATAACCTGTATCGGTTGCGCCATTTGCGCGAACTCCTGCCCATACAACAACATTGCGATGGTCGCGATACGGAATCCCGATGCCCACAGCATTACGGATCCGGACAGTGGTAAGCCGATCTTCAAGGCGACGAAGTGTGATTTCTGCGATAGCCAGCCGGGCGGGCCGGCCTGTGTCCGCGCCTGTCCGCACGACGCTCTGAAACGGGTCCATTTCAGGGAAATGAATCCTGCGGAGACTGGACAATGATGCAGCGCTCATCACTTCCTTTCGTCGTAGTCGGCATCCTAACGTTTGCTCTTGTCGCGTGGTATGCACGGATCACCTCGCTGCAGTTGGGCAACCCGGCGATCGTCACCGGCTATACGCTGCTCGCGCTGATGCTGCTGTTGGGTTTTTTCAATGTGCGCAAGCGCCTGTCGATGGTGCCGGTCGGTCGGTCCAGCCTTTGGCTGGAATTTCATGTCGTCGCGGGTGTCCTGACGATTGCGATGTTCTGGCTGCACGCGGGAACGGTTTGGCCGGTAGGAACCTACGAGCTCGTTCTCACGGTCTTGTTTTATCTCGTCAGCCTCAGCGGAATATTCGGTTACCTAATCTTGCGCGGCTTGCCGCGGCGGCTGACGCAGACCGGGATTGAGGTCATGTATGAACGTATCCCCGCGGAAATCGGGGAAATTCGTGAAAAGGTCGAGTCTTTGACGCTCGAATGTACCGAGAAAACCGGCAGTGATACCGTTGCGCAACATTATATCGGTACGCTCAACTGGTTCTTCCGGCGTCCGCGCTTCGGTTTCAGCCACATTGTCGGCGGCGATGCGGCGGGGCATTGGTTGCGCGGGCCCGGCAGCGCGGCTCGGCGCTATTTGAACAACGACGAAATAGAATATTTCGATCAGATCATGGAGTTGGGGACGCTCAAGATACTTATCGACAGGCATTTTGCGTGCCAGGGCCTCATGAAGAAGTGGTTGCTGGTGCATGTGCCCTTGTCGATGGCCGTAATCCTGGTTTCGATCTGGCATTTCCTCCTAGTGAATGTATACGCGCTATGATTACCGATCCGGATCGTTTTAAGCAGGACAGAAGCCCTTACGAGCGGCCGAGCTTTCCGTACCGATGCGGCAGGATAGGATTGTGGAGCAAGCCCTGCGGGCGCGGACCGTCGAGCGAAGGCGGTTGCGGCGGCGTGTCGGAATGCCGGCCGTTTTTCGACGATGGACGCTGGTCTTGCAGGCGATCGGCGCGGAGCGGTGGCGTGTGCGAGGGTGGCCCCTTGCCGGATGGCACATGCTGCAATCAGCACCCGCCTTGCAAGCCGATAATCTCGCTGCGTGGTTATCGCGGCCGCCTGACCTTCCTGGCGGCGGCGCTTATCATCGCGTTGATCAGCGCGTTTGCGTTTTACGGTGATAGCGCCACGGCGATCAGTTCGGTAAATCCAGGCGCGCTCTTTGGTGGACATCAAAACTTCACGGCCAAAGAGGGCTGCGCGACCTGCCACAAACAACATGGCGGTGACGCCGGAAAGTGGGTACAGGCGTCCTGGTCGCCAGGCACGCTTTCGAAATCATGCGAATCCTGCCACGCATTCCGTGGCGCCGCGACGTCACCACATAATGAGCAGTTCAAGACGGAGGGCGGCAAGCGGACTACCGAGTGCACCATGTGCCATACCGAGCACAGAGGGACGGATGGCAAGATCACCCGGCTGACCGACAGTCAGTGCAACACCTGTCACGAAAAACAGTTCAAGAATTTCTCCGCCGATCATCCGAAATTCTCGAAGGACTACCCGTCGCATCGGCGCACTGCGATCAACTATGACCATACAAGCCATGCTATCAAACACTTCCTGAACAAGCGGTTCGTTGACAAGGTGCCGAAAGACCGCTGCATAGGCTGCCACAACGTCGGCAAGGCGGCACGTGATGTGCCGGTGCGTTCGTTCGCACAAGCTTGCGCGGAGTGCCACGAAAGCCAGATCGCCAGCCGCGAGCTCGTTCTTTTCGCGCTCCCGGAGTTCGAGGAAGACCCGTTCGATCCCGCTGAGGTCGGCGAGGCCTGCGGCCCGACGGCGGAGGCCCGCGAAGAGGCCGGCGAACAGTTGTCGGGTATTGCCGAGAAGCTCGAGGAACTCAAGGATGGCGGACTTTCAGCCGCCGCGGCATCGAAGGAACTGTTGGCAGACCTCGAAGCGTTGCAAGGCCGGCTCGGCTTCGCGGAGCCCGGCGAGCCCGAGGAGGAGTACGAATCGGTTTCCACGGAGACGCTGCCGCCGACAGCCTTGCTGCTGCTTGGCATAGAGGATGGCGAGGATGCCGAGGCGTATTCCGAGCCGGTCCGTGATCTCGTGATGGGAATGATCGAAGGCGGCCATGAACCGCTGATTGAGGCGCTCAAGGATAGCGGCAACCCCAACACGCTGCTGAGCAACCTTTCCCCCGAGTTGTTGCGCGGCATCGGTTGCGCTTGGGCTTCCAATGTCGAATACGAGGCGCCAGCGGAAGCCGCATCGGGCGGTTGGTTTGCCGATGCCTTGTCGTTACGCTACAAGCCCGTCAGGCATACGGACCCGGTCGCCAGAGCCTGGCTCAACCTGGCCGCGGGCGGCGGTGAGGGCGTGACCGACGATCTGCGTGAAATGCTGCTGTCGGAGTCGGAAGGTCCGGGTGCGTGCGTGAAATGCCACTCCGTAAGCGAAACGGGCCCGAAATCATCGGCTCTTCGCGTTGAATGGGCGTTCGGCGCCGAGTCAAGCCAGCAGCATTTGAGTTATTCCCACGGTCCCCACCTGAACCTGCTAGGACTGGGCGCGTCCTGCGAAACCTGTCATAAAATGAACAAATCTGCGGATTATGCGGGGTCTTTTAAGCACAGAAATCCGCTTAAGTTCGAAAGTAACTTCAAGTCGATCGAGACCGCCGCATGTACCGTATGTCATGCGAAAGGGAAGGTCCGACAGGAATGCACACTGTGTCATCAATATCACAACGGTAACGAATTCAAACGTCGGATGATGTCTGCGAGTACGAAAGAGATCGGTAAATAACCGTTAGAATTTTATTAAGATTCAATATGTTAACTCGTGCATACTGAGCGATATTGTAGTATCGCTGAGCGTTGTCGTCTTACGTGGTATGACGCTGATCATTGTTTACCAAGTCGAATTGTGATCAGTTTACTAGATTGAGCAGAGGGTAAGGTAAGTTTGAGGTGCTAAAGATGTTGAAAGTGATATTTAGAATCACGACTCCTGCGCGGCGCGCTGTCGTGGCCGCCGCCTTATTGGCTATGTTGGCGACCCCAGCGATTGCCGACAATGTCCTCGTGGCGGCCGCCGCCAAAGATCCGCATGCCAAAGTGCTCTCGAAAGAGAATTTCCCGAGTGCGTCGCAATGCGCGGTTTGCCATAAACAGATTTATAAGGAATGGGCGTCGTCGAACCATGCCTATTCCTCGATTTCACCGATGTTTCACAAGTTTGAACAGGCGATCAGTTCCTTGACCCAAGGCACGATCGGGGCGTTTTGCGTGCGCTGCCACCAGCAGGTGGGCACACAGCGTGGCGAGAAGCGGGAACTGCCGCTTTGGAAACGCAGCCGCGTGTCCAGCGAAGGCGTGACCTGCATTACCTGTCACCGGATCGAGGAAGCGTACGGCCGGGTCAATGGCGAACGCAGTCTGACGCCGGGGAACATTCATTCGCCGATCTTCGGGTCGATGGAGAAAAGTAAATTCGCCGACGTCATCAAGAAGAAGGACGAATACAAGATTGCAACGAGCGCAAGCGAACGCGGTGTGAAAATACACGCCAAGGTCAAACGTTTCGCACAGATCTCGAAATCCGAATTCTGCGTTTCCTGCCATCAGGTTGCTGTCAATCTCGGCATCAAGCTGGAGGTCGTCTGGGAACAGTATCGCGATTCGCCGGCCGCCAAAAACGGCACGACCTGCCAGAATTGCCATATGGGTAAGGTTCCGGGACGAGCCGACGGCTACGAGACCGCGCCGGTGGCGGTCGTCAACGGCAAGCCGATCAATCCGGGCCGCAAGCACAGCAACCACGCCTTCTACGGTCCCGGCTATCCGATCGCGCATCCGGGCGTGTTCCCGCATAATCCGGAAGCCGAACGTTGGAGCATGCAGGAATGGTTGACATTCGACTTCCGGGCCGGTTGGGGCACTGAGGAATTCGAAGAATCGATCGAAGAACTGAGCGAAATTTTTGAAACCGTCGACGAGGCCGTTGCGGCGCTCAAGGACGGCGACAACGGTGCGCATGGTGAGCTAGGCAAGCAGCTTGGTGAATTGAACGATCAGTTGGCGGGACGCAAGGAACCGCGTGTCAAGACAGCGTTGGCGGCGTTCAAGAAGGCCGTCACGGGCAAAGTGGATGCGAAGAAGATGGCAACCGCCGTCGGCGGGCTCAAGGCAGCCTTGGGTGTCAGCTTTCCCGAGACATGGGAAGATCCCGGCGACCGTGAAGAAGCTAACGAGATCGTTCAGGAAAACCTCGTGGCGCTCGAAGAGAAGAGGGATTTGCGCCGTCAGGTCATGGAAAATGGCAGCCGGATCGATGGTCCCTTCTTCGACGGTTCGCCGAAAACCGGCAGTTCGTTGAGCTTCAGCTACAAGATCACCAACACGGACGACGGACACAACCTGCCGTCCGGATCGCTTGGTGCGCAGCCGGAAATCTGGCTGAACGTGGCTCTCATCGATCCCGACGGTAAGCGGATCTGGGAATCGGGCTATGTCGACAGCAATGGCGATTTCGCGGACGTTCATTCGCTCGATTTGGCGGGTGGCAAGATCGAATACGACGAACAGCTGTTCAACCTGCAGACCAAGTTCCTGACCACGAACGTCAAGGGTACGGATCGGGAAATGTATCTGCCGGTTAACTTCGATGTTGATCAGCGGCCGTTCCTGCGTCCGATCAATGTGCCGACTACCGTGTTGAACCATCCGCCATTCGTGCGGATGGAAGGACGTTCGCTGCCGCCGCTGTCGAGCCGAGATGCGGAATACTCGATCCCGGCTGCGCTGATGAAGAAGAAGGGCAAGTACAAGCTGGCGGTCCGCTTGCGGAGCCGCGCGGAGCCGATCTACTTCATGCGCTTCGTCGGCGCGACGGCTGAAATGGAACAGTCGATGAATCAGTGGATGATGGATATCCATCCCTACACTGTTGAATTCGACGTGAAGTGACGATGAGTTTGCGGTGCGTCGTTGTAACGGCGCGCCGTGGTTGCAGATGGGAATAACGGGCGACTGTTGGATTTGAGAGCGATTATGCAGCGTTGTTGGTCCAGTCAGGGTGAGAACGGTCGCCAATGTTCGAGGGGAGAGAGTGACGTGAAAAGGGATTTTCACCGATTTGCATGCGGCGCGCGCCGCGCGTTGGGATCCGCCGCATTTGCGGCAAGCGTTACGGTCGCCGGGGCCGCTTTGGCGGCCAGCGACGGGCATGACGCGCCACGGAAAATGTCGCCGGCGGCAAAGCCTGTCGAGCACGATTCGAAGGTGTTTGGATCGGATCCGTCCTACAAGGACAAGCCGTACGACGCCAAAGAGCAGATCAAAATCTATGGCGGCAAGACCGCGGTCGATGCGCCGCGCCCCGTGGTTGAGCTTGGACGCCCGATCTACGTCGAAGGGACGTTCGGTGACGGGATCAATCTGTTCGGTGATAAGAACCTTCTGTTCCCCGCCTTCAATATTTCGGGCGATTGGCGCACCGCGGTGGCGTTCAACGACAACGGCAACGTGGAAGTCGGCCAGATCGCGACCCGGCTTAATCTCGAACTCGATTTCAAGTTGACGGCGACCGAGCGGTTGCATGCCTTTATCCGCCCGGTAGACCAGGGCGGCCAGTTCACGCGCTATGAATTTTTCGGCGATGATCGGGACCAGGGCGAAACCTTTTTTGACGTCAATCTGGAGACCATGTTCTTCGAGGGCGACGTCGGTGCGATCTATCAGGGCCTGTCCGGGAAATATTCGGGACTAGACCTGCCGATCAGCTTTGGCTTGATGCCGGTGCTGTTCCAGAACGGAGTTTGGGCGGAAGATGCCTTCGTTGGCGGCGCCTTCGCGATTCCGGCATTGAACAGTCCGAAGCTGGATATCAGCAACATGGACTTCAGCTTCTTCGGCGGAATCGACAAGGTCACCACGCCGGCCATCAGGGACGCGCAGGGCAACCTCGCCGATCACGGGGTCAACGTGTATGGAGCCGCCGCGTTCATTGAAGCGAACGAAGGATATTGGGAAGCCGGCTTCGGCCGGATCGATGGCAGCGGCAATTTCGACGATTTCAGCTATAACAGCGCGACGATTGCCTTCACCAAGCGATATGGCCGCAGACTGTCGAACAGCACGCGCGCCATCTGGACTTTCGGTCAGGATGCGGACAACGTCCAGCAGACGGCGGACGGTGTCGTCTTACTGTTCGAGAACTCCATCGTCACGCACCTTCCGTCGACCCTGGTGCCGTATTTCAACGCCTGGATCGGCTTCGATCGGCCGCAACCGCTGGCGGACGATTCGGGCCTCTTGAAGAACACCGGCATCAATTTCGAGACGGACGCGCTGACAGGGTTCCCGAAGCTCGACGATACCGCGAACAATACCTGGGGCGGCGCGATTGGCGTTATGTATCTTTTCGCGCTCGACCAGCAACTTGTCGTCGAGGCCGCGACGGTACAGCCGTTCAATGGCAATGGTGCCGACACGAATGCCGGGGGCGATCAGTACGCGCTCGGTATCCGTTACCAACGGCCAATCTCAGCCGCGTGGATCGTCCGCGCGGACGCCATGTATGGCTGGCGGGAAGATAGCTTTGAAGATATCGCCGGTGTAAGGTTGGAAATACGACGAAAATTCTAGAAGTCGGCTGGGGGGAGAATGGCCACACTCATTCAATTTGCAGCGCTCGCTGTTCTGGCGGCGATGACTGCTTATATCTGCCTGTTGCTGTATAACGGCGTTCGCGCCTCACAGCTCTCGACGGGAATTGCCGATTCGGAACGGCATCTCCTGC
>CAYLTU010000135.1:0-15572 GCA_964386465.1 uncultured Rhodospirillaceae bacterium
AAGTGGACTAATTTTACGCCGCCCTCTGGACTGGTTTTGCTCCGCCGTTGACAGCATGTACCCCGATTCCTCGATCGCGGGTCGGTAAGCCTTGTCCCACAGGGCGTCGCAATCGATATTCTTCGGGGCGCCCTTTCCGGTCTGGCCTGTTACCTTCTTCTTCTGGAAGGGCATCACCATGAAGCAGACCGGCCGCAACTCCTGTTTGTCGCTCATGTGGATATCTCGTTCAACTGTATGTCGGCATCCGAGCTACCTCGCATCACCGTATGCCGAGGTATGAACGAGCCCGATGGGGTACGCAAGGGGAGCGGCTTTGTCAGAGTAAATCGGCTTGAGCCGGAATCGGAAGTTCCATAGCCTCAAGCAATGCGTAATCTCTTCCGTTATTTCAACAGTTCGCCCGACGTGATCCGCCTCACGGTGATGATGTACATCCGGTATCCGCTCTCGCTGCGCCAAGTTGAGGATTTGCTGTTCGAGCGCGGCATCGATATCAGCCACGAGACGGTGCGCTTCTGGTGGAACCGGTTCGGGCCGATGTTCGCAGCTGAGATCCGGAAGCGACGCGTTCATCACCAGTCATATTCGCTGTGGCGCTGGCACCTGGACGAGGTGTTCGTGCGGATCAATGGTGAGACACATTACCTGTGGCGCGCCGTGGATCACGAAGGCGAAGTGCTCAAGGTATTTGCCACGAAACGCCGTGACCGTAGGGCCGCGCTGAAGTTTCTCAAGCGCGCGATGAAACGATATGGACGGCCGAATGCGATTGTGACGGACCGGCACCGGTCATACCGAGCGGCGATGAATGTCATCGGCAATGCCGCCAATCAGGAATGCGGACGTTGGCTCAATAACCGGGCCGAGAATTCACACCAGCCGTTTCGACGACGAGAGGGCGCGATGGCAAAGTTCAGGGACGCAAAGACCTTGCAAATATTCGCCACCGCCCATGCATCGATCCACAATCATTTCAACCACGACCGCCATCTAAACCGCCGCGAAGTTTTCAAGCAGAACCGTTCGGCCGCACTGGCCGAATGGCGGCAACTTGCGGCCTAAAGTCCCCATCGCCCGAGAATTCAGAGACTGGTTCGCATTAGACTGACAGCACCGATTTAAGGGCTCAGGTCAACGACAAACGGTTCAATGCGAAGGCTTTGTCAATGTCTCGCCAATTGCATTGAGGGTCCTGAGGGCAGCGCAGGCGGCGCCATAGCCATTGTCGATGTTAACGCTCAGCAATCCCGGCGCACAACTTGCAAGCGCCGCATTCAACGCCGTGCGTCCACCATCGCAGACGCCATAGCCAACCGATGTCGGGACCGCAATCACCACGCCCGTCACCAGGCCGCAAATTATACTTGGAAGGGCACCATCCATCCCAGCGGCAACGATAATGACGGGCTTTTCGCGTATCTCTTCGATCCGATCGAGCAATCGCCACAGGCCGGCGATGCCGACATCGCAGACTTCGATCACCTCTTCACCAAAATAATGTAGAGTTCGGACCGTCTCGCGGCTAACCGAGGTGTCCGATGTACCTGCGGTTACAACCGCAACCCTGATCGGCCTCGAGGGTGTAACGTCTCGAGTTCCGAAATATCCCGTTCGCGAGACCTCATCATAATCGATAGCCGACCTATGCCCTGGCTCCAACTCCTCATACGCGGCAGCCGAGAGTCTGGTCAAAAGAAAGGGAGCGCCTTTCACTTGTGCCTCGTCCAGAATTCTGATGATTTGATCGGTTCTCTTGCCTTCACAGAGAATGGCCTCGTCGAAACCGATCCGATGCGCGCGTTCAAAATCCAAGTTGATGTCGGAAACATTCATGATTTATCTCCAACGAATGCGCTTCCGGTGCGGTATGTTTCGAAATGAATTTTACCGATGCCGCTTACGCCTTTGAAGATGCGGGCAACTTCTCGACACAATGATCGGGATTGCAAGTCCGTCATCCGTCTTAAACTTTCGTTATCCAGTTCAACCACGACACCCCGAGAACGGACGCGGCACCGCACAGTCATCGGCGACAAGCTTTGGGTTACCAATTTCTCGACCGTGTGTACGCGCTCCAGGGTTTCCGGTTGAATCTCGATACCCGTTTCGATGCGGCTGGCGAGGCACGGCGCAGCGGGCAACTCGGCAAGATCGGTAAGTCCGAGGGCATGGGAGATGGCGCGGACGGCCGGTTTGCTAAGACCGCATTCGATATAGGGATGGCGTACATTATGATCCTTGGCGGCATTCAGCCCTGGCCGGTATTCTCCAAGGTCGTCGGTGTTGGCACCCGATACGATACCGGCGTCCGTTCGTGATGCTATCGCGCCATAAAGATTGGTCTTGCAGTAGAAACAACGATCCACCGGGTTTCTTATATAGTCGGTGTCGCGAAACTCCCCGGTATCGACGATGGTTAGCACCCAACCTTCGCTGGCCGCATAACGCTTGACGCGCTCTGTCGCTTCCGGCGGGACTGCAGGCGACACGGCATGAAACACACAAGCACGATCAGGCATCAGCCGATGCGTAACGACGGCCAAGGTCATGCTATCAACCCCACCACTCACTGCGACGGCAATTGGAAATTCTGTTTTCAGATGGCTCTCAAGTGCGCGTAAATTTTCATCCATCATCATAATCACCTCGGCGCAGAACTTCGGCTTCCGCGATTTGTCTAAGATTTTCGCGTTCTATATGGCCGTTCGCGTGCCGAGCAATGTCGTCCATCTCGGCCTTTACGCTGGAAATGCTATCCGGTCTTTGTGCGATCTTTACGCTCACTTCCCGGCCCTCCGCGTCGACGCTCGTTTGGTCGCGCGCCAATGTCAGGCGCGGTGTCATTAGCCAGCGAACGCCGAGTGTCGATGTCTCACGAAAACATAGCTTGCCAACATCGTTCCAATCCACCGGTCGAGCCAGCACCTGAATATGCGACAGCATTCGGCCTTTCTTACCGAAGGCTGGAATCTGCGCGACATCAAGAACACCCGGATGAGCACGAATCCGTTCCAACCCGACGGCCAAGTCCTCACCCGTCTGATCATCAACCTCAAAGGATAGTACGGCAACCTCGTCGGTGGCCTTGACCTCGGTATCTTCCTCGTGGAAGACGAGAACGCGCAAGATATTGCTGATTCCTGGAAACCTTCGGGTGCCAAAACCAATACCTGATTTTGACAACACACGCGGTCTTCCACCGAGCGCCTTATTGCAGCCAAGATATTTCAATATCGCCGCACCTGTCGGCGTGACGCGTTCGCCGGTCAGGCCATCATCAAAGACTGAGAACCCCTCCAATAGAAGCGTTGTTGCCGGCGCAGGAACGGGCAATTCGCCATGTGCACACCGCACCCGACCGGAACCGAGAGGCAAAGGACCGGCAGACCAACTCGGTGCCCCCACGGCGTCGATCAAAATCGCCGTAGTGACAATGTCGGCAATGGAGTCCCAGGCGGCGACTTCGTGAAAGGTGACATCTTCGATCCGGGCACCGTGAACCTTTGCCTCCGCTTGAGCCAATAGTTCGAAGATGTCGATGGCATGCCGCTTAACCTCGGCTTCGAGAGACGATGCGGCCAACTGCGCGCGTAACTGATGAAACGGCAAATGGTGATGCTGCTGCTCGTGCTGATCCGCTGGCGGCCCGACAACCTCGAACTTGGAGCCCGACAGCACATGGTCTGTGTGGCTCACAACTTCGCATTTGATCTCTGCGAGCAATCCACCATTAGACAGGGCATGGAGCACCGGATCGACGAGATCGGGAAATGCATCCAGCATCGCGGCAACGAACATGTCTCCGGCAACCCCGCCGACGGGATCCAGATGTAGGTGCATTACGATCTCTCCAGCTACGAAAGCCAAATATCCCGGGTTTAGGGCCGTCCGAATTCCCTCGGAATATTATAACCACTCCGCAACATCATTTCGAATACGGGAAAGTCAATTCTTATCACTCCCGTGCATCGAACTTGATCCTGGGATCGCTAAAGAAGGTGGGCGCGACAACGGTTACGGGGTCGGGTCCGACATTCTGAATTGCCGTCTTCCATGCGTCATCGAAATTTCTGGCGGCCTTTAGCCCCAACTGCCGAAATGGTCCTGGATTTTCGGTTCCGGCAATTATGACCGCAGACGCCCGTTTCACGGCATATTCGATTTCATACATGAGCCAGAAGGGGTGCAGCGGCGGATATCCGTAGCCATGAGTGTACTTATGCCGGTATTCTGGACGATGATTGAATTCGTCCTCGTGGTCGACAAGTTGGCGGACGTCAAAACACTTTCCGTATAGATCAATCACCTCTTGATAAGCCGGAAATCTATTGGGGTCGATGACGCCAGCGGAAGGCGATGTCGCAATAACAACGCCGCCTTCACGCAAGACAGGAAGATTGTTTGAACACCGTGGCGGCACGCAGGCGCCAATGGCGGCAATCAATGTATTGTCTGAAGTCCCGTAGGAATAGGTCGCCGGCAACCCGATGATCAACACATCGGCTTGCGGTACGGGTTGCGGGGCATACTGCGAGATCAGTTCCCAGGCTGGCGGTTTCACGCCGCTCGCGCTTCCTGCAAACACGCCTGCCATTTTACCGCCTCTGCCATTGACCGAGTTGATATAAAAGACTTCTCGACCGAGTGCCTTGTCGAGGTAACTGGTCATTTCGTCTTTAACGCTTGGACGGGCCTTTGTCGCCTCGCTTTTCTTTTTCTTACTTGGCAGGGGAATGCTGTGGAAACTGTGATGCGACGCGATACTGCGCGTTGAACCGAAGCCAACGCAGACGCCGGTGCCTGTATAGCCCTTCCAGGGCGCCGAGGAGACATTGCCCTGATAGATCATCAGGTCGGCCTCTACAAAACGCCGATTCATCTCGACAACACGTCCGCCGTCGGTGACACCGAAATAGGTCAATTCAGCGGAATCGGTGCAATCGTGGTTAATTATCTGGCGCGTCGGCCAGAATTCGCTGAACAACTCCGCCCCCAAATGACCGGCCAATTCGCTGCGTGTGTTCTTGCGGTGATTGCTGCAGGCACTGATAAAAGTAATGTCGCGTCGATTGATCCCGCAGGCGAGGAGTTCCTCGACGACAATCGGCAGAATTGTCTGTGGCGGGATGTTGGGGCGGGTGATGTCATCGAAACCGATGGCAACGGTCATACCGGGGTTTGCCAATTCCCGGAGCGGCGGGCTGCCGTACGGATTGGACAACGCCTCTCGCACCGTTGCTTGCGGGTCGGCCAGGAATGGCGGATCCCTGAATTCGGCGACAACGGCGTGCGTAGGGACATCAATATCCAATTTTTTGGAGCCGAAATCGACGGCGACGGTTTTCGTCGTCATGCGCGCACCTCTTCGTTGTCTGATTGAAAATATTTAACAATATCGCCGCGGAGAATTTTCCCCAACAAATTGCGCGGCACCTCGTCAATGAAGACGATCTTTTGCGGCACCTTGAACGACGCCATTTGTGTCACGCAGAATTCAATGATTTCACTTTCGGTGACATCCGCACTTCGCACGACACAGGTGCCTACGGCTTCCCCCATCACTTGATCGGGGAAACCGACAGTCACAGCCTCGCCTACGGCCGGGTGGAGAGCGACGACCCGATCGACCTCGAGAGGAGAGATATTTTCGCCACCTCTGATGATGAGTTCTTTCTTTCGACCGACGATGTAGACATAGCCATCCTCGTCCATCCGGGCAATATCGCCACTCATTATATAACCATCGCGTATGACCGCTGCGGTTGCCTCCGAATCTCTGAAATACCCCAACATGAGAGAGGGACCACCGATGTACATCTCGCCACTTTCACCGTGGGGAACCTCAGCGCCCTTCTCATCGACGATTTTCACTAGGTTGAATGGTATCACAGTGCCGATCGAACCATGCTTGCGAGGACCTTCGACAGGATTTCCGACATTGCCAGCGGTGGTTTCCGTCAATCCATAGGTTTCCAGCAGCAATCCGTCACCAAACTGCGCTTCGAAACGCTGAGCCAACTCGACAGATGTGGGAGCGCTTGCGACCTTTACATAGTCCAAATTAATCCCGTCGAGCGTTTCGTTCGAATAGGTGTCGAGAAGAATCATGAGAATTGCGGGCGAAACACTCGTCGAGTTAACCTCATACTTCCGACAATCGTCCCAGAAACTCGATGCACTGAACCGTGGACGCAGGGCCAATGAGGCACCGGCCATTAGAAACGGAATGGTACTGAACATAAGGCCGTTCGTGTGCGAGATCGGCATGACGCACAATGTACGGTCAGATGATTTGATACCGTAGCGATCAACAGCGATCGCCGCGCTACAGCTCAGATTTCCGCGCGATAACAAGACGCCTTTCGGACGTCCCGTCGTGCCGGAAGTATAAAGCAGAACCGCACCGTCATCGTTCGAAAAGTTATGATTTTGTGGCGCCGTTACCGATTGTTGCTCTAACGATTCCTCGGACACGCAAGTCAGCCCCCCCGCATCGCCGAAGCATAAAATCTGTGGCGGGTCGGGGAGATCGGACACAGCCGCATTCACGGTGTCGGCGAAGTCTTCACCGGTAATGATCAATTTGCTGCCGGCGTGATCGATGATGTAACCGACCTCTTTTGAGGTTAGTCGATCATGCAAAGGGTTGGCGATAACGCCGCTCTTAAATGAGCCGAAAATCGCAGCGACCGTCCGTGGATCGTTGCCGAGCAGAATGCTTACCCGATCACCCGGTTCATACCGAAGCTCCTGAAACAAGTTGGCGAACTGGTTCGACAACTTTTCCATGTCAGCGTAAGTGAAAACACTATCGTCGTATAATATCGCCAACGCATCGGATTCGGCGTCGGCCAGGATTTCATTGAGCTGCATTCTCTAAAGACCTCCAACGCTGATATATAGTCGCAACCAAATCAAGCCTATTACGCTGGAGACAAAAGTACCGTGACGTGGCAACTGAAGCCATTGGCAGATAATTTTTCTTTGCTTCATTTCGATTGTTTTTTCTGCTCTCCGACAGCTACGTTCCATTCTCATTCATCAAATGGCTTACCTTCGACATAGGAAACCGCAGCGCCGAGAGTATTACAATTAAACCGACATTTCCCAGATGACCTTCACTTGGTCGCCAAAGCAGCCACCTTCCGTTACCGAAGAAAGAAATTTTCCCCGATCGGTGATCCACTTTTGCTCGGGCGACAGGACCTCGTCCATTGATTGCCCTTCCAGCGCCTCAACAAGAAATTGGGTGAAACGTGGCATCAGGCGTTGGACGTTTCCGCGCCTCTCGATTCGGCGAGTCATAACCTCTCTCTAATAAAAATTGATCTATGCACAGCAATACAACGTTTGAACTACTCCGGGAAGTTCAGTTTTTCTCTGCGGACATCTAGACCTATCCCAGCGAGGAAGGCCCCGGCACCCCCGAAGGTGGCCTTGGATATAGGCCCCCTGGGTCTACATGAATCATAGAGAGCTATCTCGGTAGAGGCGAACCCGTCTACGCAAGCCAGTTAGGTGCCCACCAAATTCAGGGCAAATCCACAATATTCCCCGTTGATAGGCTTAGCGCGCCACGCCCGATGTTGTTAAGGTTTGTCGAACACCTGCCGTTACGGATCGGCAGCGAATGGCTCTTACGGCAGGTGTCGGACAAGCCTCGGGGGAGGAAACCGCGGGATATAATCCGCGTCGGTTCAGGTTTTGGGGCCTATGGGGGTTTGAATGTCAAGCGGCGGATTTTCCAGTTCATGACAGGGGATCGATGGCGATGATTTTGGAGATTGTCGCCCGCATGCAGCGTTAATCGATCGCCGTATCGATGTCTTTCGAGTCTGATGGGGATGCCGGGACTGCTTTGGCGCCAGGTATGGCAATACGGCGCCGTTGCCAGCCGGGGGTTGGTGGGATGGTCGATGGGTATTCAGGTTTCGGTCGGTCATGAGGGTCTGGTGGCGCGCGGGGTTGGGCACTGCGCTTGAAGGTTTCGACAATGGTCATGGGTCCGCCGCAACAGGGGCAAGGATAGTTGTGGGCTTGCGGTCCGGCGACACCTGAGAACGGCGGAGACAAATTAGTCCACGGAAGGGGCGGGATTTTCCCGTCCTGCGGTCGGAGTAAAACTCTGCCACCTGTAGCCTTCGAAACCGAGGAGGATGTCGCGCTCTACCTGCCGCGCTTCATCGACACCTACAACGAGCGCCGTTTACACTCGGCGCTCGGATATCTAAGTCCCAACCAATTCGAGGAAAACCGATCCCGGAAGACGGTCAAATCAGCAGCCTGAAAAATGTCCGCCCCAAGGGCCCCTCTCCAGCCTGTGGCGTAAATTTACCCCGGCGTTGACAGCAGTGTCTGAATCCTTGATGACGGACATGTTGGCCCTGGGAGGACCGCCGATCCATTGATTTCGGCGGGGCGGGATGCATTGTCAATTGATTGAGGAGCATTTGATGGAAGACAAACCACTTTCCGGCATTCGGGTGCTGGATTTCACCCGCATCTTCGCCGGTCCCTTCTGCACCATGCTGCTCGGCGACCTGGGCGCCGACGTGGCCAAGCTGGAGCTACCCGACGGTGATCCGGTGCGCAACCAGGGTCCACCTTTCTACGAGGGCCAGGGCATGAGCTTCTATGCCGTCAACCGCAACAAGCGTTCCATCGTCCTTGATACGAAAACCGCCGAGGGCCGCGCCATGGCGCTGCGCCTCTGCGGCAAGGCCGACATCATCGTCGAGAATTTCCGGCCCGGCGTCATGGACCGCCTGGGCTTCGGTTACGAGGAACTGTCGCGCCACCAGCCGCGCCTCATCTATGCCGCCATGTCGGGCATGGGGGCGGACGGACCGAGCGCCAACAAGGGCGCCTTCGACCTGACCATCCAGGCGGAAGGCGGCTATATGAGCATCACCGGCGAGCCCGGCGGCCGGCCGGTGAAGCTCGGCACCTCGGCTTTCGATCTGGTCTGCGGCCAATATGCCATGGGGGCCATCATGACGGCCCTGTTCGAACGCGAGCGCAAGGGCCGCGGCCAGAAGATCGAGACAAGCCTGCTCGAAGCCGAGGTCACCTTCCTCATGGACGCCGCCATGGAATACCTGATGACCGGCAACAATCGCCAAAAATATGGCTCCGAACACGCCGCCCTGGTGCCCTACCGGGCCTT
This sequence comes from uncultured Rhodospirillaceae bacterium, assembly GCA_964386465.1. Taxonomy (GTDB): domain Bacteria; phylum Pseudomonadota; class Alphaproteobacteria; order UBA8366. The sequence goes on from CAYLTU010000135.1 coordinate 9,170, forward strand.
CCAGGTGGCCGACGGCTGGATCGTCATCGCCGCCGGTTACCAGAACCTGTTCGAGCCGTTTCTCGGCGTCATCGGGCGCACCGACCTGCTTGAAGACGCACGCTTCGCCACCCTCGACGACCGCGTAAAGAACCGCGACGCGCTGCATGAGGTGCTTGACGCGGAGTTGATCGGCCATAACGGCGCCGAGCTGCTGGAAAAGCTCGACGCCGCCGGGGTGCCCTGCACCCCCATCAACAACATGGAGCAGGTGTTTTCCCATCCCCAGGTCCTGCACCGGGGCATGAAGCGGACCGTCGAGCATCCCACCTACGGCACAGTCCCGACCATCGGACCGGCGGTCAAATACACGGGCTTTGATATCGCCGCCGACTGGACGGCACCGCCCCTGACCGGCGAGCACACGAGGGACGTGCTGCGCGACTGGCTGGACATAAGCGACGATGAATTGGACGGATTTGGGGGGGCGAAAACATGAATTTCGAACTGACCGAAGAACAACAAATCGCCGTTGATAGCTGGCGCGGCTTCCTGGAGCGCGAAATGCGCCCCATCACCGACCAGTATCTCGACAACGCCATCCCCAAGGACGTCACCCACAAGCTTTTGAAGATGGGCGCCGACTACGGCATGTGCTGCGCCGGGGTAGGGGAAGCCGACGGCGGGCTCGGCCTGGACATCCTGACCAGCGGCCTAATCAGCGAGGAGCTGGCCCGCGTCTCGCCTGACCTCGCCGGCACCGGCTTCGTCACCGAGGGCGTCTCGCTGAAACTCTCGCAGGGCGGCTCACCTGAATTGAAGGCCCGCTACATGCCCGGCCTGTTGTCCGGCGATTTGATCGGCAGCTCGGCGGTCAGCGAACCGAACGCCGGCTCCGACGTGCGCGCCATCACGACCCGCGCGGTGCGCGACGGCGACAACTACCGGATCACCGGCGAGAAGCTCTGGACGTCGAACATCAGCGTTTCCGATCTGCTCATCGTGCTGACGCTGAGTGATGAGGACGAGTTCACCGTGTTCCTCATCGACCGCGAAGAACACGGCTACCAAGTCCGCGACATCGATAAGCTGGGCCTCAAGGGCTGGTCCATGGGCGAGGTCGTGCTGGATGACGTGGTGGTGCCGGCATCGAACGCCGTCGGCGGCATCGGCGGCGGCCTGCGCCTGACCATGCGCGGTTTCGAGCGGGCCCGGTGCTTCATCTCGACCCTGGCGCTCGGCATCGCCGCCGCCGCCCTCGACGACGCCATCGCCTACGCCAAACAGCGCACCAGCTTCGGCAAGGTCATCGGTTCGCACCAATTGATCCAGGCGCTGATCGCCGACATGGCCATCGATCTCGACGCGGCCCGCCTGTTGGTCTACCGGGGCCTCAAAATGCTCAATCTGGGGCAGCCGTTTCCCGTCGAGGCGGGCATGTGCAAGATCTTCGCCACGGAAGCCGCCAACCGCATCGCGACGAAGGCCATCCAGGTGCACGGCGCCTTCGGCATCACCAAGGAATTCGCCGTCGAGCGCCATTTCCGCAACGCCCGCCTGCTGACCATTCCGGACGGCACGACGCAGATAAATCAGCTAATTATCGGACGCAATTTGTTGGGGCTGAATGCGTTTTAGGGGGCACCAAGGGACCGAAACGAATGATTGACGGGGGGTATCATGCTACAAATAGAGGCGGCGGAAACCGATGTTTTGGTACTTGGCGGAGGCCTTACCGGACGCCGTGCGGCCGTTGCGGCGGCTGAAACGGGGGCCAGCGTCGGCCTGGCTTGCATGGCGCGCGGCGCCTCGCCTTATCTGGTTGCCTTCAACACACCATTGGGTCATGCCGATCCGAACGATTCCCCGGAGATTTATTTCGACGATATGCTGCGCGGTGGCTACGGCCTCAACGACCGCCGCTTGATCCGCGTTCTGGCCGATCAAAGCGTCGCCGCCTTCGATGAACTGGTCGCCCTCGGCATTCCCTTCGCCCGCGACGGCGAGCACTATCGGCAGCGTCATCTGTCGGGCAACGCCTATCCGCGCTCGGTCTATATCCCGGAGGGTGTCGGCGGTATCGTGCTCAACCGTCTGGACGAACGCCTTGGAGAACTCGGCACTAGCGTCTGGTCCGGCTGGAAAGTCCTCAACCTGCTCCGCGACGGCGCCCAGGTGGTCGGCGCCCTGCTGGCGCAGCGCCACGAGGGGCGGCTACTGGCGGTCCAGGCGCGTAGCGTCGTCATCGCCATGGGCGGCATCGGCCAACTCTACCAGGACAGCACCTATCCCGCCGACGTCGCGGCCGATGCCTACGGGCTCGCCCTCGACGCCGGCGCCCAATTGATCGATATGGAGTTCGTGCAGTTCGAGCCAACGGTGACGGTTCATCCAGAGGGCTGCCGCGGCATGGAAATGCCGACCGCCATGATGGGCGACGGGGCGCTGTTGTTGAATGCCGATGGCGAGCGGTTCATGTTCCGCTACAATCCGGAGCACGGTGAGAAGCGCCTGGAAAAGGCCCGCCTTTCGCTTTGCATCCAAGCCGAAATCGACGAGGGCCGGGGCCTCCCGGACGACACCGTCTTGTTCGATACGACGGCGATGCCGCACGATCGGCTGGAGAGCTATGTTTCGCATTGTCGGCGTTTGCGCGCCGCCGGGCTTGACCCGGCGTTCGAGATGGTGCGCGTGCGGCCCGTCGCGCACAGCGAGATGGGCGGCATATTCATCGACGAGAACGGCTGGACCGGGGTGCCGGGGCTCTACGCCGGCGGCGAGGCCGCCGGCGGCATACACGGCGCCAGCCGGCTGGCCGGCAATGGCGGCGGCGAGATCGTCGTCTTCGGCGGCGTCATCGGCCGGGGCGCGGCCCGTGGCATGCTTGAACGGCAAGACCGCGATTGGCGGGGCATCGAGGCGGCCGCCGCCGAGCCGCTCCACGCCGCCATCGGCGCCGGTGGCACGGTCGAGCCCGACGCCATCAAGGCGGCGCTGCGGGCCATATTGTCACGGACGGCTGGCCTGTACCGGGACGAGACGGGCTTGCGCCAGGGACTGAAAGAGCTGGCGGTCTTGGAAGGCCAGATCGAGGCCGGGCCGCGGGCCGAGGACCTGGGCGGCGCCATTGCCGCCGGTGAGGCACGTAACATGGTGCTGGCGGGGCGCATGATCGTCATGGCGGCACTGGCCCGGACCGAGAGTCGGGGGGCTCATCAGCGTCGTGATTTCGCCGACCAGGACGATGCCCACTGGCTCCAGCATTTGGTCTTCAGGCAGGGACGGGATGGCGAGCCTGCCTTGGGGAAATTGCCGATTCACTAATGCCGGCCAGCGCTCCTGACGGGCCGGCATTTCGGCGGGATATTTGTTAATTGCTGGGAGGGCGTTTGATGGAAAACAAGCCACTTTCCGGCATCCGGGTGCTGGATTTCACACGATTATTCGCGGGTCCGTTCGGCACCATGCTGCTGGGCGACCTGGGTGCCGACGTGGTCAAGGTGGAGGCCCCCAACGGCGATCCCATCCGCCACCAGGGACCGCCCTTCTTCGAGGGCCTGTCCATGAGTTTCTTGGCCGTCAACCGCAACAAGCGCTCGGTGGTCTTGGATATGAAGACGGCAAAAGGCAAGGATCAGGCACGGCGCATGGCCTTGATGGCCGACGTCGTCGTGGAGAATTTCCGTCCCGGCGTCATGGACCGCCTGGGCCTCGGCTACGAGACCCTGTCGGCGGAAAACCCCAGGCTCATTTACGCCGCCATGTCGGGAATGGGCGCCGACGGACCGAACAAGGATACCGGCGGCTTCGACCTGACCATCCAGGCCGAGGGCGGCTACATGAGTATCACCGGCGAGCGCGACAGCAACCCGATCAAGCTGGGCACCTCGGCCTTCGACCTGATCTGCGGCCAGTACGCCGTCAGTGCCATTACCACCGCCCTTTTCGACCGCGAGCGGACGGGCAAGGGCCAGTCCATTGAGACCAGCCTGTTCGAGTCGGAAATCAGCTTCCTGGTGGATGCCGCCATGGAGTATTTCCTGACCGGCAACAACCGTGGCAAATGGGGTTCCCAGCATGCCGCCCAGGCGCCCTACAAGGCCTTCGAAACAAACGATGGCTGGATCGTCATCGGGGCCGGCATGCAGACCCTTTATGAGCCTTTCATGAAGGTGATCGGCCGCGACGATCTGATCACCGACGGACGCTTCGCCTCCGTCGCCGATCGCTCGGCCAACCGCGACGCCCTGCATGAGATTCTGGATGCCAAGGTCAAAACATACGCCACGGCGGACCTCTTGCAAAAACTGACCGCCGCCAATGTCCCCTGCGCGCCCGTCAACAACATGGAGCAGGTGTTCAACCACCCGCAAGCCTTGCACCGGGGAATGACGCAACGGGTTACCCACCACCGTTATGGCGAGGTGCCCGTCGTCGGGCCGGCAGCCAAGTACGGCGCCTTCGACATCGCCGCCGACTGGACGGCCCCGGCCGATTTGGGCGAGCACACGGCCGAGGTTCTGAAGGAATGGCTCGGCACCGACGAAGCTGAAAGAAAGGATTGATTATGGCAGACAGAAAAAGGCTTGGGCGAGGTGCCGCTCGGCGCCACCGGAACGTTCACCAAAACCGTTTCCGAATCCGACGTCTATCTGTACGCCGGCATCACCGGGGACCTGCACCCCAACCATCTGAACGAGGAATTCATGAAGGAAGGCCGGTTCGGGCAGCGCATCGCCCACGGCACGCTTTTACTGGGCTTTATGCCGGCCGCCTCGGCCAACTTGTTCCTGGGGTGGACGGCGCCCGCTTCATCAAACCGGCGTTCTTTGGCGATACCATCACCACCGAATACAAGGTGCGCGAAGTGGACTACGAGAAACAACGGGTTTATGCGGACGTCACGTGCCGCAACCATAAGGGCCAGACCGTGGCCGTGGCGGTCAATGTCCGCGCCTACGTGGGATAAGGGGAGGAAAACCATGTCCATATTGTTGGAAGAGGAACGCAACGACGTTCTGCTGTTGACGCTGAATCGTCCCGAGGCCCGCAACGCGCTGTCCGGCCAACTGGCGGAAAGGCTCGCGGCGAAGCTGGAATCGATCGCTGATCGGCGCGATTTGCGGGCCGTGATCATCACTGGATCGGGCGACAAGGCCTTCTGCGCCGGCGCCGACCTGAAGGAACGGCGCGACATGAACGCCGACCAGAAATGGGCCCAGCGCGGCAAACTGTGGCGGGTCAACATGCTCCTGTGGCGCGCCGCCCAGCCGGTCATTGCGGCAGTCAACGGCTTTTGCATGGGCGGCGGCTTCGAGATGGCCCTGTTCAGCGATTTTCGCATCGCCGTGCCGGAGGCTGTATTTTCCTTTCCGGAAATGTCTCTCGGCGCCTATCCGGGGGCCGGCGGACCGATCGCGCTGCCCCGCCTCATTGGACGGGCAAGAGCCAAGGAGATCTTGTTCTCGGCCCGCCGCGTCACCGCCGACGAAGCCTTGGAGCTGGGCATCATCGAGGACGTGGTGCCCGGTGCCGACCTTCAGGACCGCGCCTTCGCCCTGGCCAACTCGTTCAAGGCGTCCAGCCCCAGGGGGGTGGCGGGCGTCAAACGCTTGATCAACCTGGGCGCCGACCTGAGCATCGACATGGCCGGCGATCTCAACGACGCCATCCGACGGCCCTTGGAAGCCAGCGCGGATTACGAAGAGGGCATCAATGCCTTTTTCGAAAAGAGGAAACCGGTTTTCCGCGGGGATTAGGTCCCGTGGACAAATAGGATTCCCAATTGTCCGAATATGTGATTCAAGGGCATTGTCAGACTAAACCACTACCGGCTTTAGCCGGTAGTGGTTTAGTTTTGGACAATCATCGCTCTCGTGGAGAGGAGCAAATTAAGACAGTTGCGAGCCCCTGATTTGAACCTACGGTTTTGCTGTATCCCGTTTGTTTGATCCGGACCCGAATTCCCTGTTCCGTCGCAAAATTCCCTGATACGCCGGTTAAATTCCCTGTTCCGATTCTTAGGGAATTCGCTGTGCAGCCCCCGGAGACGGGTTCGCTCAAGACTGCGTCCACCGCCATATTTCGATTAGTTACACAATATTCTGCAATCGCGCATGAATCGGTACCCCGCCCGATTTGCAAACGTTCCGCAAACATCACGCCCGAATACGAAACGCATTCTCAGAACTTCATCGGCCCGGCTGGCTTCGAGTCGCGGTCAGCCGGATCCCTTGGAATGGCCCACCGAAACCGGGTAAGACCACCCTGCCGATATGAGACATTCAGGCCGTCTCACAGCCGCGCGTGGATTTAGCGTGGATTCGCCGCTACGGTCGCAGCTTGGTGGAAGGCACTCCAAATTATCCGCAACTAACGCAAGGACCGTCGATGCCCCCTGAAATGCCCGATTTCCGTGCGGACC
>CAYLTU010000136.1:0-15407 GCA_964386465.1 uncultured Rhodospirillaceae bacterium
ATGCGTTGGCGAGGCTTTCTAAATATCAGACGATTGGCCTTGCGTGGATACGCAACCCGTCCAGCGCCCAACGTAACTGACTCCTCAGCCCCGGATCGTCCTCGACAAGAAGGAGAGGCTGTGTCGTATCGGAATTATTATTGCTCAGTTTCTCTTTCGTCACGCGGCACCCAATTCCTCTCGTTTGCGTAGCGCCCAAGATCTTTCCTCGTCAACGGGCAAAATCACGCGCATCGACGTTCCCTGGCCGACCTCACTGCGAACCTCAAGCCGGCCGCCCAGCTCGCGAACCAACTGACGGGTCTGATAGGCGCCGAGCCCGAAACCCGTTGTTTTCTCGCTATCCAGAGGGCGAAACAAATGCGCGTCGACATAGGCCTGGTCCATGCCCGGGCCATTGTCTTCGACTTCCACCACGACCTCGTCATTCAACATCTTCTGGCGGAGGATCACCGCGCCATCCGTGCCGGCCGCCTCAATCGCGTTCTGTAGTAGATGATCGAGAATGGAAGCCATTTTCTGGCGCTCCACCCGCAGGGGAATCGAACTATCGACCTCGACGATCATATCTTCCTTTTGCTTTCGCCAACTATCAACCACTTGGCGAATCACTACGGACAGGGAAACCAGGTCTGACGCTTCCTGTCTGTCTTCTTCCTGCGCGCCCTGGAACCTTTCCAGCAAGCCCTTCATCCGGGCGACCGAATTGCCGACCGTCGCCAGCATGTCCTTCTGAAAATCGGGATTGTCGCCGAAACGCTTCGCATTCTGCATCATCAGCGACATCTGACTGACGACGTTCTTTATATCGTGGACAATAAACGCCGAACGGCGATTGAAATCCTGCAAACGACGCGCATCGGACAATTCGTTCATTGCCTGCTGTTCGGCCAGATAGCTCGCGGCCTGATGGCCGACCGTACGCAGCAGGTCGAAATCTTCCCAGTCCAGCCCTCTGCGCGCTTTCGGGTCGCCCAGGATGACAAATCCCTGGACCGAATCACGGTAGATCAGCGGGACAACGAGCCAAATTCGTTTGCTGTCCAATATCCATTCCGGTATCGAAACGTCGTTATAACGGGAGGAATCGCGGCGGCACTCTTCCAAATCGACAATCCAATGGGTATCCCCAAGAAATTGGACGAATTCGCTATCCGCCTGCACGGCGGGACGCCGCTCACCCATATGCCACAGCGCAGTGGGCAAATAGGCATCGTCCTCCTGCCGTAACACCCACAGGCCGCCCGCATCGCTTTGAACGATATCGGCGATCGACCGCAATATTCGATCGTGCAAACCGACGCCGGAATCGGCGGACGCCACCGTCTGGATAAAACGCAGCCATTCTTCGCGGTAGTCGTATTTGTAACTGAAAAAATGCTTGCTGATCCAGACCTTTACCTTGGCTCGAACGGAGCCCGAAGAAAAGATCACGAGAAGGATTAGCAGCGCACTGGCAAGGAACAGTATCTGAAGAATCCGCCCCCATTCGCCGCCGACCTCCTTCAGGTAGAACCCGGCGGCAGCCATACCGATCAGATAAACGCCGCTCCCGACCAGCGCGGCTGAATGGAAGACAGCCGCTCGCGACACGTGAATATCGATTTCCCACAACGTTGCTCGCGATACCGCAATGGCGAGCAATGGAGCGACGAGCGCGTTTACGAAGCCTCGCGCATCGAAAAATGTCTGGTCGACACGGCCGAACAGGGCAGCGTCGGCGAAGAAAAAGAAATCGAATCCGAGAACCGTACCCAACCCGAAGCAAAAATATTTGATCGCCCAGCGGACTTTTGTTTCGGCGTTGCGGTACAAGTTTTCAAGCGCGAGCAGCCCGATTACCGCAAGCATAACGCGACCGCCATTGTAGAAAGTCAGCAGGCCTCGCGGAGTTTCCGACCACAACAAGCCACTGAACCAATCCCCAAAAATCAGCCCGAAACCGACAACTAAAATCACGATTGCGGCGATAAAGCTGGTGCTACCCGCATCTTGTATCCTTCGGACGCCCAGCAGAGCGCCCAGCAGAACCAGCCAGGCGATATTCCTAATGACGTCGAGGGAGAATACGACTTTATGCCACGAACCGAACCACGTAAAACCGGCAACCCATTGGAAACACGCCACTGAAAGCGCCCAGATGACCGTCAGGACGCAGCAGGCGAGCAAGAGGACTTGTAGCGGCCGCCGGTCCGGCTCAAACCAACCAGCACGGCAAGAAAAAGGAACGCGCCACCGCCCGCCAGATAGCTCAAGAATTGAATGCTGATAACCAATGGATTAATCCGGAGCTAACTCATAGTCATAAATCGTCATGGTTGATCCTTGCCCTCACAAACGCGCACCAACCCTTGGAATCCCAACGCCCCGCACACGCCCAATCGCCAATGTTAAGACTTTAGAAACCGTATTAGAACTCCTGCGCAAGTCTACCGTATCCCCCGAACGGGGGATATGGCTGAATTAATCTCCCTTCCGCGGCAACCTCAGCGGTACGCCGGTACGGCATCGATCCGCCGATCGATTTTGTCGACCATCGCCTTGTAGCGGCCATCCTCGACACCGCCGAACCGGCTCTTGAACGTCGCTTCGGGCATGCGCTCCGGTAAATCCCGGAATCGCGGGAAAAAGGCGCTCTCGGAAACCGCCTTGGCCAGGACGCGTTGTAGCCGTTTCGCCCCGCCCGCGGGATCGGTCGCGGTCGCCGCGAACCGCAATCCGGTCCGGTCGGCCCCGAGATCGACGAAACTGAAACCTGTCCCGCCGCCGGTCGAGTCGAGCAATTCCTTGAATTCACCGATCGCCATCGCGGCACCGTGATCGCTTACCAGTTGCAGGCCGGCCGATACCAGGAAGCGCAACATGAGATCGTTGCGGCCGTCCAGCCGGATCTGCTTGCCCTTCCGCCTGTGGCCTTGCAGGGAACCGGTTCTCACCTTTCCTGTCAGTCGTTCGAATCGCGGATCGCCGAAATAGATGACGAGCGCCAGGAGCGCCGCACGGTTCTCCGTTACGGCATCGCCGCCCCGCGACTGCGCCAACGCAAACAGCGGCATCATGAAGTTTGCCAAGGATCGTGCGCCTTTGCCCCGGTCGCCTCTTTCGAATTCGACGAGTTTCGCGTAGTAGATCCGTATCAGCGCCGGATCGCCCAGCAACGCGACATCGTCACGCGCTTCCGCCAGGCGATTACCGGCCTGTTTAAGCCGCGCCTTCAGTCTCGAAACCGGTACGATACGGAGCTTTGCCGTACCAGCGCTGAACTGCGTCGACCTGACGGCGCCGAAGATCTCATCGCCCAGATTGTCGCCGAGGGCGAAATTCAGACCGAATTGGAGCAGTCAAGACGCGGTCGCGCCGGAAAGTTCGATGGCGCCAACGGATACCTTTGAGACGTTCAGTCCTTTGGTCGATTGCAGGATACCGAACCGGATATTGACGTAGCTGCGAATCGGATTTTTCGGCAATGCGAAGGTTATGGCGGCATTCAAGCCGCGCGGCGTGACTTTGGCGTCACCTTTGAAGCGCCGGACGGCGCGGTTCATCAACGCAAACGAACTGTCGAGATCCCGCTCGCTGACCGACAATACCGTGGCCTGTTTCGCGTTAACCACCTGCTTGATCGCCCGCTTGGCAAAGCCGCGCGCGCGCGCTGCGTCGGCCGACGTCGGCGCCTGTACGGCCGTCACCGCCGCCTCGTTCTCCATCCCGAAAACCACGAACAACGCCAGCAGGACGGCGACCGAAAGCGGCAGGAATACGAACAACAGCCAACCTAGTGCACGCATTCGTTTTGCTCCCACGAAGCACGTTAAATGGACGCCGCGGAACGGCTCGACCGATTGTATCCGCGATCCTCCGTTCGATGAACGATTGCCCATCGACCGTTAATAAATTCTGAACCATATTAGACGCGAAATCACATCCGTTCCCCGGGTCCGGAGCGTCCGAACCCGAGCGACGGCCAGAAGAGCAGGAGAAAGTGCCCATGCCGGAAGCGCCGAACATCCATCCGGTCATATTGTCCGGAGGTTCCGGTTCCCGGCTCTGGCCGATGTCGCGCGCGCACTATCCCAAGCAGCTTCTTCCGCTCGTCGGCTCGTCGACCATGCTACAGGCGACGGCGCGGCGCGTATCGGATTCGGCGCACTATGCGCCGCCACTGATCATCGCCAACAACGACCATCGCTTCATCGTCGCCGAACAGTTGCAAATGGTAGGAATTGAACCGCGCGCGATTGTCTTAGAGCCGGTCGGCCGCAACACGGCGCCAGCCGCCGCCATCGCGGCGCTGGCGCTGGTCGAGGATACGCCCGACGCAATCATGGCGTTGCTCGCCTCGGACCATGTCGTCGCCGACGAAGCCGCCTTCACAACGGCGATGCAGACCGCCGCACGGGCGGCATCGGCGGGTGCGCTTGTAACATTCGGCGTGAAACCGGACCGGCCGGAAACCGGCTACGGCTACATCCGGCAGGGCGATACGCTCGACGGCGGCACCGTCGTCCGTCGCGTCGCCGAATTCGTCGAGAAACCGGACCGGGAAACCGCCGAGGCTTATCTTCGCTCGGGCGACTATCTTTGGAACAGCGGGATGTTCGTGCTTGGCGCGCAATCCTATCTCGACGAGCTGGAGCGGCTTGCGCCCGCGATGATGGCGGCGTGCCGCGACGCCTATGCCGCGAGTTTCGCCGATCTGGACTTCCTGCGACTGGACCCCGAAACCTTCGGCGCCTGCCCCTCCGACTCGATCGATTATTCGGTCATGGAGAAGACCGACCGCGCCGCCGTCGTGCCGGTCGATATCGGCTGGAACGATGTCGGCGGCTGGCCCGCCCTGTGGGAACTTGCGGAAAAGGATGCGGACGGCAACGCCCTCCTTGCGGACAGCCTGCTGCAGGATGTCGAAAATTCGTATTTCCGCGCGGATGACGGGCGACTGATCGCGGCGATCGGCGTCGAGGATATCATTGTCGTCTCGACCGCCGACGCGGTTCTCGTCACCCATCGGGACCGGGCGGGTGACGTCAAGGAAATCGTCGAACGATTGAAGGCCGGCGATCGCTACGAGGCGATGCACCACCGACGCGTGTTCCGGCCCTGGGGCGACTACAACGATATCGACGAAGGCGATCGTTTCCGGGTCAAGCGCATCATCGTCAAGCCCGGCGGCATTCTGTCGTTGCAGCGGCATAAGCACCGTTCCGAACATTGGGTCGTCGTCAAGGGCGTCGCGATCGTAACGCGCGGCGAAGAAGTCTCCGAATTGCACGAAAACCAGTCGACTTACATTCCCAAAGGCGTTGTCCACCGCCTTGAAAACAAGGGCGAGGAGCCGTTGCACCTGATCGAGGTGCAGGTCGGCGACTATGTCGGCGAAGACGACATCGAACGGCTTGAAGACACCTACGGGCGCAACTAATAACCCGCTAGGCGTCCAGTGTGACAGATGTCATAGCGCGCAATTATCTGAAATTCGATATTTCCTCACCAATATGGGTGACGTGTTCAGCCATCCGCCCCCGTATTCAAGCCAGCATCTTCAAACTTTAGCCGGGGCTAGAATTAATGAGCACTCATTTGCCGTCTGTGTTACCCAGCCACTCGCTACACAGCAATCATCCGCTTGCCGGAGAGAATTCGGGTATGGCCGATCAATCAATCAAGTCGACGAACATTACGGCTGTCGAAAGCCGCGTGACCTTGCAGGACAGGATCATACGCAGCGGTCACAGCGGCGGCGTGCTGTGGTTTACCGGTCTTTCCGGTTCCGGAAAATCGACCCTGGCGATCGAACTCGAAAGGCGTCTGTTCAATATCGGCTACAACGTCTTCGTTCTCGACGGCGACAACGTCCGGCACGGGCTGTCGTCGAACCTCGGCTTCTCGCCCGAGGACCGCACCGAGAACATTCGCCGCATCGGCGAGGTCGGGTCGCTGTTCGCCAATGCCGGCTTTATCGTGGTCGCCGCGTTCATCTCGCCTTACCAGGAAGACCGCGACCGCGCGCGCGAGGCAGCGGGGCCCTGCGCCTGCTGGCCGAGCCAGTTGCCGAAACCGCGACCGCGCGCGCGAGGCAGCGGGCGAAGGATTCCATGAAATTTACGTCAAGGCCGACCTGTCGTTGTGCGAATCGCGCGACCCGAAAGGCCTCTATCAGAAAGCACGGCGCGGTGAGATTCCCGAATTCACCGGCATCTCGGCCCCCTATGAAGCGCCGGACACGCCGGAATTCACCGTCGACACGGGCGAGCTGGACGTCGATAAATCGGTGACCGCTCTGGCCGAATACGTCGCGGCGAACTTCATCCAGCAACGGGACTAAAGCGGCCGCAAATCGGACCGCATCGGATAGAGGGGCGGTGGAAGGCTATTTCGGACGAAATGCCTTCGCCGCCTTTTCCGCGGCCGCGATCTGCTTGCTATCCAGGCTACCGCTGATCTTCCGGCGCAGCTTTGCGGCTTTGTCCGTGTTCTGCGCAATCGACAAGGTGAACCAGTAATAGGCCTTGGGCGCATCCTTGGCGACGCCTTGGCCGAGCATATGCATGCGTCCCATGAAGAACTGGGCGCCGCCATGCCCTTTCGATGCCGCTTTGCGGAAATGTTCGGCGGCTTTTTTCGTATCCTTCTCAACGCCCTGGCCGCGATAGTACAGCCTGCCGAGGTCGTAATCCGCCTTGCCCAGGCCGGCCTCCGACGTCTCCTTGAACATCGCGGCCGCCTTCTTGTAGTCGCGCCGTACGCCGGCGCCGAAATAGTACATATAGGCCAGGTTCCGCTTGGCCTTGAGGCTGCCGCCTTGCGCGGCCTTGGTGTACAGATCGAAGGCTTTCTTCAGGTCCGCCCTAACACCGAGCCCGTCCTGGTAGAGGCCGCCGAGATTGCGCTGCGCCTTCGCGTTGCCGTGACTGGCCGCATCCGCGTACCACTCCACCGCGCGCTCGTAACTGCGCCTGACGACCTTGCCTTCCTCGTAATAGATGCCGACGACCCGCTTCGCCTCGCCATGGCCGCGCGCGGCTGCCTTCTGGAACCATTCCAGCGCTTTCGACGGGTCGGAGTCGACGCCCTTGCCGCCGTCATACATCAGGCCCAGCCTGAACTGCGCTTCCGAATCGTCATTTTCGGCCAGCGGAATGAATGCGGCCAGCGCCGACTCGTAATTGCCCGCCTTATAGGCCTCGAGCCCCGACTTCAGGTCGGCTTGCGCGGCTGAAGACGCAAAAAGGGCGGCAAGGGCAACGACAATCAACCTGTTCATATCAAACCTCGATCAAATTTGCGCAAACCGAAACGCGAACGGCCGCGACCAGTATGCCGCAGGCCCGCATAACGGCTCAACAGCAATCGAACGCCTAAGTGCCGCGTCGGATTCGCTTTCTTGACGGGACGATAGCGCCTATATCGTAACCAAATTGTTTACGGTTTTGCGGTGACTTGGCGTGACGACACTGGATTGGAACGAAATAGAGGTCATGGTCGATGGCGCGCTGGACGAGGATATCGGCCGCGGCGATCTGACGACGGCCGTCGCGGTGCCGCCGGGCACGATGGGCGCATTCACGATCCGCGCGCGGCAGCCGATGGTCGTCGCCGGCATCGATATCACGGCCTACACGTTCCGCGTCCTGGCGCCGGACTGCGAGATCGACATCCATCTGGCCGACGGGTCGGAAGCGGAGGCGGGCGCCGCCATCGCGCACATTTCAGGGCCGGCGCCGGGATTGCTGACGGCGGAGCGCACGGGGCTCAACTACCTGCAGTTCCTCAGCGCCATCGCGACCTGCGCGCGCGACTATGTCCGCGCCATCGAGGGCACCAAAGCGGTCATGATCGATACGCGCAAGACCCTGCCCGGCTACCGCAATTTATCGAAATACGCCTCGCGTCTGGGCGGCGTGCGCAACCACCGCATCCGCCTCGACGACGGGGTGCTGATCAAGGACAACCACATCGCGATCGCCGGCAGCGTCGCCGCCGCGGTCGAGGGTGCGCGGCGCGGCACGCCGCTGCTGACCAAGATCGAGGTCGAATGCGACACGCTGGATCAGGCCGAGGAAGCGATCGCGGCCGGCGCCGACATCCTGCTGCTCGACAATATGAGCCCGGACACGCTGCGCGAAGCGGTGCGCCTCACCGATGGACGCGTTCCGCTGGAGGCGTCCGGCGGGGTCACCCTGGACACCGTGCGCGCCATCGCCGAGACCGGGATCGACTTCGTCTCCTCCGGCCGGATCACCCAGTCGCCGCCGGCGATCGATATCGGCCTCGACGTGACCCTGAAGAATTAGCGCTCCGGATCAGGCGACCGCGCCACTCTTGCGCAATTCGGCGATCCGGTCGTCCGACAGGCCCCAGGCCGAAAGCGCTTCGTCGGTATGCTGACCGGCCGCGGCCGGCGGTCCCTGCACGGCGCCGGGCGTACGGCTGAAGCGCGGCGCCGGGCCGGGCTGGACCACGCCGTCGATCTCGACGAAGGTGCCGCGCGCCTTCATGTGCGGATGTTCCGGCGCCTCGGCGAGGCTGAGGACCGGCGCGAAGCAGATATCGCTGCCTTCCATCCGTTCGCACCATTCCGCGCGGGTCTTGGTCTTGAAGATCGCGCCGACCCGTTCCTTCATTTCCGGCCAGTGGTCGCGGTCCGTCTGCGGCGGCAGGTTTTCGAGATCAAGGCCCAGCGCATCGATCAGCAGGGCGTAGAATTGCGGCTCGTTCGAACCGACGCTGATGAATTTGCCGTCGCTCGTCTCGTAGACATTGTAGTGGTGGCAGCCGCCGTCGAGCCGGTTCACTCCGCGCTCGTCGAGATGGGAGCCCGCGGCATAGGCGCCGTAGCAGCTCGCCATCAGCGACGACGCGCCGTCGACCATCGCCGCGTCGACGACCTGGCCCTTGCCGGATTTCATCGCCTCGACCACTGCGCTGACCACTCCGAAGGCGAGATAGACCCCGCCGCCGCCGAAATCCGCCGCCAGGTTGAGCGGCGGCACCGGCGTCTCGGGCGTGCCGATCGCGTGCAGCGCACCGGTCAGCGCGATGTAGTTGATGTCGTGCGCCGCGGCCATCGCCATCGGCCCCTCCTGGCCCCAGCCGGTCATGCGGCCGTAGACCAGCTTCGGGTTGCGCGCGAAGCAATCGTCGGGCCCGATGCCGAGCCGCTCCGTCACGCCCGGCCGGAAGCCCTCGATCAGCGCGTCGGCGCCGTCGACCAGCTGCAGCACCGTCTCGACCCCGTCCGGGTTCTTCAGATCGACGGCGATCGATTGCCGCCCACGCTGCAGGGTGGCGAATTGCGGCGCCATGGCCGGCTCGACCCCGACCGCGCTCGCCCGGTCGACCCGCAGCACCGTGGCGCCCAGATCCGATAGCAGCATCGCGCACATCGGCCCCGGCCCGATGCTGGCGATCTCGACGACTTTGATTCCCGAAAGCGGCCCCATGACGGTCTCCCTTTGGCGGTTGCGATACACCGATTATTCACGTTCGCGGCGGGGCGGCAAGGTGGGGGCATTTTGAACTGTCATCCCGGACCAGGCGCGAAGCGCCGCCGATCCGGGACCCAGGATGCGCTAGCGCTCGTTTAAGGGCTGGCCCCCGGCTCGGAGACCGGGGCGACACGAAGAAAAGGGGGGACGCGACACAGTGACACCACGCCATCGCTCGCCAAACCACGCACCCGTCCATACAATCCGCCAAACGAAATTCCAGAACCCGGGGAGCCCTCATGTCCGATCTCGTCACTTTCACCAGGCAGGGCGCTATCGGCGTCATTACCGTCGACAACCCGCCGGTCAACGCGCTGAGCCCGGGGGTGCCGGAAGGGCTCGTCGAATGCGTGGCCCAGGGCAACGCCGATCCGGAGGTCAAGGCCATGGTGCTGCGCGGCGCGGGGCGCAGCTTCATCGCCGGGGCGGACATCAAGTTCCTGGGCCAGAAGAAAACCGAGGCCGGGCTCACCTACCGCACCATCATCGACGACAGCGCGAAGCCCATTGTCGCCGCGATCCACGGCTACGCGCTGGGCGGCGGGCTCGAAACCGCGCTCGCCTGCCAGTACCGGGTCGCCAGCGCGGACGCCAAGGTCGGGTTGCCGGAAGTGCTGATCGGCGTGCTACCGGGCGGCCAGGGCACGCAGCGCCTGCCGCGGCTGATCGGGCCGAAGGCGGCGCTGGAGATGATCGTCACCGGCCGCCACGTCCCCGCGCCCGAGGCCAGCACGCTGGGGATTCTGGACGATCTGGCCGAGAACAACGACGCGCTGCTCGACACCGCGGTGGCCTATGCCGAGAAAATCGCGGACGTGCGGCCCTTGCCGAGGGTGCGCGACAATGACGACCGGCTCGCCGAGGCTCGGCAAGACCCCGGCATGTTCGACGCGATGCGAAAGAAGATCGAGCGCCGCGCGCGCAACCAGAACGCTCCCTACCACTGCATCAAATGCGTCGAGGCCGCCGTCTCGATGCCCTTCGAGGAGGGCTGCGCCCGCGAGCGTGAGCTGTTCGAGGAACTGGTCAACGCCGACGAGGCGAAGTCGCTGCGCTTCGCCTTCTTCGCCGAACGACAGGCCAACAAGATCCCCGACATCGACAAAGGGACGCAGTCCCGCCCCATAAATACGGCAGCCGTCGTGGGGGCCGGCACGATGGGTGGCGGCATCGCCATGTGCTTCGCCGATGCCGGCATCCCCGTAAAATTGCTGGAGATGAATCAAGAGGCCCTCGACCGAGGGCTCGCCAAGATCCGCGCCAATTACGAGACCAGCGTGAAGCGCGGCAGCCTCGCCGCCGACGCGGTCGACACCCGCATGGACCTCATCACCCCGGCGCTGGAATACGACCAGATCGCCGACGCCGACATCGTCATCGAGGCGGTGTTCGAGGAGATGCCGGTCAAGAAGGACGTCTTCGGCAGGCTCGACGCGGTGATGAAACCGGGCGCAATACTGGCCTCAAACACCTCCACCCTGGACATCGACGAGATCGCCGGCGCCACCAAACGCCCGGCCGACGTGCTCGGCACCCACTTCTTCAGCCCGGCCAACGTGATGAAGCTGCTGGAGATCGTGCGCGGTAAGGACACCGCCAAGGACGTGGTGGCGACCTGCACCGCCCTGTCGCGGCGCATCGCCAAGGTCGGGGCGGTGTGCGGCAATTGCGACGGCTTCCTCGCCAACCGCAGCCGCGCGCCCTTCCAGACCGAGATGAACATCCTGGTGGAAGAAGGCGCCAAGCCGGAACAAATAGATAAAGTCATGCATGACTTCGGCTACCCGATGGGGCCGTTCGCGGTCGGCGATCTGGCCGGGCTCGATATCGGCCACGCCGTGCGCCAGCGCCGCAAGAAGGAAAGCCCGAACGAACACCGCGACCTGCCGATCCCCGACCGGCTGTTCGAGATGGGAAGATACGGCCAGAAGACCGGCGCCGGCTGGTTCAACTACAAGCCCGGCGACCGCACCCCCTATCCCGACCCGGTGGTCGACGAAGTCATCGCCGAGATCGGCCGCGAGCTCGGCCTGCAGCAGCGCGACGACTTCACCGACGAGGAAATCCTCCACCGCCTGCTCTTCGCCAGCGTCAACGAGGCGGCCAAGATCCTGGAGGAAGGCATCGCGTATCGGGCCAGCGACGTCGACGTGATGTGGCTCAACGGCTTCGGCTTCCCGCGCTACCGCGGCGGCCTGATGTTCTGGGCCGACGGGATTGGGGTGAAGACGATTTACGACACGATGAAGGAATGGCAGGATCGCTACGGGGACCGCTGGAAGCCGGCCACGATGATCGAGGAGCTGGCGGCGAGCGGGAAGGGGTTTTTGGACGACTGACAGGCATGGGGCCATGCGGAATTACCTGATCGTCAGCCTGGTCATCTTCGCCGCGCTGACGCTGTACGGGCTGTTCAGCGGGAATTTGGCGCTGCCTTGAGGAAACGGTTTTGGCCTCCCCGCACTCTATTCTGTCATGCTCGTGCTTGACACGAGCATCCACGCCGAAACCGCACCGCACTCGTATGGTTGAATAGTGGTAACCTGCCGCTATGAGTGAGCGCGACCCGATCACCCTCGAAGAGGCAACGCAGCCCGGCCCCGAGTCGACGGAACCGGAGTATCTGGCGTGGAAAGAGCGGAAAATCAGGGCAGCGGTCAAACAGGCCGACGACGCGCCTGACAATACTTACTACCCACGAGCAGATTTTTGGAGAGATCAAGCAAAAATTCTGCCCCTAAAGCTGATCTATAGTACCAACAACTGACTCCGCTCAATGCCCCTGACGCAACAGATGCGCCGCGCCGCTGCGGTCCTTGATCGACGGGGTTTCACCGAAAATCCGCTCCTTGGATTGCGCGAACAATTCGCGATTCGCGCCAAGCGGCGCCAGCTGCCGCGCCCTCTTCAGCGCCATCCCCAGCAGCGCATCGGCGGGCGCCACGTCCGAAACGAAGCCGGCGGCTTTCGCCTCCGGACCGGTCCAGCGGCGCGCCAGTTGCACCGTATCGAAGAACGCGCTGCCTGACATTTTGTGCCGGAACAAGGACAGTTCGGCATCCGGGATCGCCATCCCGAGTTGGATTTCGTTGGCGCAGAGATAGCCGCGGTCCTCGCGCATGAGACGGACGTCATGGCACAGCGCCATCATGAACCCCGCGCCGAAGCCGTGCCCGTTGACGGCGCAGATCGTGGGCACCGGAAAGGCGATCAGCTTCGCCATCAGGGCGAAGAACTCGTCCCCGAACACCGATTTGTCGCCGCCAAGGCCATCCCCCTCGCCCCGGCGCCAGTCGAGATCCAGCCCGTTGGAAAAGAACTTCGGGTCGCTCGACACGGTCACCAGCGCCGCGGGCCCCTCCGACGCCAGCACCTCGTCGAGCCGCGCGTCGAACGCGCGCACGAAGTTGGTGTTCCACCGGTTCTCGCCCGCCTCCATCGTGAGGATGAATACAGTGTCGTCGCGTTCCAGAGTGATCATGGGTGCCTCGCTGCTGTAGGTGTTCATACGTAGCGGATGCGAGGGTGGTGCGCTAGGTGGCAAAGTGTGTGGGACGCGGTCAGCGGGGCAGCAACGGCCAGAAGACTGTCACCAGCTCGCGCGTTAGACCGAAAACAGGAATCTGGTCCTTTTCTACACAGCCTCCACCAATTTATGGCTAAATGAGGGTGGTCCCAACCGCGAATTCTTCATACCCTAAGTTGCACGGAAAGTTCCACATATTAGCGAATTGGGACATCATAGAAATGGCTAAAGGGGTATTCGTTCATCGGGCGGACTCGGTTTATGACGACTTCCCGGAAGAACGCTATCAGTTCCCCAAACGCTACCTGAAGCGCGTGTCGCCGTGCGAAGGCGATTGGATCGTCTATTACGAACCGCGCGGCGGCGGCGGGCGGCTTGGCTACAACGCCATCGCCAAGGTGCAGGAGATTATCCCGGACCCGTCGATATCGGACATGTTTATCGCCGTCATTGAGGCCGGGTCCTATCTGCCGTTGGAACAGTTCGTTTCCTTTCGTAGCATAAACGGCTTCCTCGAATCCGGCTTGGCCAAACCAGACGGCCGTTTGAACGGCGGCCTGATTCAGTGGGCGGTCCGGCCAATATCAGACCGCGATTTCGCGCGCATTCTGCAGGCCGGTTTCCCGGACGAAGACCAACTCCTGCCGCGCACCGACCAAGCGGCCGAACCGCCTACCGAGACCGGCCTCTCCGAAGTCCAGGACGGGTTCGGCGAAGACAGTGAACGGGTCCGTGTCGCGCAAACTATCTCCCGTATCAACCGGAGCCGCGTTTTTCGAAGGCATGTGCTGGACGCCTATGACAGCTGCTGCGCCATCACCGGGCTGAAACTGATCAACGGGCACGGCCGCGCCGAGGTCGAGGCGGCCCACATTAAGCCTGTCGAACACAACGGGCCCGACGTTGTTCGCAACGGGTTGGCCCTATCCGGGACCGCGCATTGGATGTTCGACAGGGGATTGATCAGCCTGTCGGACGACGCCGAAATTCTTGTATCGCGGCAGGCGAACGACCCCGAACAGATTTGGAACCTCATTCGGAAAACAGGAAAAGCCACATTCCCGGATACACCATTTCAACGTCCTCACCCAACGTACCTATCGTGGCATAGAGAAAACTGTTTTAAACAATGAGGGAGGTCGTTCGTTGGTGACGAGCCGATCGCTTTCCTACTCCCCCACCCCCGCAGCATGGCCGCTCGCCGTCGCGAACAGCATTTCCTGCGGCGCGCGCGCATCGCCGACCGTCACCACGTCGATCCCCGCATTCCGCAACGGCCCCGCCAGCGCGTCGTCCGGCGCGCGCGGGGTGGCGTAGGTGAGGAGGGCCAGGTCCTCGATCACGGTCACGTCGCCGTTATAGATATTCACGCACTCCAGCCGCCCCTCGGCGGCCGCGTCGGTCCAACGCACCTCGGCCAGGGTGACGGTTTCGATGCGCTGTTCGGCCGCCCGCCGCAGGATGCCCTGGCGGGTGACCATGGGGACGTCGGTGGCGATGGCATCGCGCGGAGTGACGATAACGGTGCGGGCGAAGCGGGCGTTGAGGGCCTCGGCGGCGGCATAGGTCGCCTCCGTGTGGTCGGTATCGTACAGCACCGCGGTGCCGGGCTGGCGGGTGGTGATCGGTAATATGTCGGGCAAGGTGTCGCGCAGATCGCGGACCCAGCCTTCCGCCTGCACGTCCGGGGGCAGCCAGTCGGGCGGGATCATGGTGGAGCCGGTCGCCAGGATGACCCGGTGGGGGTTCAGCGCGATGATGTCGTCCGCCGTCGCCCGCCGGCCCAGCACCAACGTCGCGCCGGCGCGTTCGGCCGCCGCCGTCTGGTAGTCGTAGATCGAACTGACCGTCTCGCCGCCCGGCAATTGTTCGCGCAGGCGCGCCTTGCCGCCGGGTTCCTCCGAGGCGCCCAGGACCGTCACCCGATGACCGCGCGCGGCGGCGGTCCAGGCGGCTTCCATGCCGGCGATCCCGGCGCCGACGACGGTGATGCGTTTCGGGTCGTCCGTGCGCTCGGGCCAGTAATCCGCCTCGTCCGCCAGCCCGACCCGCGGGTTGTTGACGCAGGCGACCGGCTGCCGCTGCTGGACGATCGTCCCCCAGCAGGTGTTGCAGCTGAGGCAATAGCGGATGTCCCAACTGCGGCCCGTCCGCGCCTTCTCGGGCCAGGCCGGGTCAGCCAGCAGGGTGCGGCCCATGCCGATCAACTGCGCCTCGCCGCGCGCCAATATGCCGTCCGCTTCCGCCGGGTCGGTGATACGGCCGAGCGCCATCAGCGGCACGCCGTTCAGGCTGCTTTGCAACTCCTTGATGAAATGCATGTAGGGCATCGGCGGACCGTGCCGGTCCGGCGTGTGCATCTCCAATGTGCGGGCATGCGCGCCGCCGGCGAA
>CAYLTU010000137.1:0-15371 GCA_964386465.1 uncultured Rhodospirillaceae bacterium
CCCGGTCAGGACAAGCAAAACTCGGAGAGAAACTTCACGCGCAATTAGACAACACGGTACTTATCTAAGAAAGGCGCCCACCCGCGCGCCTTCAAATTAGGTATATGTCTCCTTAATTATGCAAAGTTGGAGACAGCTAAACGAAAGGGGCATTCGCCATGACACAGACATCGACCGCCTTCGATCCGGAAGGATTCGACTACGACTTTTGGAAGGACGCGGACAAACGAGCCGGGTGGGACGACTTGGAACCGGGAGAGGTTGTCGAGTCGAAACCCGTTACCATTTCGCTTGAAATCATCCAGCGCTATGCGCGCTCGATCGGAGACCTGAACCCCCTCTACTTCGACGAGCAGTACGCCAAGAACTCGCGTTTCGGCGGCCTGATCTCGCCGCCGAGCATCCATGCGTTATTCCTGTTTGCCTGCACCACGCACGACCATTTCATGCGGACGCCGGGGACGGTGAACATGGGGCAGAACTGGTGGATCCATAGTCCCGTTCGGCCGGGCGATACCATCATCTTGACGGGTCGATGCCTCGACAAGGTCATCCGCAAGGGCAACACATTCGCCATCCACGACAACGTATTCCGCAATCAGCATGATCAAGTCGTCTGTTCTGGCCGCGGCTGGACCATGCGGCCCTATTGAGGAGCGAGTAAATGACCGAAAGCTTCACATTCGACGATATCGATATTGGCTACAACTTCGAAGGCCCAAAGGTCGAGGTGTCTCGGGAGATGATCAAGGAGTTCGCCATGGCCTCCTTCGACAACAATCCGTTGCATTGGGACGACGAATTCATAGCGGAAACGACCTTCGCGAACGGTAAGAAATTCGACAGCATAATCGGACATGGATTGATGACTTATTCCTACATGGTCCGTGCCATGACCGATTGGCTCTGGCCCGACAATGGCGACCACCGGCGGCTCGAAACCCGCTTCCGCAGCCCCGTCTATCCCGGGGACACAATCCAGGTGCGTGTCGAGGTGCGGGATAAAAAGGAAACCCGGAAGGGCAAGTGGCTGGTCTGCGACCTCTCCGTCGCAAACCAAAGAGGCGAAGTCATCGCTACGGGAGACGGACTCGCGGAGATAGCGCGATAGGAGGGTTGAACGCCCAAATCAATCGGAATGTCCGACCGAAAAGAGCCGATGAATGAAGGTCCTTGTCGTTGGCGGCGGCATCGGTGGATCGACGGCACCGCCTCACTACCGCCTGGCGGTACCCAGCCGCGAGATCTGCAGGATGGTCCGGCCGCACAGTTCCGGGGCCGGCGCGCCGGTGCGCTTGCATTGTTGTTCGGCCTGCAAGACCAGGGCCAGCGCGCGCGCCAGCTTGGCCCCCGACCAGACGCGGAGCTGCCGCCGGAACGGGCCCGCCAGCTTGAAGAAGACCGGCGGTCGGAGGGCTTTCAGGGCGGCGTCGACCGGCGTGCCGGCATCGACCTTCGTCCGCGCCAGCTGCAGGCGCATCAGGTGCCGCCCCAGCGCGCGTAGGATCGTGACCGGGTTGACGCCTTCCTGGTAGCTGCGGGTCAGGGCGCGGTCGGCGGCCAGCCCGTCGCCGGCGGCTGCCGCGAAAATCACGTCGTCGATCGAAAGCGCGCTGGAATCGCCGATCAAGGCGACGGCGTCGTCCAGCGTGACCGATCCACCGGGGCCGGAATAGATCGCCAGTTTCTCCAGCTCCGCGAGGCTCAGGCCCCGGTCGGCCCCGAGATTGGCGGTCAAATAGTCGAGCGCTTCCCTGGAAACCGAAATTCCGTCTGATTCCAACGTGTTACAAATTACCACTTCGAGTGTACGCTCGTCGTCGGCGTAGCACGGCAAGGCGGCGGCATTCCTTGCGTCCTCGAACAGCTTGCGCAGTTTCGAGCGTGCGCCGAGTGTTCCCGCCTGCACGACGACCAGCGCGTCGCCCAGGCCGTCCGCGAGGAAGGTTTCGAGCGCGCCGGCTGCCGATTCGGGCGCATCGCGGAACCGGACAACCCGCCGGCCGCCGGTCAAAGCGATGGCGGCCGCTTCGTCGGCGATCAGCGAGGGCGTGTCCCGCAACGCGGCGGCCGTGATCTCGGCGACGCGGAACGGATCGCCGGTATCTTCCGCGACCGCCTTGGTCAGGGCATCGGCGCGCGCCCGCACCAACCCCTCGTCGGGACCGTAGACGAGGACCGCGCGAACCGCCGCATCCGGGTCGCGGGCGAAAGCGTCGGCGCGGTTGGCGGCGATCTTCATTTTGTGTCCGCTAGACCGGATCAGAATTGATGCAGGGCATCAAGTCTGTGAATCCGCTCGTTCCTAATTGATAGAGCAAAGAAACAGGATCAATGATAATCGCCAAAGGCGATTCCCACCAATCCTGATTTGCTCTAGCGGCGCGTGAAAAATAGCGCGAGGCGGGTCCTGATATCGTCGCTGACCTCGCGCGCGGCCCGCTCGATGGCGTCGGTTTCGCCGCTCAGGGTCGCGAAATCCGACGCGACGATATTGAAACTGTTCGTCGATTGCGTCGAACCGCGAACCAAGGTGGATTTTTTCGCGCTGTCCAACAGACTGTAATTAGCGGTCAGGACGAGAATTGCACGGGTTGCCGTTTCGTCCCGCT
The DNA here is from genome assembly GCA_964386465.1 of uncultured Rhodospirillaceae bacterium. Taxonomy (GTDB): domain Bacteria; phylum Pseudomonadota; class Alphaproteobacteria; order UBA8366. Next base: position 2,613 of record CAYLTU010000137.1, read on the forward strand.
CAATTCCGAGATCGGCGCGCGAAACATTACTCTTCACCAACAGGTGATAGCGCGGCCTGGCCGGCTGTCCCGCCGGGTTGAGCCTGTCGAGCAGGAAATTGCGCAGTTTTTGTCCCGTCCGGTCGGCAATCGTCCCGATCCGCACTTGAGCGAGCAGGCTCGCGACCTGTTCGTCGTTGTTTGTCGTGCCGTAGAGCGGGCGGAAGCCGCAGCCGGACAGCAGCGCGGCGATCGCGATTGCCGCGACTGTTTTAGACCACCACATTGACGATCTTGTTGGGAACGACGATGACCCGCTGCGGCGGGTTTCCGTCGGTGACACGCTGTACCGCGTCGAGCGCCAGCGCCGCGTCTTCCACCGCCGTGTTGTCCGCGTCGCGCGGCATCTCGATCGTGCCGCGCAGCTTGCCCTTGATTTGCACGGCGATCGTGACCGTCTCGTCGACAAGATAGGCGGGATCGGCCTTCGGCCAGGGCGCGTCCGCCAGCAATTCCGAATGGCCCAGCATCTGCCAGAACTCCTCGGCGATATGCGGCATCATCGGGCCGATCAGCTGCACCGCCGTTTCGAAGGCAAGGCAGCGGATACCGTCATGCGCCGGTCCCGCGTCGCGGTAGTCGCCCAACAAGTTGGTCAGTTCGCGGACATGGGCGACGGCGCGGTTGAAGCGGAAGTGCTCCAGATCCTCCGTAACCGCGGCGACGGTCTGGTGCACGGCGCGCAACACGGCATCGCCCTCGGCGCCGGCCTCCTTATGCAACGAGGCGTCGGCTTTGCCGATCGGCGCCGCCGGGTCGGCGATCATCCGCCACAGCCGGTTGATGTAGCGCCAGGCGCCCTCGATACCGGCTTCGGTCCATTCGAGATCGCGTTCCGGCGGGCTGTCCGACATCATGAACAGGCGTCCCGCGTCGGCGCCGTAGGTATCGAGGATCAGCTCGGGATCGACCACGTTGCGGCGCGACTTGCTCATCTTCTCCGAGCGGCCGATGCGGACGGGCCGGCCCGACTCGCGGTCCGTTTTCGCGCCGCCATCGTCGATGACGACGTCATTCGGGAAGACCCAGCCGCCATCCTCGGTCCGATAGGTTTCATGACAGACCATGCCCTGGGTGAACAGGCCTTCGAACGGTTCGGCGATATCGAGATAGCCGCAATCGCGCAGCGCGCGGGTGAAGAAACGGGCGTAGAGCAGGTGCAGCACCGCATGTTCCACGCCGCCGATATACTGGTCGACCGGCATCCAGTAATCCACGGCGCTGCGGGCGAAGGCGGTGTCCTCGGCAAGCGAGCAGAAACGCTCGAAATACCAGGACGATTCGACGAAGGTGTCGAACGTATCGGTCTCGCGGCTTGCCGGCTTGCCGCAGGTGGGGCAGTCGACATGCTTCCAGGTCGGATGCCGGTCGAGCGGATTGCCCGAGGCGTCGAAGTCGACGTCCTCCGGCAAGGTGACCGGTAAATTTGCCTCTGGCACGGGAACCATGCCGCAGCCCGCGCAATGGATGATCGGTACGGGACAGCCCCAATAGCGTTGCCTCGAGACGCCCCAGTCGCGCAAGCGGTAGTTGACCGTGCCCTCGCCCGACCCCATCTCCGCCAGCCGCTCCGTCGCCTTGCGGATCGCGGTCGGCACATTGAGACCGTCGAGGAATTCCGAATTCATCATCGCGCCGTCGTCGGTATAGGCCTCGTCGCCAATCTCGAAAGTCGCCGGATCGGCGTCCGGCGGACACACGACCGCAATGACGTCGAGGCCGTATTTGCGGGCGAATTCCAGATCGCGCCCGTCGTGGCCGGGGCAGCCGAAGATCGCCCCCGCGCCGTATTCCATCAGCACGAAATTGGCGACATAGATCGGCAGTTCGCGGCCTGGCTGGAACGGGTGCGCGACCGTCAAGCCGGTATCGAAGCCCAGTTTTTCCGCTTTCTCCAGGGCCGCCTCGCTGGTGCCCAGCTTGCCGCACTCGACCAGGAACGCCGCCAGATCCGGATTGCTCTCGGCAAGCGACTGCGACAAAGGGTGGTTCGGCGACAGGGCGCAGAACGAGGCGCCGAACAAGGTGTCGGGCCGGGTCGTGAAGACTTCGAGTCTGTCGTCCCGGCCGACGATCTCGAACAGAATCTTGGCGCCCTCGGACCGGTTGATCCAGTTGGTCTGCATCAGGCGGACCTTGTCCGGCCAGCGCTCGAGCGTTTCGATCGCTTCCAGCAGCTCGTCGGCATAGGCGGTGATCTTGAAGAACCATTGGTGCAGCAGTTTCTTCTCGACTTCCGCGCCCGAACGCCAGCCGCGGCCGTCGATCACCTGCTCGTTGGCCAGCACGGTGTCCTCGACCGGATCCCAGTTGACCCAGGATTCGCCGCGATAGGCGAGGCCCGCCTTGAAGAAGTCGAGAAACATCTTCTGTTCGTGTTTGTAGTATTCCGGCTCGCAGGTCGACAGCTCGCGGCTCCAGTCGAGCGACAGGCCCATGGATTTAAGCTGGTCGCGCATGACGGCGACGTTTTCGCGCGTCCATTTCGCCGGATGGACCTTGTTCTCGAAGGCGGCGTTCTCCGCCGGCAGGCCGAAGGAATCCCAGCCCATGGGGTGCAGGACATTGAAACCCTGCGCGCGCTTATAGCGCGCGACGACGTCGCCCATGGTGTAGTTCCGGACATGGCCCATATGGATCCGGCCGGACGGGTAGGGGAACATTTCCAATACATAATATTTCGGCCGCGAGGTGTCCTCGGTGACTTCGAAGACGCCCTGGTCGGACCAGATCCGTTGCCATTTGGCTTCGGTTTCCTTCGCGTTATAGCGGGTCATGGTGCGGCAATCGTTCCTTGGCCGCTCATTGCGCGCGCAAACCGGCGATACGGATTTCCCGGGCGCGTTTCAGTATCGCGTTCTCGATGTCCCGGACCGTTTTGGGATCCACTTTCGCTTCCTGCCATGGCTGGCTGGCTCGCGTCTGGCGGAATACCGAAACGCGCAGCCCGTCGGCGCGCAGCTCCCGTCCCAGTATGTAGATGTTCAGCTTGACCCGCTCTTTCGGCGTTTCGGGCGGCGAGTACCAATCGGTGATGATGACGCCGCCGAACGGGTCGGCGGAGTTCAACGGCATGAACGAGATGGTGTCGAGCGAGGCGCGCCACAGGAAACTGTTGACGCCGATACCGCTGCCGCCGCCGGTGGGCGCGTCGCTGCCGAACAACGTGTCGATCAGCCCACCGTTGCTGCTGGAACTCGACGACCGGTCCTCGGTCGGCGGCGGCGGGTCGGGGGCGATGCCCATGGATTCGCAAGCCGACAGCGCAAGCGCGAACGCCAAAGCCGTTGCTATTGGGAATAAGGTTCTGAACATGCCCGCTTTATGCCCGAAAACCATCGATAGATTCCACTACAATGTCACGTACGGCCCGGGAATAGACGCGGGTGGTTTGCGTCCGGCCCGAGGCTTTGCTACGACAGAAACTCTATCGTTGCTATGGAAGGGCCAAAGCTATTGCCGGAAAACGAAGCGCTTCCCGACATTGCCGCCAATCTGCGCGCCGTCGAGGCCGAGATTGCCGCGGCCGAACAGACCGCCGGCAGGGCGCCGGGATCGGTAACGCTGGTCGCCGTCGGTAAGGCGCATTCGGCGGAACGCTCGCGTGCGGCGCTCGACGCGGGGCATCGGGTGTTCGGCGAGAACCGCGTGCAGGAAGCCGAAGGCAAATGGCCCGCCCTGAAGGACGCGTTCCCCGACGTGCAACTGCGTCTGATCGGCCCCCTGCAGACCAACAAGGTCCGCCACGCGATGGCGTTTTTCGACGTGATTGAAACGGTCGACCGGCCGAAGCTGGCCCGTGCGGTCGCCAAGGAAATGGAAAGAACCGGCCGCCGGCCGGATTGCCTGATCCAGGTGAATACCGGGAACGAACCGCAGAAGGCCGGTGTCGCGCCCGAGGAAGCGGACGCGTTCATCGCCCAGTGCCGCGACGAGTTCGAATTGCCGGTCCGCGGCCTCATGTGCATCCCGCCGGCCGACGACGAGCCGTCTTTGCATTTTGCCCTGCTGCGCGAGATCGCCAAGCGTCACGAACTGCCGTGGCTGAGCATGGGGATGTCGGCGGATTACGAAGTCGCCATCGCCTTCGGCGCGACCCATGTCCGCGTCGGGACCGCTATTTTCGGTCAGCGCCCGCCGCGGCAGCAATAAACGCGACGGAGATACACCATGTCCGATTCCCTGACCGTCGCGCCGCGCCGAGAGTTCCATACCCTGTTCGACGCGCCGCTGGTGCTTAATTTGGACAGTCTCGCCGGCCTGGGCGCGCATGTGGCGATCCTGGGACTGCCTTATGGGGCGCCCTATTCGATGGAGGAGGTGACCAACGACCAGTCGAACGCGCCAACCGCTATCCGGCGGTCCTGGCAGCGCGCCTTGCGGGGATTGGAGCGGTGGGACTTCGATCTCGGTGGTCCGCTGCTCGACGGCAAGGACATTCGCGTCGTCGATTGCGGCGACGTGCCGGGCGATCCCTACGAACCGATGAAGCACTATCGCCTCGCCGAGGAAGCGGCGCGCAAGATCATCGGCGCCGGCGCCATGATCGTCTCGCTCGGCGGCGACCACGGTGTCCCGATTCCGGTGTTCCGCGCCTTGTCGTCGCTGCCCGGACTGGACGAGCCGATCACCCTGGTCCATGTGGATGCGCATCTGGATTGGCGCGACCATGTCAATGGCGTGAGGGAGGGTCTCTCCGGCCCCATTCGCCGCGCTTCGGAAATGGACCATATCGGCGACATTTATCAGATCGGCCTACGCTCCGCGGGCAGCGCCCGGCCCGAAGAAGTCGAGGCGGCCCTCGACTACGGATCCAACTTGATCATCGACATGGAGCTGCAGGAGGTCGGCATGGCGGCGGTGCTGGACCGTATACCGCCCGGTGGAACCTGCTATCTCACCGTCGACGCCGACGGCATGGACCCAACCATAGCGCCCGCCGTCGCCGGTCCGGCGCCGGGCGGCGTCACCTACCCGCAGATGCGCACGTTGATCCAAGGCTTGGTGGGCAAGGGCCGCGTCGCCGGCATGGACATCGTCGAAATCACACCCAAGCGCGACCTTAACGCCATCACCTGTGTCACTGCCGTGCGGTTGATCTGCAACTTGATCGGAAAATCCGTCCGAGCGGGACATTTCGATTGAGATTGTACGCCCTGAAAATTCTCGCACAGGCGTCTCCAACGTTCACTTCTGAAACGCTTATAGACCGCGCGTGTCACCTCTAATCTAGATCGGAACGAACGCACAGCCGGTCCCCGGTCCGGCAGCGCCTTAATAGCTCGATCAGATCGGCCAGCGCCACTGCGACGCAGCCTTCTGTCGGGCCGTAATCGGGCCGCGCGACGTGCAGGAATATCGCGCTGCCGGCGCCGGCAACCGGCGGATCGTCGTTGTGTCCCAGCACCACGATCACATCGTACAACCCGTCATCTCGCCAGAGCGCTTCGGCGCTGGCAGGATAAGGCAGCGTGACCGGCCTGTTGTATCGGCTATCACAGGGAGCGTCGCACCAGCCGTCCGACGGATCGATGGGCCGGACCGGCAGGGCCGTTTCCGGGGCGGCGATCCTGTCGGGGCGATACAGAACCCGGCGCAACGGGTAACACCCGACCGGAGTCGCGCCGTCTCCCTCCTTCTTGTCGTCGCTGACGCCGCCGCGTCCGAGCGCGCAGCGCACGGTCTTGCTGGAATAGGAAAAGGTTCCGTTCGGTGTGACGACGATATCCACGCGTCCACCTTATCATGCGGCGGTGTCGGCCCTAGTGTCCTGATCGTGAAATTCAAAGGATTGAATTTCGCGTGAATCAGCACACTAACTATTTGAATCTAGTGTGATTCAGATCCCAAAATTCGTTGCTTTGAATGCGACGAACTTCAGAATCATCACACTAGGATTTACCGGTCGCGGTGGATTTCATGCGCTCATATCGGTCGAGCGTATCGAGCATTCTCTGCGGCATCAACGCGGCCGGCACCACCGTTCCGGAATTTTCGTCGCCGTCCTCGCCGGATGACGATTTAGGCGCCGCGTTCTGCACCGCGAGCGCGGACAGCTTGTCCGCCAGCAACGGGCTGATCGATGGCAGCGGCGCTTGCAGGACAGGCCTTGCGCGTACGCCGTTGCCAAGACCCTGGATCGGTCCGGCCATTGGCACGGCGGCGCGCGCTTGCAGCAGGGCGGCAACGGGGTCTTTCTCGCTTGCCTGGTTCGGCACGGCGGACATCGTGCCCATGCCGCCGAAGGGGAGCTTCGTGGTCTGTCGCAGCACCGGCATCGCGTTTGCCGGCGCGAGCGCATTCGCTACCGGCGGTTGGGGTTTCGGCGGCAGAAGACTGATCGGCAGGGCGCCCGCGCCGACCGTCGCCGGATCGGCGTCGGACACGGCGATCGCCGGGGCAGCCGCGGCGACCTGTTGTTCGCCTTCCGGGACGGTGTCGTCCTCGTCGCTGAAGAACGCGGCTAATACCGTATCGCCGATATCTTCGCCCGTGGCCGCCTCGACCAAGGCGTTCGCGGTCGCGACGGCGAAGCCGACCGGTCCGCCGAAAAGAGCGCCGCCGGCGACGCGGGCGCCCGGCGAAATCTCGTCGCCCGTGATCGCGCGGTAGAGGGTGGAGACGACCGGAATATGCTGCAGCGGGTTGATGACATCGAGAACGTCGCCGAAGGTCAGACCGTCGCTGCCGAAAAACGAACTGTTGCTCTCTGTCTCGCCCGGAACATCCTGATTGGTGTGATCGCCGATGTCCTCGGGCCGGTGGTGGTAGAGGATTTCGTCCGGAATTGCCGAACCGTCCGCGTTGACGGGCTCCGGTTTCGGCACGAGCGCAGGTGGGCTCGGAACGGCCGCGGCCGGATGGGATACGGAATTGATTGCCATTCGAGGATCCTCCGCGGGGATCGATGCAAGCGGAGTGCCATCGGTAAACGTCAGAAATTATGGGAAATTAAGGCTGAAGCCGCCGGGCAGGAACAGGTATCGGGAAAGAATTGCCGCCTAAGCGGCCCAGATTTGCCGCGCAGGTCAGTCGTATTTTTAAAACAGGTGTCCGCTGCGGGCGGCCTTGGTCTGTAGATACTGTTCGTTGTGCGTGTTGGTCGGAAAGGCGTGGGCGACGCGGTCCTCGACCGTGATGTCGTGCCCTTCCAGCGCCGCGACCTTGTCCGGATTGTTCGTCATCAACCGGATTCGGTTGAAGCCGAGACGGTGCAGCATCATCGCCGCGGGCGCATAGACCCGCTCGTCGGCGTCGAAGCCGAGCTGTTCGTTCGCGTCGATGGTGTCGAAACCGTCATCCTGCAGTCTGTAGGCGCGCAGCTTGTTGACCAGACCGATGCCGCGACCCTCCTGCGCGAGGTACAGCAGAACGCCGCCACCCGCTTCGCCGATCGCCGCGACGGCGCCGCGCAGCTGATCGCCGCAATCGCAGCGCAGGCTGGCGAACAGGTCGCCGGTAAAGCACTCCGAATGCAGCCGGGTCAGAACCGCCGCGCCGGGGTCGGGCTCGCCGATCACGATGGCGACATGGGCCTTGCCGCCGTCGGCCGGCCGGAAGGCGATCATCCGGGTTTCCTCCGCCCCTTCGAGCGGAACCGAGCTCGCGACCGTGTAATCCATCAGCGCGCCGGCGGCGCCGCGATATTGCGCGATATTGGCGATATCGAGGGCGAGCAGATTGTATTGCCGGGCGAAGGCCGTCGCGTCCTCTTCGATGGGCGATGTCAGCGCCGCCGGCAGCAGGCGCGCGAGTTTCACGACCTCGACCGCTCTCTGCTGCATGGCGCTTGCCGATTTGGCGACCGGTTGGGAAAGCTGCGATCCGTCGAAACTTTCGCCGATGATCGTCGAAACGGCGTCCCGGTCCAGGCCGCCCCTGGTCTCGATGGCGACGACCGTCGCGTCCGTCGGGTCCAGCCCCAGCGCTTCGGCGCGCGACGCGGTCACCAGGCAGGCGACGCCGCTATCCGTCATCATCGTCAGCGCCCGCGGATCGACGCTGGATTCCGCCGCCGTCACCAGCAACGCTTCGAAACCGTCCCGCAGGACGATGGCCATGCCGCGCCGCAGATCACCGATAACGCGCCCTACCGCCGTGAGGCTGGCGTCGCGCGCGTTCGGCTGCGGAGCGATGTTCGGTTCTGGCGTGGCGATCATGCGTGGGATTTTCCGGGGCCTTGTTTCAGAAGCCATATTAGGTCTTTGCCGAAGGACAGGGTCAAGACCGACAATGCGGCCGCGGCAAGGGTGTTGGCATGGAACGGGGCGACGAGGGGTACCAGACAGATCACCAGCGCGCCAGCAACAAACCCGCAAACGGTGCTTCTGAACCAGCTCTTCGGCAGCGGCTCGGCGAGCGACGGCCAGACCAACCCGGCCGCCAGCAGCAGGTAGCGCATCAATCCGGCGACGGCAATCCACAATCCGACCTTTCCCGAGACCGACAGGATCAAGGTCAGGACCAGGATCAGCAACGCGTCCGTTTCCTGGTCGAACAGGGCGCCGAAGCGGCTTTCGAGGCCGTTGCGGCGGGCAACCGCGCCGTCGATTCCGTCAAGAGCCAGCGCCAGCGCGGCCAATATCGCAGGCCACCATGTCTCCAGCGTGGCGGCGGCATCGGCCGCCGCGCCGATCAGCAGCGCTACCAGTCCCAGGCGCAATGAGGTGACGGCGTTCGCCGCCCCGAACGTTCGCGAAATGCCGCAACGCGCGGCGGACACGAGGAGAACCGAAGCCGGAATGGTGAAGCCGAGCAAGGCGGCGATTGGCGCCGGCCCGTTCGGCAGGATGTTGGCCGCGGTCGTAAAAACGAGTATGCCGACCGAAAGTACGACAAAGCGCGTGTCGTTTCCCAATCGAAACGATGCCTTGTCCGTCTTGTCTTCCGGACTACGCGCCACTGATTGTGTTCGGTCGGTCAATCGACACCAGATGTGCGTTTAGTTAAATCCTTCCTTGATATATGGTGTTACCGCGCAAAACTGTAACGAAAATATATGGGCGGGGGCGCATATGACGGTCGGGGGTCGACTATGGGTGAATCGCCCGAAGAAATCGAAGACATAGACGCGTGGCGGTGCGTTCTCGCCATTCGAAAACAACAACAATTGCAGCCTTGTGCGCAAGGTTGGGCGCTGGTCGCGGGGCCGTCGGGTTTGGACGCGGTCGCAATGGATCTTCCATTAACGGACGATGCGCTGGCGCGGGTCGCCGCGGACGGCGCCGTCGAAGTGAGCGCGTCGCTACCGGATACCGTCAGGGCGCTGTTCCGCTTGTATTTGCCGTTTTGCGCTACAGCCGCGGAGATCGCGGTCGCGCATCTGGGGCAGAGCCTGGACGGCAAGATCGCGACGGTAAACGGCGCGTCCCACTACGTCACCGGAACGCAGGACATTCTGCACAATCACCGTATGCGGGCGCTTTTCGACGCGGTCGTGGTCGGGTCCGGAACCGTACAGCATGACGATCCGCAGCTCACCGTGCGGCTATGCGAGGGCGATAATCCGGTCCGCGTGGTGATCGATACGGAGCGCCGTCTGACGGACGCTTATCGCATTTTCCAGGACCAAGCCGCCCGGACGATCCTGATTTGCGCGGAGGACAAGGTTGACGGCAGGCAAAAGCATGGCGCCGCCGAAGTCTTGGGCATTCCACGCTGCGCCGGCGGTCTCGCGCCGCGTCAGCTGCGTACCGCGCTTGCCGGGCAGGGCTGCCGAAAACTGTTTGTGGAGGGTGGCGGCATCACCGTGTCGCGGTTCCTGGAGGCGAGGTGTCTCGACCGGCTGCAGGTTACCGTCTCGCCGATGATCATCGGTTCCGGCCGCGCCGCGATCACCCTGCCGGAAGTGGCGAGCCTTGCCGACGGGCTGCGGCCCGAGACCCGCCGTTTCGACTTCGGCGACGACGTCATGTTCGAGTGCCGCTTCGATGCATGAACGGGCGTTCTGGGTCGCGGCGCCGGGACAGGGCGAAATCCGGACGGCGCCGTCCCGGCTAGCCGAGACGGATGAAATCGTCGTAACCGCCCGAGCCAGCGCGATCAGCCGCGGTACCGAGGCTCTTGTCTTTGAGGGCCGCGTTCCGGAAAGCCAGTTCGATGAGATGCGCTGCCCGTTCCAGGAGGGTGACTTTCCCGCGCCGGTCAAATACGGCTACGCTTCCGTCGGCGACGGCGACGGTATCGGCCGCGTGTTCTGCCTGCATCCGCACCAGGACCGCTACGTCGTTCCGGCGCAAGCCGTCATCCCGGTGCCCGACGATGTGCCCGACCGTCGCGCCGTCCTGGCCGCGAATATGGAAACGACGGTCAACGCTTTATGGGATGCCGGTCCGCGTGTCGGCGACAGGATCGCGATCGTCGGCGCGGGTGTCGTGGGCTGTCTGTTCGCGGCGCTGGCGGCGCGGATTCCAGGGACTCGGGTCGCGCTGGTCGATATCAACGCCGCGCGCGCCGAAACGGCGGCGCGGCTCGGCGTGGAATTCGCCGCGCCCGCCGAGGCGGCGGGTGAATCGGATATCGTGGTGCACGCCAGCGGATCGCCCGCCGGTCTGGAAACGGCGCTCGGTCTCGCCGGGTTCGAGGGGCTGGTGCTGGAGTTGAGCTGGTATGGCGACAGCAAGGTGCCGGCACCGCTCGGCGAGGCGTTTCATTCGAAACGGCTGACCTTGAAATCGAGCCAGGTCGGTGCGGTCGCGACCAGCCGCCGCGCCCGGCGCAGCCGCCGCGACCGCCTGACCCTTGCCCTGGAGCTGCTGCGCGATCCTGTCTTCGATTGCCTGATCACGGGCGAATCGCCGTTCGACGCGCTGCCCGAAACCTTGGCGCGGCTGGCGCGCGATCCCGGCGATACCTTGTGCCATGTCGTATTGTACGAATAGGAAGGTGGCGGACCCGTGTTCAGCGTGACCGTGAGCAACAGCATGATGATCGCCCACTCGCTGGACGGCGCGGTGTTCGGCCCGGCGCAGCGCCTGCACGGGGCGACCTATGTCGTCGAGGTGACGCTGCGCCGCCGGGCGCTCGATAGCGACGGCATCGTCGCCGATATCGGCCGCGTCTCCGCGCTGCTGGAAGAGGTTCTGGCGCCCTTCGCTTACCGCAACCTGGACGACCTGCCGCAGTTCGCGGGCCGGAATACGACGACGGAGGTGCTGGCCGAGACGGTGCACAACGCCGTCGCCGAGGGAATCAAGAACGGCCGGCTGGGCGGCGACACCGCCACGGCGATCGAGACGCTGCAGGTGCGGTTGCGCGAGAAACCGGACGCCTGGGCGACCTATGACGCACCGGTAGATGATTGAGGCCACGGCGCCAATCCATTTCATCGTGCCGGGGCCGATCGACCAGCGCACCGGCGGCTACGGCTACGACCGGCGCATCGTCGACGAATTGCGGGCGCAGGGCCGAACCGTCCGGGTCGTCGAACTCGACGGTGAATTTCCTTTCTGCTGCGCTGTCGCGAAAAAATCAGCTACCGACGCGCTGAGGGAAATGCCCGATGGCGCCGTCGCCGTGATCGACGTGCTGGCCCTGCCGGGCTTCGGCCGGGCCTTGCCGCGCCAGACAGGCCAAGTGACGGTCGTGGCGCTGGTTCACCATCCGCTGGCGCTGGAAACCGGTTTGTCCGCCGCCGACAGCGGTCGGCTCGGGGCAATTGAAAGGGATTTGCTGTCGCGTGTAGATGCGGTCGTGACGACGAGTCCGGCGACAGCGCGCATGTTGGCCAATTTCGGGGTACCGGAGGGGGCGCTCAACGTAGTGACGCCGGGAACCAGCCCGGCGACGCGGGCCCGCGGTTCCGGAGCCGCAGGTGTACGCTTGCTTTGTGTCGGCGCGTTGATCGACCGCAAAGGCCATCGGATGTTGATCGATGCGTTGGCGGAATGCGCGACATTGCCCTGGAGTTTGCGGTGCGTGGGCGCGGACTGGCGTGACCCGGCCCTGACATCGGCGCTCTTACAGCGGGTTGCGTCGCTGGGACTTGCCGACAGGATCGAATTGGCGGGCGAAATCGGCGAAGCCGACCTGGCGACGGCGTACAGCAACGCCGACATTTTCGTATTGGCCTCCGAGCTTGAAGGCTATGGAATGGCGTTCGCCGAAGCACTGGCGTGCGGTTTGCCGATAGTCGGAAGCGGCGACGGCGCGGTGCGGGATACGGTGCCCGAGCGCGCCGGCATCATCGTACCGGTCGGCGACCGCCCGGCTCTGACCGCTGCCCTGTCCCGGGCGATCGAAGACGGCACGCTGCGGCGGAGTCTGGCCGACGGAGCATGGGCGGCGGGACAGACGTTGCCGGACTGGCCGTCGGCGGGGCGCGAATTTGCCGCGGTTCTGGAGCGGGTGGCGGCGGGCCCTCGATGAGCGATGAATTCGCAGCGGACTGGCTTGCGTTGCGCGAGCCCTACGATCGGGCCGCACGGTCTCGCGCGCTGGCGACCGCGTTTTTCGATGCCTTGCCGGTCCGGCCGGGACTCGCCGATCTGGGTGCCGGCACAGGCGCCAACGCGCGTTATCTCGAGAGCGTGACGGACAAGGAAATCGCCTGGCGGCTCATAGACCGCGATCAGGATCTGCTTGACCGGATCTCCGCGATCGAAGCGGAGACAGTTTGCGCCGATTTCGCATCGTCGCTCGACCGGATTGATTTGACGCAATACGACGGCGTTACGGCATCGGCTCTTTTCGATCTGGTGTCGGAAGACTGGTTCGGCCGTT
>CAYLTU010000138.1:0-15255 GCA_964386465.1 uncultured Rhodospirillaceae bacterium
CCTTGCTCGACTACAGCGAACGCGGCGCGCGGGCGACCATTCGCGCGATCCCGGACGGCGTATACCGGTTCACCGACTACCTGGACGACGATGGTGTCAACTTCGGCCGCCCGGTGCGCGTAGAGGTCGCACTGCATGTCGATGGCGATGCGTTGACTGTCGATTTCGCGGGCACCTCGCCCCAGGTCGACGGCGCGATCAATTCCACATTGTCGTTCGCCAAGTCAGCGATCTATTTCGCGATCCGGTCGATCATGGTCGAGGACGTGCCGAATAACGCAGGCTTCTTCCGGCCGATCGAGGCGGTGGCCGAACCGGGTAGCCTCGTGAACCCGCTTCCGCCGGGCGCGTGCGCCGCGCGCGGCGTCACCGGTTTTCGGGTCATCGACGCCATTGCCGGCGCCCTGGCCCAGGCGGTTCCCGATCGAATCCGCGCGCCGGGCGAGGGCGGAACCACCAGTTACAGCATTGCCGGCTATGACAGTAACGGAACCTATTCCCAGTTCCGCGAGGCGGTGATGGGCTGCTGGGGCGCCGGTGAGAATCGCGAAGGCATCGACGGGGTCGCCAATCCGGCCGCGAATATCTCCAATGCGCCGATCGAAGCGGTGGAGAACGCGGCGCCCATCCGCGTCGAGCGCTACGAACTGGTCACGGACAGCGGCGGCCCGGGGCAATGGCGTGGTGGCATGGCGGTGCTGCGCGAACTTCGCTACCTCGGCGACAGCGCGCGCCTGCAACTCCGCTCGGACCGCCGCGACCATCCGCCCTTTGGCGTGAACGGCGGCCAGGCGGGCGCGCCGTCGCGTAACCTGTTCGACAATGGCGAAGACTGGGAGGATCTGCCGACCAAGTTCGTCCATCCGATTCGCACCGGTCAGGCGATCCGCCACACTACCGCCGGCGGCGGCGGCTACGGCGATCCATTCCAACGCCCGGCCGAGCGCGTGCTCGACGACGTCCGCAACGGCAAGGTGAGCCCGGCGGCGGCGGCGCACGATTACGGCGTCGCTGTCAGCGGTCCGCCGTGGCGCGTCGACGCCGCGAAAACCGAGGCGCTTCGTCTCGCTAACTTGGCGGCGGCTGGTGAATAACGCCGACCCGTCCGGCGTTCGCATTGGCGCCGATATCGGCGGCACATTTACCGATCTCGTGATCCTGACACCCGACGGACGCCTTGAAAAACGCAAAATTCCCTCGACGCCCGACGACTACGCGGAAGCGATCGTCGCCGGCATCCGCGATGCGCTCGGCGGTGCGGGCGGGCAAATTGAAACGCCGATTGCGGAGATCGTGCATGCGACCACGGTCGCGACCAATGCGATCCTCGAACGAAGCGGCGCGCGCACCGCGCTGATCACGACCGAAGGCTTCCGCGACGTCTTGGAGCTGCGCCGAATCCGCATTCCGCTTTCCTACGACCTTGGCTGGGAAAAGCCGCCGCCGTTGGCGGAACGCGCCCTTCGCTTCGAGGTGAAGGAACGCCTGGACCATTTGGGTGCGGTTCTGACGCCGCTCGATTTCTCGGGCCTCGACGCAATCGTGCAGGCTTGCAAGACCGAAGAGGTCGCCGCGATCGCGATTTGTTTTTTGCATTCCTATCGCAACCCCGACCACGAGCGCCGGGTCCGCGACTACATCGCGCCCCGGTTGCCGGGAATCCACATCTCCCTGTCGTCGGATATTTTGCCGGAACTGCAGGAATTCGAGCGTGCCAGCACGACGGTCGTGAACGCCTATGTCGCGCCCCTGATCGCGCGGTACCTGGAAAATCTTCGCCGGCAGCTGGAATCGATCGATGCGGCGGCGCCGATCTTCGTGATGCAGTCGAATGGCGGATTGGTCCCCGCCGGTACGGCGGCGGAACGGCCCGTGTTGATCATAGAGTCGGGTCCGGCAGCCGGGGTGGTCGCGGCAATGCGCGCGGCGCGCGAAATCGGGCACGACAATGTCATCACGCTCGATATGGGGGGCACGACCACCAAGGCTTCGATCATCGAAGGCGGTGAAATCCTCCGCGCGCGGGATTATGAGGTCGGCGGCCCCGTGTCGGTGAGCAGTCGGCTTGTTCGCGGCGGCGGCTACCTGCTGCGCATTCCGATGATAGATATATCCGAAGTGGGCGCCGGCGGCGGCAGCATCGCCGCGATCGATGCCGGCGGTGCGCTCCGGGTCGGGCCGCGCAGTGCCGGCGCGGCGCCGGGACCCGCCTGTTACGGTCTCGGCAACGTGCAGCCCACCGTGACCGACGCCAACCTCGTCCTCGGCTTCCTGCATGACGGGTCGCTTGCCGGCGGGGCGCTGAGCGTCGACCGCGGCTTGGCCGAGGCGGCGGTCCAATCGGCGGTCGCCGGTCCCGGCAGCATGGCATTGCAAGATGCCTCGCACGGCATACATATGATCGCTAACTCAAACATGGTTCGCGCGATCAAGACCGTTTCGGTTGAGCGTGGCCGCGACCCCGCCGATTTCGTGATGATGGCGTTCGGCGGGGCGGGACCTATCCACGCCGCCGGCGTGGCGGAAGCGCTCGGGATCCGCCGCATTGTCGTGCCGCCGGCGCCGGGTCTGTTCAGCGCCTTCGGATTGCTTCGCGCCGAGGTGGAACATCACACCACGCGCACGGTGCTCACCGAAACCACCGAAGCCGGTTTCGAAACGCTGCAGTCGATTATCGACGAGATGGCGGACAGCCTGAAACAGCGTATTCGCGCTGAAGGGCTCACAGAAGAGAGCATCGAATTTTCCGCCCTCGCCGACATGCGTTATTTGGGACAATCGTCCGAATTGATGGTGCCGCTATCCGATTTGCGTATCGGCGGCGCTGTTTTACGCGCTGCGGAAGAAGCGTTCGAGGCCGAGTACGAACGCCTTTTCGGTCACCGCGCCGATCGCCGGGCGTTCGAACTGGTGAATATTCATGTGATCGCCACGGTTGATCGCGGCGTCGAACACACTGCGCGTTGGGATAGCGACGCAAACGACGGCAAGACGGCGGACCGCCATCGCTCGATCTATTTCGGTCCGGAGGCGGAATCGCGCAAAACCGTCATCCTGTCGCGCCAGGCGCTATCGCGAGATCCGCGCGACGGGCCGATTATCGTCGAGGAATATGATTCAACCGTCGTCGTTCCGCCGGGATGGCGGGCATGGCGCGACCCGCAAGACAACATCGTCATCGACAAACAGTTGAAATCCAATTCGTTAACGACAAAATCCGTCAAAAGAAACACGGAGATATAGTCCATGGGAGTTTACCGCAGCTTTCTCTTCGCGCCCGGCAACCACCCGCGCAAGGTGGAGAAGGTCTTCGGCGTTGGTTCGGACGCCGTCATACTCGATTTGGAAGATGCCGTCGCCAACGACGAAAAAATCGCGACGCGCGAAGCCGTCGTCGCGGCACTGCAGCGGCCGCGCCGTAATCTCGGCTATGTGCGGATCAACGCCTTCGAGACTGAGTTCTGCTTCGGCGACCTGGAAGCGATCGTCGGCAAGGGCCTGGATGGTATCGTCCTGCCGATGGTCGAAAACGCGTCGCAGCTGCATGCTGTCGACTGGATGGTCGGCAATCTGGAACGCAAACACGGGCTGGAAGCCGGCTCCGTCGATATCATTCCCATCCTGGAGACGGGGAAAGGTGTCGCCGCGCTGCACGAGATCGCCGGCTGCGGCAGCCGGGTGCGGCGCATGGCCTTCGGCGCCGGCGACTACACGCACGATATGAGCATGGATTGGTCCTTGGACGAGGTCGAACTGGACGATGCGCGCGCGCGGATGGTGCTGGCGTCTCGTGCCGCCGACCTGGAGCCGCCGCTCGACACGGTCTGGATTCACATCAAGGATCTCGAAGGCATGCGGGCCTCGTCGGAGCGGGCCAAGCGCATGGGGTTCCAGGGCAAGATGTGCATCTACCCGCCGCAGGTGGCGATCGTGAACGAGGTATACAGCCCGACGGCGGAGGAGATCGACCACGCTGAACGGGTCGTGGCCGCGTTCGAGGAAGCGGAGAAAGCGGGGTCGAGCTCGATTCAACTCGACGGCTACTTCATCGACTACCCGATCGTCTACAAGGCACGGTGTGTCCTAGACGCGGCCGCGGCGATCCGGGAACAGGAAGCGGGCTAGCGAACGGTCTCTACCGGCCACCGCTCGCGCCTTTCGCCGAAGCCTGTGCGGCGCTCGAAGAAACCTAACGGACCTTGAAGACGAGCTTGCCGCGCAGGTGACGCGCTTCGCTGATCCGGTGCGCGGCGACCGCGTCCGACAACGCGTATTCGGCGATTTCCGGCACCCGGACCGCGCCGGCCGAAACCAGCTCGACGATGCGTTCCAGATGCGGTCGGTCGCGGCCGACGGCGGGGCGCAGCGCCTGCACGTCGTCGCGCGGCGAGGCCGGCGCCTTCGCGCCCGAAGCGATGAACGCGATCCGCCCACCCGGTTTCAGCACCTGGAAGGAGCGCTGCGCCACGTCGCCGCCTGCGGTCTCGAACACCGCGTCGCAGCCGGACACCAGTTCGGTGAAATCCTGGCTGTTGTAGTTGATGATTTCGTCCGCCCCAAGCGCACGAAGATAGTCGTGGTTCGCCGCGCTGGCGGTGGTGATGACGCGGGCGCCGATATGTTTGGCCAGTTGGATGGCGAAGCCGGCGACACCACCGGCGCCACCCTGTATCAAGATCGTTTCGCCGGATTTCAGATTCAGTGTGTCCTCGACGGAAATCAGCGCGGTGAGGCCAATCAGCGCCAGTGAGCTCGCCTCGACATGGGATAGGTTGTCCGGTTTCGGTGCGAGAATCGAAGATTTGATCGCGATCTTTTCCGCATAGGCGCCTTCTTGCCCGACATCGCATACGCCGAAGACTGCATCGCCGACGGAAAATTCATCGACGCCGTCGCCGGTCGCCCGGACGATGCCGGAAAAATCGCGACCCAGCACGTAGGGGAAGCCGGTGATCGTACCGCTCGCGCCGGAACGGACTTTCCAGTCCGCGCCGTTCACGCTCGCCGCGTAGATATCGACCAATACTTGCCCGGGTCCGGCAACTGGGTCCAGCACGTCGCCGTACTGCAGGACCTCCGGTCCGCCATGCTCTTCGATGTAGGCTGCCTTCATTTTTCGATCCTTTCCTAACCCAAAGTCGACGTCTTTCGGGGCCGTATCCGCCACTCGAAGCATTCGTCGCCGTAGTCCATGCGCTGCAGGACCTCGAGTACCAGGAACCGGTTGTGCGCGGTGAGCGCGCCCTGCCACAGCCCGTTCCAGGAATCGAAGGCGCAGTCCGGAATGTTCTGGTGGCCGCGCATGACGCGCCAGCCATATTGCCGGACATGCACCGCGTCGCCGTCCGCGGCGACTTCGACCCTGTCGTCCTGCGCCGTCGCCATCGCCGCGAGGTAGGCGCCGAACGCGGCCACGTCGTCGCCCTCGATGCCAAGTTGACGTGCGGTTTCCTCGTAATACTGCATGCCGATCAGCAGGCCGGTGACGTTGCCGAAATGAGTCGCCTCGGCGGGGCCGAACAGGGCGGCCGCCTCGCTCAGCAGCGCCCGCGTGAAGTTCATCGAATAGTTTCGGTTGGCCTTGCGCAGCCTTTCCGGCGGCCATTCGGTGGCATCGAAGATCGGCGCCGCGTCGGCATCGAAGATCGGCGGCTGCTCGCCCGGCGAGAAGCGCAAGCGCTGCTCCGGTTCCAGATCGTGGTCGTACTCGTAGAAATATCCGGCGAGCCCATGCTGCCCGTCCATCGTTTGCGCGGTGCAGACGAATCCCAGCCTCGGATTGCCCAGCGAGACGCCGTTATGGCCGTACCAGCCGCGCAGCAGCGCGCGTGACACTTCGCCCGGCACGGCGCAGATCGCGGTTCCGTCGTAGATCCAGCGCGGCGGGACGAAGCGGATCCAGGCCTTGCGGTCCGACTCGTACATGTACTGGACTTTTACTCCGGCGACGCTGTTCGAGAGATAATGGTACTGCGCCGCGGCGACCGCGTCCGGCAGCGTGTCGAGGCCGAGTTTCTTCAGGCCCGGCAGGAACAAGTCCTCGTGCTGGCGGCGGAAAACGCGGAACCACAGGTCCTCGGCGTGGCGCGTGCTGCCGCGCGTGACCGCGGTCATGATGAAACCGGTGACGTAGGCGTGGTAAAGCGTGGCTACCGCGTCGTAGCCACGGGTCATGTCGGTGTCGTTTTCGGGCATCGTTTTCGCATTCCCTTGTTTACGCACCATCGATATAACGGTCGGGCTCACTGAGGTAAAACGACCGTGCAGAAATACTCTATATTCTCGCTTGTCAGAAATGCCCTGTCGCGCCACGAGAACTGGCGCGAAGCGTGGCGTAGTCCCGAACCGAAGCCGGAATACGATGTCGTGATCGTCGGCGGCGGCGGGCACGGTCTGGCGACCGCCTACTATTTGGCCAAGGAGCACGGTATCACCAACATCGCGGTTGTCGAGAAGGGCTGGCTCGGCGGCGGCAATACCGGCCGCAATACGACAATCGTCCGTTCGAACTATCTGTGGGACGAAAGCGCCGGGCTGTACGAGCATTCGCTCAAGCTCTGGGAAGGGCTGTCGCAGGCGCTCAACTTCAACGTCATGTTCAGCCAGCGCGGCGTACTGAACCTGGCGCATAACCTGCACGACCTTCGGGAACTGTCGCGGCGGGTCAACGCGAACCGCTTGAACGGCATCGACTCGGAAATCCTGACGGCGGAGGGCGTGAAGGAATTCTGCCCGCTGATCGATTGCTCGCCGACCTTGCGCTACCCGGTGCTCGGCGCCTCCCTGCAGCGGCGCGGCGGGGTGGCGCGGCACGACGCGGTCGCCTGGGGTTTCGCGCGGGCGGCTGACGCGCTCGGCGTCGATATCATCCAGAACTGCGAGGTGACGGATATTCAACGGAACGAAGGCCGCGTCGAGGCATTGGAAACGACCCGCGGGATCATCAAGGCAAAAAAGGTCGGCGTCGTCGTCGCCGGGCATTGCAGCGTGCTGGCGAACATGGCGGGGTTCCGGCTGCCGGTCGAGAGCCATCCACTGCAGGCGCTGGTCTCCGAACCGGTCAAGCCGGTCCTCGACTGTGTGGTGATGTCGAATGCGGTGCACGCCTATATCAGCCAGTCCGATAAGGGTGAACTGGTCATCGGCGCGGGGATCGACAGCTACATTTCCTATTCGCAGCGTGGCGGCTTCGACGTCGTCGAGGATACGCTGCACGCGATCGTTGAATTGTTCCCGATGTTCAGCCGCATGCGCATGATGCGGCAGTGGGGCGGTATCGTCGATGTTTGCCCGGACGCCAGCCCGATCATCGGCAAGACACCGGTCGAAGGGCTTTATTTCAATTGCGGCTGGGGCACCGGCGGGTTCAAGGCGACGCCGGGCTCGGGCAACGTCTTCGCCCACACGATCGCCCGCGACGAACCGCATCCGCTGAACGCGCCCTTCGCGCTCGACCGGTTCTCGTCCGGTGCGCTGGTCGACGAGCACGGCGCCGCCGCAGTGGCGCACTAGGAGAGGACGCGGCCATGCTTCGGATACCCTGCCCCTGGTGCGGCGAACGCGACGTGACCGAGTTCCATTGCGGCGGCGAGGCGCATATCACGCGGCCAGCCGGCGCCGACACGATCGACGATGCGGCCTGGGCTGACTATTTGTTCATGCGGCAGAATCCGAAAGGCCTCTACTACGAGCGCTGGAGCCATACGCATGGCTGCCGAAAATGGTTCCATGTGGTGCGCGATACGGTCAGCGATCAGGTTTTGGCCGTCTATCTGATGGACGAGGCGCCGCCCGAAACCCCGGGACGGACGTCATGAAGCAGCAGCGTTTCCGCTTGCCGAGTGGTGGCCGTGTCGACCGCAATACACAGGTCGCGTTCAGTTTCAATGGTAGCCGCTATTTCGGCCATGAAGGCGATACGCTCGCCTCGGCGCTGCTCGCGAACGGCGTGCATCTCGTAGGCCGCAGTTTCAAGTACCACCGGCCGCGCGGAATACTCGGCAGCGGCGCGGAAGAACCGAACGCGCTAGTCCAACTGGGCAAGGGCGCGCGAACGGACCCCAACATGCGGGCGACGACGGTGGAGCTGTTCGAGGGCCTGCGCGCGAAAAGCCAGAACAGTTGGCCGGCACTGCGGTTCGATGTCCGCGCGATCAACGACCGCTTGTCCGGCCTGCTGCCGGCGGGTTTCTACTACAAGACTTTCATGCGGCCGGCCCGGCTTTGGATGTTCTACGAGAAACAAATCCGCAAGGCCGCGGGCCTCGGCCGCGCGCCGGCGGAACGCGATCCGGACCGGTACGAGCAACAATACACCCATTGCGACGTACTGGTCATTGGCGCCGGAGCGGCCGGTATCGCCGCGGCCGCAGCCGCCGGTGCGACGGGCGCACGGGTTATGCTCGTTGACGAGCGGGCGGAGTTAGGCGGTGGATTGCTTGCCGATGCCGGACACCATATCCGGATCGGCGATGGTACGCCGCGGACTTGGCTCGACAGCGCCAATGAAATGCTCTCCGGGATGACGGAAGTGAGGATGCTGCCGAGGACGACCGCTTTCGGTTATTTCGCGGACAATTACATCGGTCTGCTCGAGCGGGTCGGCGATCACCTGCCGGAAGCAGGGGGCAAGGTGCGTCAACGGCTCTGGAAGGTGCGCGCAAGGCAGGTGGTCCTCGCAACCGGGGCCATCGAGCGTCCCTTGGTTTTCGCGGAGAACGACCGACCCGGGATCATGCTGGCGGGCGCCGCGCGCGAATATGTCAACCGATACGCGGTCGCGTCGGGTTCGCGCATCGTCGTTTTCACCAACAACGACAGCGCTTACGCGGCGGCGCTCGATCTGGCGGCAGCCGGTGTCGCCGTCGAAGCCGTTGTCGATCTCCGCGCCCAGGTCGAAGGCGATCTGCCGCGTCTAGCGCGCGAGGCCGGTATTCCCGTCCTGCAAGGTCATGCGATCACCGCGACGAAAGGGCGGCATCGGGTTTCCGGCGTGACCGTTATGCGGTTGAACGATGCCGGGGACGGGGTGGTGGGCGCCACGCGGCATATGAAGTGCGATTGCGTCGCGATGTCCGGCGGATGGAACCCGGCGGTTCATCTGTTTTCGCAATCCCGTGGCAATCTACGATTCGACGAGGCTAATTGTACCTTCCTGCCGGGCGAGGCCGTACAGGCGGTTCGTTCGGCCGGAGCGTGCAACGGCGCTGCGTCAATGGCCGATTGCCTTTCGGAAGGCGCGGCCGCCGGCCTGGCAGCGGCATTGGATTGCGGATTCGAAGGCGAGGCCGGGGCGGTTGTCGATGTTCGCGAGCCGTTGGAAGGTGCGCAGCAGCTCCTCTGGCAGGTGCCGACGGATCGCAAGAATGCCCGAATGTTCGTCGATTTCCAGAACGATGTGATGTCGAAGGATCTGAAACTGGCCGTCCGCGAGGGCTATCGCTCGATCGAGCACATCAAGCGCTACACCGCGACCGGCATGGGCACGGATCAGGGCAAGATCGGCAACATCAACGCGCTGGCGATCGTGGCACAGCAGTTGGGCGCGGACATTCCCGCCGTCGGCGTCACCACTTTTCGCGCGCCCTATTCGCCGGTGACCTTCGGCGCGATTACCGGGTCGCATGTCCGCGGGCTGTTCGATCCGGTTCGGCGGACGCCGATGCATGACTGGCATGTCGAGCGCGGGGCCAAGTTCGAGGACGTCGGGCAGTGGAAGCGGGCCTGGTATTATCCCCGCGAAGACGAGACAATGCGTCAGGCCGTCGACCGCGAAGTCAAGGCGGCGCGCGAGGGCGTGGGCATTCTCGACTATTCGACCCTCGGCAAGATCGATATCAGGGGGCCGGACGCTGCGGAGTTCCTCAACCGGGTCTATACGAACGGCTGGAAGAAGCTCGGCGTGGGACGGTGCCGTTACGGCGTGATGCTGCGCGACGACGGCATGGTCATGGATGACGGCGTTACGTTGCGGCTCGGCGACGACCATTTTCTCATGACGACTACCACGGGGAACGCGGCGAGCGTGCTGTCCTGGCTGGAGGAATGGCTGCAGACGGAATGGCTTGACCTTAAGGTCCATTGCACGTCGGTTACCGAGCAATTCGCGACGATCAGCATATGCGGACCAAGGGCGCGCGACCTGTTGTCGGAGGTAGCGCCCGGCATGACGCTCGACCCGCAATCGTTCCGCCACATGTCGATGCAGGAAGGCATGGTCGCCGGTGTCGCGGCGCGAGTCCTGCGCGTCAGTTTCACCGGCGAAGTCGGGTTCGAGATCAACGTGCCTTCGCGCTTCGGCCGGGCCGTCTGGGAAGCATTGTTCGCGGCGGGTGAGCCGCACGGCATCACGCCCTACGGTACCGAAGCGATGCACGTGTTGCGCGCCGAGAAGGGATTTTTCATCGCAGGGCAGGAATCGGACGGTACGGTCACGCCGATCGACCTCGGCATGGACTGGATCGTCAATTGGACAAAGGGCGACTTCATCGGCCGCCGCTCGCTGAGCCGGTCCGATACGGCGCGCGAGGACCGCAAACATCTGGTCGGATTACTGACGGCGGATCCTGAAACCGTGCTGGACGAGGGCGCGCAGATCGTCGCGACGGTGTCCGACAAACCGCCGATGGAGATGATCGGCCATGTGACGTCGAGCTACTACAGCCCGAACGCGGGCCGGTCGATCGCGATGGCCATGATCCGGGGTGGCCGTGCCCGGATGGGCGCGACCCTATACGCACCGATGCCGGACAAGACGATCGAGGTAACCGTGGCGGAACCGATTTTCTTCGATCCGGACGGGGAACGGCTCAATGGCTGATACTAGGGCTGATACTAGGGCTGATACCGCACAGGCGCGCAGCGCTCTCTCGCATGTCGGTGGCGGCGCGTCGATCGATCGCGATGATGTCCGGCTCGCCGAACACGAGAATGGCGGCAAGGTGATCCTGCGCGGCGACCCGGAAGACGCGGTGTTTCTCGCCGCGGTTCGGGCGGCGGTCGAGATCGATCTGCCGCAGGCGCCGAACACGTCCAGCGAAACACCGCCACTGTCTGCGCTCTGGCTCGGACCGGACGAATGGATGCTGACCTGCGCGGGGGGCAGCGAGACGGATGTAGCCGAGTCGCTTTCCGCGGCGCTGGCGGATCACCACGCGGCCGTTATCGACGTCACGGATAGCCGCACGGTGCTGCGCCTGTCGGGATCCGGCGCGCGGGAACTCCTCGCGAAGGGATGTGCGCTCGATCTTCATCAGAGGGGATTTGCGCTCGGTGACGTGGCGCAGACCATGCTCGCGAAGGCGGCCGTAATCCTGCACCAAACGATCGACGATGCCGAGGAAACCGGGCCGGTGTTCGATATTTATGTGCCGCGCTCGTTTTCCGACTACCTTTGGTCCTGGCTTGCCGATGCGATTTCCTGAACAAGGCCTTGATTAGACACGCTTCCCTCAATCGCAGAATCGACCTACCATCGGATCGAGCAGTGACGACAGTCGGATATTGAATTTCGTGTTACGCGTTCTCCCGCCAATAGACAGGGATTAGCCTCATGGCAGCCAGCATGTTCGAGCGCTACGGCGGGTTCGCGGCGGTCAGCAAAGTGGTCATGGCGTTCAACGAAGCCGTGTCGTTGCTGCAACAGACGCTTGCAGAATTCGGTGTCAAGCTCGAGGATGTCAGCGTCGTCATCAATGATATTCGAAATCGCGCGCAATACATCATCGGTGCCTGAAGCCGTGACGTTAGCGGATACAGAAGGCGAAGCCGGCGACGGCGGCCTTTCCAGGCCGGTCATGAAGCTCGATATCTTCAACAAAATGCTGCTCGAGTCGGTGGGGGTAGGCTTGGCCCTTTTGGACCAGGAAACCCACGAGATTCTGTTCGCCAACAGGCGTTTTATAGAGTGGCTGCCGGGCATGGCGGGCGCGGGACAAACGCTCGACGAAGCCTTTCCCGATATCGACTACACAGCGCTTGGGGAGAAAATTGACGCCGGCGAAACCTATACCTGCGAGGTTACAATCAAGGTGAAACGGCGATCCGTCACCCTGGCGCTGCAATTCACCGAACATGCCCATGAAAACAGAAAAGTGCTGATCCTCGAATGTCAGAACATCTCGAAGATCAAAGAACTCGAATACATGATCGAATCCTATTCGACCATGGTCGAAAAGCAGAACCGGACCCTGCAGCGCGAGAAGGAACGGGTCGAAAAGCTGTTGCTCAACATCATGCCGAAGACCGTCTATGAGGAACTCAAGACCTTCGGCGTGACGACGCCTACGAAGTACGATCCCGCATCCATCATGATGCTCGATTTCGTCGGATCAACCGACATGGCGATTTCGCAGGATCCATCCGGCGTGATCTCGGAGCTCAACGACATTTTCACGGCCTTCGACCGGATCATGGAGCAGTTCGGTTGCGAACGGATCAAGACAATGGGCGATGCCTATATGGCGGTTTCGGGCATACCAGAACCGACGCCGGAGCACGCCCAGAACATCGCCAAGGTCGCCGTTTTGATATTGCGGTATTTGGAGCGGCGCAATTCCGCCCATAAAAATCAGTGGCAGTGCCGGATCGGCATCAATTCGGGCACCGTGATCGGGTCGATCGTCGGCGTACAGAAATACGTCTACGACATATTCGGACCCGGCGTGAATATGGCCGCCCGAATGGAGGAACTTTCCGCGCCGATGGAAATCACATTGTGCGAGGACATGCATGCGCTGATCGAGCATGATTTCCGTTTCATCGAACGCGGTTCGCAAGAGATCAAAGGATTTGGCGAGAAGTCCTTATACACGCTGGACAGTGCCCACAGCATGGTCTCCATGACCTAAAGCTCGACATCCCCCTTGCGCATGCGTTGCACGATGGTGCGGCGCAGGATTTCGTTGGTGCCGTCGGCGACATTCACCACCCGCAGCGAATGCCACGCATCGTGCAGGCCCAGCTCATTGGTGAAGCCCATCGCGCCATGGGTCTGGATCGCCCGGTCCACGGCGCGGAACCCGGCCTGCACCGCATAAGCCTTGGCCATCGACAGTTCCTTTATCGCCCGCTCGCCACGGTCGAGCAGCGTCGCCGCGTTCAGACCCATCAGATGGGCGGCATGCAGTTCCATGGCGGAATCCGCAAGTGGAAAGGTGACGCCTTGATAGTCCGCGATGGGTTTGTCGAAGGACTCGCGCGTGTTGGCGTAATCCAAGGCCAATTCCAGCGCCCAACGTCCGTACCCGACCGAGCGCGCCGAGTTGTAGATCCGTCCCAGTGAAACGCCGTAAAGCGCCGTCGCGAACCCCTCGTGCAATTCGCCGACCAGTTGCCAAGGCTCTACCCGGATATCTTCGAAACTCAACTCCGCTTCGTCGCCGCCGATATGGCCGAAGAATTTGATGATCCGTTGGATTTCGAAACCCGGCGCGCCCGTCGGCACGAGGAAAGCGGAAATACCGCCGCGCCGCGCGGCGGCCCGTTCCGGGTCGGTGATGGCGAAGATGATGCAGTAGTCGGCGACCGGTGCATTCGACGTCCAGATTTTGCGTCCGCTGATGCGCCAGCCCTCGCCGTCCGGCTCGGCCCTGGTCTTCAGGGCCGCCGCGTCGGAACCGGCTCCCGGCTCGGACAGGCCGAAACACATCGATTTCTCACCCGCCATCAGCGGCGCCAGAATTTCTTCGCGCGCCCGCGGGGTTGCCTTCTCCAGCAGGCGGCTCGGACCGAAGGCCCAATGGCTGATGGCGTAAAGCATCAACCAGTTCTGCGGGCCGCAGTGATGGAACAGCGTCTGCCAGCCGACGAAATAGGCCAGATGTTCCAGTCCGCCGCCGCCCAGTTCCTCCGGCACGCACATCGAAAAGTAACCGGCCTTCGCCGCCGCACGCCGTACTTCGCCGATGAGGGATATCAACTCGGCGGAAAACCGCCCGTCCTCGTCATAGAGCCGACGCGGATCTTCGAAAAAATCGCGATGCGCTTCATGACGCGGTATCACTTCCGCATCGGCGAAGGCGCGTAAACCGTCCGCGACGGCGGTGATCTCATCGGGAATGTCGAAGGCGATGGCGGCCATGGTGGTTCCTCGTCAAAGGGGGACAACGGCGGAGTCCGGGACCCCGGTACTCTAGCCATACCACTCCGGCCCGGTGACGCGAAATGACGCTTATCGGCCTATCGCGCCGAGGACGAGATCGACATTTGGACGGGACGTGTAATTGGTTTCGGAGAACCGGTGCGTGACGACACCTTTGGCGTTGGAGACGAAGATGATCGGATGCGGGAGGCCGTAACCGGGCGACCCTTTCGCGAAAGCCTTATTGAGGACATCGAACGCCTTGATGATGTCGGACTTAGCGTCCGAAAGCAGCGTCATCCCGATTTTCTGGTGTTTCGCGAATCTCGCGAGCGCCCCGACATCGTCATAACTGATGAAGGCGACGTTGTAGCCGCGTTTCGTGAAGTCCGCGTACCGTTTGTTCCAGGCGACCGCCTGAAATTTGCAGTAGGGTCACCAGTCGAGCGAACGGGTAAAAAGCAGAATCAGGCCGGATCGCCCCATCAGCGCCTTCAGGCTGTGCGTATCACCGTTCTGGTCCGGCGCGCTCATCGACAAAGGGATCGTTTGGCCGACCTTGAGTCCTTGATCCAAATCGTCTCCTGCCTTGGCCGAGTGTACGGTCATGATCAGGCCGCCGAAAAGCGCCGCGATCACCAGCAACAGCCGGCTGGTATTGCCCAAGGACGCCGTCTTGGCCGCATCCCGCATTTTCATTGCCCCTTCTTGCGCCAACGCTATGAGAGGTTTGTATCCGGCGCGCTGTTTTAAAGAGCGATCGCGAACAAATTCACAAGAAAGTGTTTACTAGGCTACCGTGTCGTCGCGGCGTCGCATCGTCGTGTACTAGTGTGATGGTTTTGGAGTTCGTCGCATTGAATGCGACGAATTTCGGAAGCTGAATCAAACTAGCCCTTTATAGTTGGTGTGCTGATTCACGTGAAATTCAATCCTTTGAATTTCACGATCAGGACACCTGGAGGGATCGTAGTGCCGGAATTCGAAAAGCGGGAAATCGGGCGGACCGGACTGTCAGTCACCGCACTGGGGTTCGGCGGGGTTGGGCTTGGACAGCGCGTGGGCGTAATCAGCGAGGCGCAGGCCGAAGCGACCCTGATCGCCGCGCTTGACGCCGGCATCGAATATTTCGACACGTCGCCTTGGTATGGGCATTGCCTCAGCGAACACCGCAC
>CAYLTU010000139.1:0-15060 GCA_964386465.1 uncultured Rhodospirillaceae bacterium
CATGGGATGTGGCGGAAGTAACGGTCATCGCACCCAATGTGGTGGAGTTTGTCGGTAATTTTGCCCGGCAAGGGACGCTCAATGCCGAGCGCGTCGCAACGCCACCACCGCAACCGCCACCGAAACCGGATCAGCCGTTAAGGACGCACAACGACGCTGGTGGCCAGAGCCGCCAGCTTTCGGCCAATCAGAACGCTCCCGCGAACGCGCGTGCGGCGACTGCCGAGCCTCGGACGACGTCGCCCGGAGGGTTCAATCTTACCGGAAATCAACGTAGTCGCCCCACACTGACCTCGACGCAGTTTCTGGCGCAGCAGATCGCACAGGAATCCGGTAATTTCGCACGCGTCTCCGCCTCTTTTGCGTCTGCCGCAAGCGCCTACGACAAATCCGAGGCGGGCCGTGCCCGAGCCACGGGCGAGCCCACATTCATCACTCGCAGCATCAACCGTTCGATCTAGCTACCGCTGTTTTTCCACCACGATCAACAGACGGAACGCGAATATTCGGCCCAGCAGCGGCGCAAGGAAACGCTCGACGCCGTCCAGGGACCGGATTGCGAACTCCGGCACAAGGCTCCACGGTCGAAATCCACCCGACAGCGGATACGCGATCAACGCCAGCCAATCCGCCTGCAAGACACTCAAATCGGCAAACTGTTCTTCGAACCTTTTTCGATGGCGCGCGGCGCCGAACAGCAGGGTCGGGATTGCCTGGTTGGAATCGTACGGATCCCGCGCCGGATCGATCGAGCCCGCCGCAAATGGATCGACCGACATCACGACGGGCTCGCGATGGAACGCGCGATAGAAAATACTGCTTACCGGCGTGATGCCGGGTTCCAACATTACGATTCGGCCACCGGGCCGCAGGACCCGGGAGGCTTCCTCGAAGAACCGGCCAGGCCGTTCCAGATGGTGCAGTACATCGAGCATGACGATGTTATCTAAACATTCGTCCGCGAATGGCAGCCGCTGCGCGTCGCACACCGTGTCGAGCCAGTCCGCCGGCAAGACGTCGGTCGACACCACCTCTGGCGTGAACGCTTTCAGGTTGCCCGATCCGCCGCCGATCTCGAGCGTCCGGCCCGGCACGCGCAAGGCGGTCACTTTCTCGTACCAACCGCGATAAACGGCGCGGAGCACCGGTTTCGATTCCCAAATCTCGCGATAATCCGCCGGATTGGCCGACGACACCATTAGAACGCCTTCAGGCGGAAGAAAGCAAAAAACACCATGCGGACCAACAACCAGCCATGGGCGAAGCGGGAAATCTGGGTCTCGCCATAGGTCCGACTGGCGTAGCGGATCGGGACTTCGGTGACCTTCAGGTTCAGCTTCGTCGCCCCGAAGATCAGGTCGAAATCGCCGAACGGGTCGAAATCGCCGAAATAGGACCGGTTGGCGGCAATCCGTTCGTAATGCCGCTTGCGCAGCACTTTCGTGCCGCACAGCGTGTCGGTGAAACGCTGATTGAGCAGCCAGCTGAACAGCACCGAGAAAATCTGGTTGGCGACCCAGTTCAGGAATCGCATCGCCTCCCGCTCCATCGGATAGACCAGCCGGCTGCCGTTGACGAACTCGCCTTTGCCCGCCGACAACGCCGCGTAGAATTTCGGCAGATCCTCCGGCGGCATGGTGAGATCGGAATCGAGGATCATCAGCACGTCGCCGCGCGCCAGATCGAAGCCCTTGCGAACCGCGTCGCCTTTACCCTTGCCCTCCTGCCGGACCGCCTTGATGTCCCATTCGCCGGCATAGGCGTCGCGCACCCGCTCGCATTCTTCGAACGTCCCATCGCTGGAATTGCCTTCGACGAACAGGATCTCCATATCGTCGGCGAAGCGCGGCATTCGCGTGATGGCCGCCTCTATATTGCCGCGCTCGTTGCGGCACGGCACCAGAACCGTCACCGATAGACCTTCGTCGGCGACTTTGGGAAACGGCCGCGCGACAAGATAGTTGCGTAGCGACAAGCGCCGTAGCCCGGGCAGGGTCCCGATGAAGCGGTTGATCAGAGACCCCAAGCCAAAGAGCCGGCGCGGGACGAGTTGGCGCCAATCGCGTTTGATGATGTCGAAATCCGCCAGATGCAGCAGATTGCCGATATCGCCGGTCGACAACCAATTGAGCGCCGGTTGACGCATCTTGAGGCCGAAGATCTCTGCCAGACGCAGGACGGGCTCCCAATAGCGGGAGTAATAGGCGATGATGATGCGCGTGTCCGGCGTGCACAACCGATGCAGATTCCTGAGCGCCAGCTCGCAATCGTCGAAATAGCCGATCGTATCGGAAACGACGATCACGTCGAACGTCCCTTCCAACTTGGCGATCGTATCCGGATCCTCCGCGTCGCCGATCTCGAAAGTATGGTTCGGAAAATTCTCCCGCGCGATTTCGATCATTTTGGCGCTGAAATCGACACCCACCCCGTCGCTCGGTTCGAGCGCGGCCAGCAAATGCCCCGTACCGCATCCGAGGTCGAGAACCCGCGCGCCCTTCGGGATCAGGAACTGCAGGTAGCGCTGGTGTTCAGCGTGAAAATAGCCGTTCCGGCGCAGCCAGCTCTCGCGTTTCCCGGCAATCCGGTCCATCCAAGCAATCATGGCCGCCTTGCGCGGCGACGGCGTCGCGTCGGATTGTGTCATCGTCACAGGACTCGCTGTCGTTCCCGGCAGCAGAGAAACCGAAGATGTTGGTTCAAAATACGAATCTCTGAATTCTGCGCCGGAGCGCTAGTGTCCTGCTCGTGAAATTCAAAGGATTGAATTTCGCGTGAATCAGCACACTAACTATTTCAATCTAGTGTGATTCAGATCCCAAAATTCGTCGCTTTCAATGCGACGAACTTCAGAATCATCACACTAGTGTGCGGCGCGCTGTTTAGCAGGATTGACGGAGCGACGACAAGGGCGCGCGAGTCGCACCGGCCCGGTTAATCCTCGCCGACCAGAGAACCGTAATGCCGGCGCAGGTATTCCGCGCTGAATTTACCGCTCGCCCGGTCCGTGGCGATGTCGCCGGCGTCCCGTTCGTCGGCTGATCCGTATCCGCCCGCGCCCGGTGTTTCGACGATGATTCGCTCGCCTTCCGCCATCACTATGCCCGCCGGCTTGATCTCCAGCCCTTCTTCCGATCCGTCGGCGCCGATCCTGACGAAACGGCCCGAACCTCCGGGCTGTCCTTCGAAAATCCCCCACGGCCGGTGCCGGAACCGCTCGCCCGCGCCGTTGAAGATACATTCATGCCCGACCGGGCCAATGACGCGGCGGATTCCCATCCCGCCGCGATAGCGCCCAGCACCACCGGAATCCTCGATTAACCCATAGCTTTCCACACGCAGCGGGTATTCCGTCTCGATGACCTCGATCGGCAGGTTCGACGTGTTCGTGATGTGCACCTGAATGCCGTCCGTACCGTCACGGTCGTTGCGGCCGCCGAACCCACCGCCCAGCGTCTCGAGGTAGAGATAACCTTGGCCCGTTGCCGGATCGATGCCGGAGAACACGGCCGTCGTATTCGCCCCGTTGGCCGCCCCTACGGCGGCCTCCGGCAATGCGTCCGCCAACGCACCGATCACGACGTCCACGACGCGTTGGCTGGTGTTTGCCCGCGCGGCGACCGGCGCCGGCGCGACGCAATTCAACAGGCAACCCGACGGAGCGGTCGTCTCGCACACATCGAGAACGCCCTGATTGTTCGGGATATCCGGGTCGAGCAGGCACTTCATCGAATAGGCGACCGCTGCCTGCGTCGCGTTCATCGTTACGTTGATGTTGCCTTGCACTTGCGGTGACGTGCCGGTGAAATCCGCGTGCAGACGGTCACCATCGATCGTCATGCGCAGCTTGATCGGGATATCGACCGCGCCGAGACCGTCATCGTCCATCACATCTTCGAATTCATAGACCCCATCGGGGATGGTCCGCACCCCCTCGCGCATGCGCCGCTCGGTCCGGAGGAGAATTTCCTCGAAGGCGACGGATGTCTCGTCGACCGAGTATTTCTCGATCAACTCGCACAAGCGTCGGTCGCCCAATCGGCACGCGGCAATCTGCGCGTAATAATCGCCCTGCCGTTCCTCCGGCAGCCGCACGTTCAACAGCATGAGGTCGAACAGATCCTGTTGCATCTCGCCGCGGCGGAAAAGCTTGACGACGGGGATGCGGAGCCCTTCCTGATAGATTTCCGACATGCCGCCCGCCATCGATCCCGGCGCCATGCCGCCGACATCGGCGTGATGCGCGATGTTGCACATGAAGGCGACGAGCTCGCCTTCGAAGAAGATCGGCAACGCCAGATTGATGTCCGGCAAATGAGTGCCGCCGGCGACATGCGGATCGTTAGCGACGAACAGGTCACCTTCATGAATATCGTCATAGTCGAACTTCGCCAGCAGGCTTTCCATCAGCCCGGTCATCGAGGCGATATGAATCGGCAGCGAGTTCTCCGCCTGGACGATGAGTTGCCCATCCGGCGCGCAAATCGCCGTCGAATGATCCCGGCGTTCCTTGATGTTTGTGGAATAGGCGCTGCGCGTCAGGGCGATATAGGTTTCGTCCGTGATCGACCTCAGGCCGTTGAACATGATCTCAAGGGTAATCGGATCGAGCGTCGGTTTCATGCCACCCCCGCCAGTTCGATGATGATGTTGCAGGCGCCGTCGACACGCGCCACGTCGCCCGGATAGACCAATGTCGTCGAGTCGAGCTGATCGATGACTGCGGGACCGGCAATCTCATGCCCGGGGGTCAGATCGGAGCGGTCATACAGCGCAGCCTGCACTGGACGCTCCGGGTCGAAAAAAACGGCCCGGCGCCCGATCGGTTCGGCCTGCGTTTGCGTTACCTCCACTTCCTGCGGTGCCGGGCGCGGCAGCCGGCCGCGCGCCGTCAGGCGGAAATTCACGATTTCAACCGGATCGTCCGGATTGAAATAGCCGTAGTTCATATCATGCGCCGTGAAAAAACGCCGCTTCAAATCGTCGCAATCGAATGCTTCCGGCACATCGTCCAGGGCGACGCTCAACTCGTAATTCTGGCCGACATAACGCATGTCGAAGCTCAGGCGCGGGTCGCGCTGGGACTCGGCAACATCCTCTTCGGCGAACCAGTTCGCCGCTTCGTCCATTAACGTTTTCACATGCCGGGCGACCGTCTGCATACCGCCCGGATCGGCCACGATACGCGCGCTGACGACAAAATCCTCCTTAAGGTCCGAGACGACCAGACCTTGGGCGCAAAGGATACCCGGCGCGACAGGCACGATAACTTCTCGCATGTCCAGCGCCCGCGCGACATCGATGGCGTGCAACGGGCCGGCGCCTCCGAACGCCATAAGCGCGAACTCACGCGGGTCGTGGCCGCGCTCGACGGAGATCGCGCGGATGGCGCGGACCATGTTCGAAACGACGATCCCCAAAACACCGTGCGCCGTCCTCTCGATGCCGAAATCGAGACGCGCCGCAGCCGGCTCGAACGCCTTTCGCGCGGCGTCCAGATCAAGCGCCATCTCGCCGCCCAGCAACCCGCCCGGCGACAACCGCCCAAGGATCAGATTGGCATCGGAGACGGTGGGATCGGTCCCACCCTGGCCGTAGCAGGCCGGACCCGGCGCCGCGCCCGCGCTTATCGGACCGACCTTCATCAACCCGTCGCGGTCGAACCAGGCGATCGACCCGCCGCCCGCGCCGACCGTATTGATGTCCACCATCGGCAGCCGCACCGGGAAATCCGCGATCATCTGGTCGTAGCCGATACCCGCGTCGCCGCCGCGAACCAGACAGACATCCGCGCTGGTTCCTCCCATATCCAGTGTGATCACGTTCTTCCGGCTCGCCTGCGCCGCGGTATGCACCGCGCCAACCGCGCCCGCCGCCGGACCGGACAACGCCGTCCGGACGGGGAAAGCACCGGCTCGATCGATCGACATCAGACCGCCGGAAGACTGGTTGATACCGAATACCGCGTTCGGCGCACGCGGCCGAAGACCTTCCTGAAGCCGTGTCATGTATCGGGTCACAAGCGGCTGCAGATAGGCGTTCAGGACCGTGGTCGATAGGCGCTCGAACTCGCGAAATTCCGGCTGCACGGAAGAGGAAAGCGATATGAAGACGTCGGGTAGCGCCGCCTGCAGCGCGGCGCCGACGCGGCGCTCGTGCTCGGGGTTCAAGAATGCGAACAACAAGCCGACCGCGCAGGCCTCCGCGCCCGACTGCTTGACCTGTTCGACCGCCGCATCGATTGAAGAATCATCGAGCGAACGAACGACCGCTCCCCGCGCATCGACCCGCTCTGCAATCTCGAATCGATTCTGCCGGGGAACCAGCGGTGGCGGGTTGTCAGCTTTGAAATCGTACAATTTCGGTCGAATTTGCCGGCCGATCTCAAGCAGATCGCGGAATCCCTCCGTGGTAATCAAAGCCACGGGCGCTCCCTTGCGCTGCAACAACGCGTTGGTCGCGACCGTCGTGCCATGTGCGAAGCGGGTAATATCGTCCGAGGGTATCTCCGCCTGCTCACGGAGTGCATCCAATCCCGCCAGGATCGCCGCCGCGGGATCGTCGGGCGTCGACGGCGTTTTATGGACTCGTTCCTGTCCGCGATCGACGTCGAAGGCGTAAAAATCCGTAAATGTGCCGCCGACATCGACCCCTATAAACCACACCATCCACTGCTCCTAATTAGCGAACAAACCGACACCATGCGACCCGCGCTGCCGCTTCGTCCTACTCTGTAGCGGATTCCGTATTTGACTGCGAGCGTCGGAGTCCGTTTAACTACGCATTCGCGCGACCTGGATCGCTTGTACAGGGTTAAGGTGAGCGCTAGTTCAACGAAGGTATTATTTTTTCAACAAACGGGACGTTTGCCGCCAACTTGGTCGACAAGCGTACTCTGAAAAGGGACAGCAGGGAGAATTCATGATGCTGAAAACCAGACACAAAATGGCTGCGGCCGCGGCCATTGCGGGTGCCGTGGCTTTGGGCATGGCAGCCCCAGCCGCAGCCGAGATCCAGAATCTCAAGATTAAGGCCGTTGGCACCTGGGCCAACCTCACGAATTATTACGACTACGAGAAGCCCTTCTATGGGGGCGATCTTACGAAAGCATCCGGCGGTAAGATTCAATCTCAGATCAACCCGATCACGGAGCTCGGCCTCAAGGGCTGGGAAGTCATGCGCCTCCTCAAGCTCGGCGTTTTCGACGTCGCGCACGGCGTTTACGGCTATGTCGCTTCGGAAGACCCGGCCCTGGAAGGCGTCGACCTTTCCGGCGCCTCCGCCGACTTCAAACAAGCGCGCAAGGTTGTCGAGGCTTACGAGCCGGTCATCCGCAAGCGTTTCGACAAGGTCTTCAACGCGCACTATCTCGGCACCTTCCGCTGGCCGAGCCAGTTCATCTGGTGCAACCAGCCGATCAATAAGGTCACCGACCTCAAAGGCAAGAAGATCCGCGTCTACAGCACCACGCTCGGCGATTTCGTCGAGGGCGTTGGCGGTACGAGCGTGACCATCGCGTTCGCGGAAGTCGTTCCGGCCCTGCAGAAGGGTGTCGCGGATTGCGGCATCACGGGTTCGATGCCCGCCTTCCAAGCGAAATGGCACGAGGTCATCACCCATGCCATGGTGATGCCGGTGGGTGCGGGTCTCGGCTTCATTGCGATGAGCAACAAAATGTGGAAAAAGCTGAACAAAGAGACGCAGGCTTTTATCCAGGCACAGTATGACGATCTGACCGAACGTCAGTGGGCCAATGCGCAGAAGGAAGACGAAGAAGCCCTTAACTGCCTGTCGGGTAACGGCCCGTGCGGCAAGGGCACGCCGGGCACGGTCAAACTGACCCAGCCGTCGGCTTCCGACGTCAAGGATCGCGAACGCGTCCTGCGTGACTTCGTCCTCAAGAAATGGGCGGCACGCTGCAGTGCGGAATGCATCAAGGACTGGAATGCGACCGCGGCCAAAGTGGTTGGTGTCAAAGCAGTCAAGTAAGACCAACGAGTCGTTCGCGGCGGGCGCCGTTCCGAAAGGGGCGGCGTCCGTGTGCGATAGGCCACAGCCCTCGAAGGTATCATGCTAGATCGACTTCTCGAAAAAGCGGAAACGGCATCTCGAGTCGCTGTCTGGATCGGCGGCGCCTTGCTGATATTCGCCGCCTTCATGACGACTCTCGAAGTTCTCCTTCGAAAGTTCGCGAATTTCTCCTTCGGCGGTGCCGACGAGATCGCTGGATATATTTTCGCGATATCGACGTCATTCGCGTTCGCGTTCGCGACACTGCACAGAGCGCATGTGCGTATCGACGCGCTGTATCTACGGCTACCGCAGGCTCTCCGACTGACACTCGATATCGTTGGCTTCCTCTTGCTCGGCGGCTTCCTCCTGCTGATGGCGGAGCGTTCCTATGACGTCTGGTGGAACAGTTTCGAGAACTCCTCGGTTTCCATTACCCCGCTCGTGACGCATTTGGCCTGGCCGCAAGGGTTCTGGTTCGCGGGAATGGTCTTCTTCTTCATCGTGTTCGCCCTCATGCTGCTGCGGATCATAACGGCGGCGTTCAGTCGCGACTGGAACCGGATCGCCCGAATGGTCGGACCTCGCGGCGTCGAAGAGGAAGTTGAAGAGGAACGAGAACACGCGCTTGCCGAGATCGAGCGCGAACATGCGCGCATCGACGGCAAAGAGGACGACTGAACATGCTGGCCTGGACCGGAATTATATTATTGACGCTGCTGGCGCTAAGCGTGCCGGTGGCGGCGGCCCTGGGTTGGCTCGGCCTGATCCTGGAGAATTTCTATTCGCCGATGCCGCTACATTTGGCGCTCGGTGAAATCGTTTGGCAGAACGCGATCGAATACGTGCTCGTCGCGATACCGCTTTTCATCATGCTGGGCGAAATCCTGCTGCGGGCCGGGATCGCGGAACGCATGTACACCGCGATGGTGCAATGGCTGTCCTGGCTGCCCGGCGGCACGATGCATTCGAATATCGGGTCCTGCGCGATCTTCGCGGCGTCTTCCGGCTCCAGCGTTGCGACGGCGGCGACGGTCGGCACCGTCGCCTATCCGGAAATTGCGCGGCGCGGTTACAACGAGCCGCTGTTTCTCGGAACGCTGGCCGCGGGCGGCACGCTCGGGATACTGATTCCGCCCTCGATCAATCTGATCATCTACGGATTGCTGACCGACACATCGGTACCGCAACTCTATCTCGCCGGCTTCATTCCCGGCTTCATTCTCGCCAGCCTGTTCATGCTCACCGTCCTGATCGCGGTGCTGTTCAAGCCTCAGTGGGGCGGCTCTCCGGTAGAGACAAGCTGGGATATGCGTTGGAAATCGCTGCCGCACCTGTTGCCGCCGCTCGGCATCTTCGTCGTCGTCGTCGGGTCGATCTACGCCGGCTTCGCGACCCCGACGGAAGCCGCATCGGTCGGGGTCGTTGCCGCATTGGCCCTGGCGGCCTCCTTCGGCGCCCTCAACCTCAACATGCTGCGCGAAGCGGTCGAAGGCACGTTGCGAACGACGGCCATGGTCATGCTGATCATATTCGCGGCTTTGTTCTTGAACTTCGTGCTCGCCGCCGTTGGCATGACCGCCAAGCTGCTCGCCGTCATCGAAGGTCTCGGCGTCTCGCCGATGCAGACCCTGTGGGTCGTGATTGCGTTCTACATCGTCATCGGCTGTTTCATGGAAACGCTTTCCATGCTGATCACGACGACCCCGCTGATCGCGCCGATCCTGATCGGCATGGGCTTCGACCCGGTCTGGCTGGGCATTCTCATCACGATCCTGCTGGAAACCGCCCTGATCACCCCGCCAGTCGGCGTGAACCTCTATATCGTCCACGGCGTCCGCGATGGCGGGACGATGAATGACGTGATCATCGGCGCCTCGCCCTTCGTCATAACCATGTTCGTGATGATCGGGATTCTGGTGATGTTCCCGCAAGTCGCCCTATTCCTGCCGCAGATGTTCTACTGATACCCCCGAAGGAGATCGCGCCATGGCGCACAACCCCGCCTCCAAGGCGCTGTCCGATATCGTCGTCATCGACCTGACGCGGGCGCGGGCGGGGCCGACGGCGGTGCGCCAGCTCGCCGATTGGGGCGCCGACGTGATCAAGGTGGAGATCCCGGAGGCGATCGAGGGCGGCGACGTCATGGGCAGTGCGCGGCACGGTTCCGACTTCCAGAACCTGCAACGCAACAAACGCAGCGTCACGCTCAACCTGAAAGACCCGGAAGCCGTCGAAATCCTGAAGCGGATGGTGAAGGACGCCGACGTCGTGATCGAGAACTACCGGCCCGGCGTCAAGCATCGCCTCGGCGTCGACTACGATACGCTGAGCGCGATCAACCCGCGCCTGATCTACGGCAGCATTTCCGGATTCGGTCAGCAGGGCCCTTACAGCGACCGGCCCGGCTTCGACCAGATCGCCCAGGGCATGGGCGGATTGATGTCGATAACCGGCGTGCCCGGTGAAGGTCCGATGCGCGTCGGCATCCCGATCGACGATCTGTGCGCGGGCATGTTCCTGGCACACGGCATCATGGTGGCGTTGTACGAACGCGAGAAGTCCGGCGAAGGCCAGTGGGTGCACTCCTCGCTGCTGCAGGCCCAGATATTCATGCTCGACTTCCAAGGCGCGCGCTGGCTGATCGACCAGGAAGTCCCGCCTCAGGCCGGCAACAATCATCCGACGACGATCCCGCAGGGTGTGTTCGAGACCAGCGACGGTCATATCAATATCGCCGCCGCGGGCCAGGTGATCTTCGGCCGCCTTTGCGAGGCGCTGGGCACAGAAGAATGGATGGAGAACCCGGATTACGCCACCGGCGAGGCACGCTCCAAAAATCGCGAAGCGCTGAACGCGGAGATCGCCAAACATACGAAACACAAGAGCAGCGCGCACTGGATCGAGCTGTTGGCCGAAGCCAGCGTGCCGTGCGGCCCGATCTACAGCATCGACCAGGTTTATGGCGACGCGCATGTGCGGCAACTCGGCGTCACCGGGACGGCGAATTCCGCGACACTCGGAGCGCTGGAGGTCAATAGGCAGCCGGTCGTCCTGTCGCGCACGCCGAGCGAAATCGCCGCGGCGGCGCCGGAGCGCGGCGAACACAGCGACGAAGTTCTGGCGCGGTTTGGTTACAGTGCGGAAGAGATCGCCGAATTCCGAAGCCGCAACGTCGTTTGATCAACTCTCGGAAAGGGCGAGGTGTGCAGCCGTCCACCCCCACCCTAACCCTCCCCCGTCAAGGGGGAGGGAACAGAAAGACGGTTTGTCTTAACCCCTTCCCCCCTTGCGGGGGAAGGCTGGGATGGGGGGTGCGGGGCGTCGACCCCGTAAGAACATATGACCGATGACCTGACGAATATCGACGCCAAAATCGCGGAACTCGAGGAGCGCCGACGGAAAGCATTGGCGATGGGCGGCGAGAAGAAGCTCGCCAAGCGCCGCAATACGGGCGAGCTGAACGCGCGCGAGCGGATCGAATATTTCGTCGACGAAGGCAGTTTTTTCGAGACCGGCCTGCTCGGCACCTCGGGCGTCTACCCGGACGATCATGACGCGACGCCGACCGACGGCAAAATCACGGGATACGCCAAAATCGACGACCGCGACATCTCGCTCGTCGTCAACGACTTCACCGTCAAGGGGTCGTCGACAAGCGCGACCAACAGCAAGAAGGTCGGACAGGTCAAACGGACCGGCACGGAACGCGGCATGCCGATCGTGTTCGTCGGCGAGTCGACCGGCGCGCGGCTGCCGGACGCGATGGGCTCGCGCGGCATGGGCACGCTGCTCGGCAACGACATCACGCAATTCCAGCGCATGCGGGATACGCCCTGGACGGCGGCGGCGCTCGGCTTCTCGTTCGGATCGTCGGCCTGGCTGGTCTGCTGCTCGGACTTCGCAGTGATGCGGCGTGGTTCGACCATGGCTGTGTCGAGTCCGCGCCTGGTCAGCCGCGCCATCGGCCAGGCGGTCGATTTGGAGGAGCTCGGTGGCTGGAAACTGCATGCCGAGACGACAGGGCAAATCGACATGGTCGTCGATACGGACGAGGAAGCTCTCGACGCCATCCGCACCTTCCTCAGCTACCTGCCGAGCCACAACATGGAAGCGCCGCCGGTGCGCGACGTGACGCCGGGATCGGGCGAGGATATGGCGGATATTCATAAGGTCCTGCCTGAAAAACGCACCCAGGTCTACAACATGAAGAAGGTCGTCGAGGCGGTCTTCGACAAGGACAGCGTCTTCGAGCTCAAAGCCCGTTTCGGTCGGCCGGCGATCACCGCGCTGGCGCGGCTTGACGGGAAGTCCGTCGGCGTCATAGCCAACAACCCGCAGCATCGCGGCGGCGCGCTGGACACGCAGGCATGCGAGAAGATCGTCGATTTCCTGGTGATGTGCGACTCGTTCAACATACCCATCGTGCAACTCGTCGACACGCCCGGTTTCGCCATCGGCACCGACGCCGAGCGCATGCGCGCGCCGGGCCGGATCATGAACTTCATGAACGCGATGACCCTGGTAACGGTGCCGCGCGTCGCCGTCATTCTGCGCAAAAGCTACGGCCGCGCCTATGTCTGCATGGGCGGCGGCCGGCATTCCGATACGCTGGCGTCCTGGCCGACCGGCGAGGTCAGCTTCATGGATCCGCGCTTCGCGACGATGATCGTGCACGGGCTCGAGGAGGGCGACGAGGGTTTCGAGGAAGCCTTCGCCGACGTGCAGAAGAACACCGAGATCTGGGACATGGCCTCGGTCTACAGCCTGCACGACGTGATCAAGCCGTCGGAAACGCGCGACTTCCTGATCCGCATGCTCGACGTCCACCGCCTGCGAACGACCAACGGCGTCGGCAAGCACCTGATGCGCACCTGGCCGACGAGTTATTAGAGAGTTTTCAAAAGGAAGCAATTCCCCCCTCACCCCGGCCCTCTCCCTCAGGGAGAGGGGAAATCTGACGAAACCTGGTCTCCCTCTCCTCGGGGAGAGGGCGGGGGTGAGGGGGGGGGAACCGGCGAACTTGGATGGATACGAAAAATATTTTAGAGAACGCCAAAGCGGACGGCCGAGGTTCGCTCGACGAAGCGGAGGGCAAGCAAGTGCTTGCAGCGTACGGGATCGCGGTGCCGAAATCCGTCACGGTCACCGGTCCCGATGATGTCCCAGCCGCCGTCGAGAGCCTGACGCCACCGTTCGCCGTCAAAGTCATGTCGCCCGATATCCTGCACAAGTCGGATACCGGCGGCGTGGCCATCGGCCTGTCGACGGCGGGTGAAACCACCGCCGCGATCCGCGCCATGCAGATCGCGCCGGCGATCCGAGACAGCCAAATCGACGGCTTCCTGATCGAGGAAATGGCGCCGCCGGGCCAGGAAATCGTCATCGGCGCGGTGCGAGATCCGCAGTTCGGTCCGATGATCATGGTCGGCCTCGGCGGCATTTTCGTCGAGGTGCTGGCAGATGTCGCCTTCCGGCTGTGTCCGATCACCGAGCACGACGCGAGGGCCATGCTGCGCGAATTGCGCGGCGCGGCGCTGCTGGCGGGCGCGCGTGGGCGGGCGCCGGTGTCGGAAGACGCGATCGTCGACGCGCTGCTGCGGACTGGCGGCGTGGACGGTCTGCTGATGGCGCACGGCGAGGCGATCGACGAACTCGATATCAACCCGCTGATCGTCTCATCGGATCGTGCCGTCGCCGTCGACGCGCGCTTCATTCTGGCGAGCGAAGACACGCCGGAACAAGGCCAAGCGCTAGACGATCCGCGTGCGCTCTTCAGGCCTTTGTTCGAACCGCGGACAATCGCGGTCGTTGGCGCGTCGTCGACGGGCGTCACCATCGGCAACACGTTCATCGACCGGCTGCGGGAGACCGGCTTCGACGGCGCGATCTACCCGATCCATCCGAAGGCAGCGACGATCTCCGACCTCACCGCCTTTCCGTCGCTGGGAGAGACGCCGGAGCCCGTGGACTACGCCTTCATCGCCGTCGGCGCCGATCGGGTGCCGCCGATGCTGCGCGCCGCGCAAGGCCGTGTCCGGTTCGCCCAGGTGATCTCGGCCGGATTCGGCGAGGTCGACGCCGGCAAGGCGCTGCAGGATGAACTGGTCGCCGCCGGCCGCGAGGGCGGCTGCCGCGTGATCGGCCCCAACTGCCTCGGCCTGCACACGCCGCGCGGCCGAGTGTCCTTCGCCAAGGGCGCGTCGATGACCAGGGGCAGCGTCGGCATCATCTCGCAAAGCGGCGGCCTCGGCACCGACATCATCCGGCGCGGGCAGATACGCGGCATCCGCTATAGCGGCCTGCTGACGGTCGGCAACAGCGCCGACATCGGCCCCAACGATTTGCTGGAGTTCTATCTGGCCGATCCGGAGACATCGGTTATCGGCCTTTACCTGGAAGACGCCAAGGACGGCAGGCGCTTCACGCAAATTCTCCGCGACGCCGGCAAACCGGTCGTCATCCTGAAGGGCGGGCGCACAAGTGCTGGACAGGCGGCTGCCGCGTCGCACACCGGATCGCTGGCCGGCGACGACCGGATATGGGACGCGCTGGCGAAGCAGACCGGTTGCGTCCTGTCCGAAACGCTGGACGATTTCCTGGAAACCCTTCTCGCCTTCCAGATGCTGACCGTTCGGCCGGACAGGCCGACGGAGCGGATCGTGCTGTTCGGCAACGGCGGCGGCACCAGCGTGCTGGCGACCGACTACTTCGCGCGGCTCGGCCTCCATATCGATCCGCTCGACGCGGCGACCCTGGCAACGCTCGAGGCGCTGAACCTGCCGCCCGGCACCAGCGTCGTGAACCCGATCGATACCCCTGTCGCGACCCTGCAGACCGACGAGGGCAAGGTCGCGGAAAAGATCCTCCATGCCATTTACGCCTCGGACCGGGCGGATGCCATTGTCATGCATCTCAACCTGGCGTCGTTCCAGGGCCGCGGCCCGATCGACCCTCTCGAAAACCTCATCCAGGCCGCGGTACGCGCGCAGGAGCGGTTCCCCGGCCAGGCGCATTTCATGCTGGTGCTGCGCTCCGACGGCGAAGCGG
>CAYLTU010000140.1:0-15021 GCA_964386465.1 uncultured Rhodospirillaceae bacterium
GTGGCCACGGTATCGACCACCTTGAGCGGCCCCACGCATTCCAATCCGGGTACGACGTTGCGCGACGTCGCACCGAGCATGATCTCCGCCATCGTGCTGAGATCGAGCCCGAACCCGTGTCCCAGAACGACCGGGAGACCCGCCGCCTCCGCGGTCGCCAGCATCCGCGCGGACGGCAACAGACCCCCGGCCTGCTTGATGCCGAACTTCACGAAGTCGGCGCAGTCCGCCTTGATAACCCGGATCAGGCTTTCGTGATCGCTGATCGATTCATCGGCCATGATGGGAATCCCGCCTTCCCGCCGGACCCGCGCCAGACCTTCGAGATCGTCTTTCGGCGTCGGCTGCTCGAACAGTTGCATGTCGCAGGATTTAACCGCGCCGCACAATTCCAGCGCCTGGCTCACATTGCATTGCTGGTTGGCGTCCATGCGCAGCTTCATGTCCGTGCCGACGGCATCGCGCACCGCCGCGACCCGGTCGCTGTCTTCGGCGACCCCGCTGCCCACCTTGATCTTCAACGACTTGAAACCGGCGTCCTGCCAGCGCTTCGCTTCGACCGCCGCGTCATCGGCCGGCAATTCGCCGACCCAGCCGTTGAACAGCACCCGGTCGAGAACCGCTCCGCCGACGTAATCGTGCAGCGCGATACCCATCCGCCGGCAGACCAGTTCGATACAGGCGAGCTCCACGCCGGCGACGGCGCCGGGCTGCGTTGGCGTCAGCGTTGACGCGCGCTCGAAAATCCGGTTGACGTTGCCTGGATCTTCCCCGATCAGCGCCGGGCCAATATGGTCCCGAATGGCGACGGCCAGTTCCGCCGCGGTGTTCGGCGACTTGGCCTTGTTGGAGGGGTCGATGCTGCTGATGCCGACCGTGCCGTCCGCGGCCGTGACCCGTACCACGACGCACCGGGTCGTGTCGTTGGACACACCGCCGCTCGTAAACGTGCCGATCAGGGGCATGCCTACGCTGAACACCTCGACCTGACTGATCGTTGCCGTCATCCCGGATCCCTCACCCATCATTTGTAGCGCAGCGTACACCCGTTCAGCATAAACTCGGTCGCGAGGGAGCGCTAGAAAGTGGAGGTGGCGTTCGCCCTTCTCACCGCTGCCGTCCAGGAATTGCATCTTGGTCCGCCGCAGGCCGCTTTTATCCGCTTCGTGGCTCGGTTCCCAACGTGACGCGGGGCGGAATACTTGACTCTCCCCTTGCCGCAAGCGCCTAATTTTGCTGCGGGTAAAAACGTTGCGAGAGGGCGCAAATGCGCAATCTATTCAAACTTGGTCTTGCTCCGTTCGCGGAAAAATGGATACCGGC
Source organism: uncultured Rhodospirillaceae bacterium (assembly GCA_964386465.1). Classification (GTDB taxonomy): domain Bacteria; phylum Pseudomonadota; class Alphaproteobacteria; order UBA8366. The sequence goes on from CAYLTU010000140.1 coordinate 1,324, forward strand.
TTCGAGGGCGAGCGGGACGAACATTTCGATTGTCATGTCCAGCTGATGACCAGGCGCCCGATTATCGCGATGTGTCGAACCACAACCATAACTGATCCGAATATTGGATAATCGGAATGGCCAAACGAGAATACACGATCGAAATCGACGAGAAGCGCTGCCGCTCCTGCGCCGTCTGTTGGGAGATATGCGCGCCCGACGTACTAGGCTTCGAGGCGCCGCTCAACAAAGCCATCGTGACCGCTGCCGGGCAGTGCACGGGTTGCCGTCTCTGCGAATGGCTCTGCCCCGACTGGGCCATCGTGGTCCGTCTGAAAGCGGAGGCGGCGGCATGACCAAGCAATTGCTGTTCGGCAATGAGGCGTTCTGCGAGGGCGCGATCGCCGCGGGCGCGCGCTTCTATGCGGGTTATCCCATCACGCCGGCAACCGAGATCGCCGAGTTCATGTCCCGGCGTATGGTGGAGTGCGGCGGCACCTATATCCAGATGGAGGACGAACTGGCCAGCCTCAACGCCGTCATCGGCGCTTCGGTGACGGGCGTGAAGAGCCTCACCGCCACCGCCGGTCCGGGCATGGCGCTGATCCAGAACGAGTTGGGCCAGGCGATCGTTGCCGAGGTTCCCGCCGTCGTCGTCAATGTGGGGCGTGCCGGTCCCGGCATCGGCAATGCGACGCGCTCGGGCCAGATGGAGGTCATGCAGGCGCGCTACGGCCCAAACGGGGAATGCCCCGCGGTCGCGATCAGCCCGTCGACCGTGGAGGAAGCGTTCTGGCTCACGGTCAAGGCGGTCAATCTCTCGGAGACGTTGCGCACGGTGGTCATCGTGCTGGCCGAGGGGCTTTTGGGCCTGCAGCGCGCCGTCGTCGACTTGCCGGACGACTATTCGACGATCGAAACCGTGGAACGGCCGCGGCCGTCGATGATGCCATCCGAATACGACGGCGCTTACGTTGCGAGCGAACTAACCGACGTGCCGCCTCTCGCCGACTTCGGTACGGGCTACAAGTCCATCGTCAATACCGTCGGTATCCAACCTCGATTTGGCGGCGACGGCAGCACCAGCGGGAACACCGCATCGCGCCTCGAAAATCAGGAATTTACCATCCGCCGTCTGCACGAGAAAATCCTGTCCCGCAAGGACGATATCGTCATGACCGAACGCCACGGGATCGAGGACGCGGAGGTCGTCTACGTCGCCTTCGGCACCCAGGCGCAGTCGGCGTACGTGGCGATGCAGCAGGCACGGGCGAGGGGAATCAAGGCGGGTATGCTGCGGCTGATCACGATCTGGCCGTTCCCGGAAGAGGCGGTGCGCGAATGCTGCGCCAACGCCCGCGCGGTCGTCGTACCGGAAATGAATTTCGGCCAGGTGCGGATGCTGGTCGTCAATGCCCTGGCGGGATCGGACGCCGCGGTCGTCGGCGTAAATCACATCGACAGCACCTTCATCGAGCCGGACGAGATCGTGGCCAAGACCGAGGAGGTTTTGCAATGAGCCCACAGACCGACACGCGGACGGCGGCCGCCGCCACGAAAAACAGACCGGACCCGATGACGCCGCTCGACGAATTGGCGGCGCGATACGCCGACCTACCGGAAGGGGATTTCCGCTACTGTCCGGGATGCGGACTCGGAATGGCGCAAAGCGCGCTGATGCGGGCGTTTCACCGCCTGCAGCTGGACATGAACCAGGTCGCCAGCGCCGGCGGCAGCGGCTGCTATGCGGTCATGGCGCATTATTTCAAGTCGAACCACGTGCACGGCTCGCATGGCCGCGGCTGCGCCGTCGCGACGGGCATGAAACTGGCGCGGCCCGAATTGACCGTTCTGACGCTGCAAGGCGATGGCGACTTGCTGGCGATCGGCGGCAACCATTTCATTCACGCCGCCCGTCGCAACATCGACATCACGGTGATCTGCTTCAACAATTTCGGCTTCGGGGACACCGGCGGCCAGCTCGCGCCGACCACGCCCAAGGGCAGCCGCACCGAGACGTCGCCCTTCGGCATGCCGGAAGAAGCCTTCGATCCGTGCAAGCTCGCGATCGGCGCCGGCGCCTCTTTCGTCGCCCGCAGCACCGTGGCCCATCCGGTGCACCTGACCAAGACCTTCGCCGAGGCGATCGAGTGGAAGGGTTTCGCCTTCGTCGAAGTGCTGCAGCATTGCCATGTGCTGTGGGGCAGGCGCAACGGCATGCCCGAGGCGATGGACATGCTCAACTTCTACCGCGACAAATCGGCCTTCAACTCGGCAAACATTCCCGAGGAAGAACGCTTCGGCTCCTCCGTCTACGAGCCGGAGGGCGAGCAGGACATAAACTTCGTCCTCGGCGTGCTGCACAAGCAGGAGCGGCCGGAACTGACAGAGGAACTGGCGAAGATGCGGCGACGGGTCATGGCGGACCGCGCGAAAGCCGATGGAGACGGCGCATGAAGACCGAGATCAGGATTGCCGGCATCGGCGGCCAGGGACTGGTATCGGCGAGCGTCATCCTGGCCGAGGCGCTTGGCGTGGTGCGCGATTACGAGGTCGTGCAGACCCAGTTCTACGCCAGCAACATCACCGGCGGGGCGTCATCCGGCGACGTCGTCGTCGCCGACGAGAAGATCGTGTTCCCGTGGGTCCTGCAGCCGGATGTGCTCATCGCCATGGCGCAGGACGCGGTGGACGCGCACGCCGCCAAGATGCGGCCCGGGACGAAGGTCATCGTCGACGACATCATGGCCACCGACATCGCGCCCTTCGCCGAAGGGGTCGCGGTCCATTGGGCGCCGCTGACGCGCTCCGCCGACGAAGTCGGCTTGCGGAAATGCGCGAACATCGTGGCGCTCGGCGCCCTGTCGCGTCTCACCGGGCTCCTCGACCTCGACCAGATATCGCGAGCCGTATCGGCACGCGCGCCGGGAAGGGCCGGGACGAACCGCAAGGCGGTCGAAGCGGGATACGCATTGGAACTGACGCCGGCGGAAGGCCGCGCCGCCTAGATCGTTGTTCTCAAAGCTTCGGCCATATCGGCAGCGATGGCCGCTTATTGATGCATTTTTCCGATTAACCTGCTCATCGCCTGGTAGAGTACGGAGGCGTCGATTGGCTTAGATACGACAGCGTCACACCCCGCCAGATGCGCCTCGTCTCGATCTTCCGCCTTTCCGAGGCCTGTAACCGCCAGTATCGGTGTCGACGCAATCTTGGACTCCGCTCTAATTCTGCGGGCGGTCTCGAAACCGGTCATGCCGCGCATATTCAGGTCTAGCAAAATCAATGTGGGTTCGAAATCAAGTGCCAACATAATCCCGTCCATACCATTTTCAGCCGTCGCAACTTCAAAGCTCCAGCCTTCAAACAGGATGCTCAGAAAGGACCGAATATCCGCGTCATCGTCAATGATAAGAACCTTACCAAGGGCCAACAATCAAACTCCTTTGCTACACCGACCGATGCTAATCGGTATTCTAACAGCGTATCCGATAATTTCTTAGATCGTTGTTATCGCGTCGGTGTATTTGGAGCCGATTTATTTGTCGGCATTGGTTATTCGCGTCGGTTTTGCCCCGAATAAACGGATAGTTTCGAAAGCGCGCGCTCGCGTTTTAGCCGGCCAAGGAAGCTTTCTACCGCGGCGTTGACATGGCTCCCGCGAAGGACTTCGTCACAGCGCGGGCCGCTTGTCGGCCCAGGGCCGGGCGGCTTCGAAGGCGGCGGCGGCGCGCAGGACGCCAAGATCGTCCAGTCTCCGCCCGACGATCTGCAGCCCCACGGGCAGCCCTTCGTCCGTGAAGCCGCAGGGGACGCTGGCCGCAGGATTGTGCGAAAAATTGAACGGGTAGGAGAATTCCGCCCAGCTCACCCAGTCCCAATCATGGATGGGCCAATCTTCGGGCTGCAGCCGGTCGGCCGGAAAGGCGGCCACGGATACCGCCGGCGTGAGCAGCAGGTCCCAATCCTCGAACCAGCCGTGGATGGCGGCGATATAGTCGAGCTTGCGCTGGCGCATCGCCAGATAGTCCGTGGCGCTTGGATTTCCCGCCGCCGCGATGCAGGCGACCAGCCCCGGGTCCATCTTGTCGCCCCACTCGTCGAGAAACTGCCGAAAGCGCAGCTCGTGCGCGGCCCAGAAGAAGCGGATCAGCTCCGGTCCGTCACCGGTCCAGGGCGGGGTTACCTCTTCCACCTCGGCGCCCAGGTCCGCGATCGCCCCGGCCGCCCTTCTGACCAGCGTGGCGACTTGGTCGTCGACCCGCGCATGCCCCAGATCCGGGCTGTAGGCCACCCGCAATCCCTTGAGATCGCCCGACAGAAGCGCCGGGTAGTCGGCCGGCGGCGCCTCGAGACTGTAGTGGTCGAGCGGGTCGGGCCCGGACATGACCCGCAGCATCAGCGCGGAATCGGCGACCGTGCGCGTCATCGGCCCGTTATGGGAGGTCTGGTCGCCATTCGCCACCGGCGCGTTGGGGATCCGCCCGAAGGACGGCTTGAGCCCGAATATTCCGCAGAAATGCGAAGGCATGCGCACCGAGCCCGCCCCGTCGGAGCCCTGATGCAGAGGCCCGTAGCCGGCCGCCGCCGCCGCCCCCGCGCCGGCCGAACTGGCGCCGGCGTTATAGCCCCGCTTCCACGGGTTATGGGTGATCCCGGTCAGCGGGCTGTGGCTGACCCCCTTCCAACCGAATTCCGACGTCGTTGTTTTGCCGAGGACAATCGCCCCAGCCTCGCGCAGCCGGGAGACGAAGGGCGCGTCCACGGCGCCGATATTGCCGGCTTCGATGTGCGAGCCGCGCTGGAACGGCAGTCCTTCGACCGAGGACAGATCTTTTATCGTCACCGGGATCCCGTGCAGCGGGCCGAGGTGCGCGTCCGACGCGTTCAGCGCCGCTTCGGCGCTTTTGGCTTCGGCCATCGCCGCGTCGGCGGCCAGCGTCGCGAAGGCGTTGAGTTTGGGCTCCAGCGACTCGATCCGCGCCAGCACGGCGGTCATCAGTTCCACCGGCGACAGCTTTTTGTCGCGGATCAGCGCCGCCGCTTCGCTCGCCGGCATAAAACAAAGATCGTCCATTGCACGCCCTACCCAATAATTTTCCCGCCGGGAACCATAGACCCGTGCGCCTATCGTATCCAACGGGCGCGAAACAGCCTACGCTGTTATGCTAGCGATCGGAGATTTTCGACATCGTTGCGACACCGACGTAAGCGTGAACGGCGAAGACGAGTCCCTCATCTTCCCCGGAGAGCAGGCAGATGACGACGAACAACACTAGCAGCCAATGAAACAGACGAGTAGCAAGATCCCAAACCAGAACCTGATACGGTGGGCGGCTCCCACCGCCGGCTTCGGTTTGTTCCGCCTAAGTCGGCGACGCCCTCAATCCCCGGCGCGCTTCAAATCGAGCGATACCGAGTTCATGCAGTAGCGCTGGCCGGTCGGGGCCGGGCCGTCGGGGAAGACGTGTCCGAGATGGCAGTCGCAACGCGCGCACATAACCTCGGTGCGGCGCATGAAGAAGCTGTTGTCTTCCTCCTCTTCCACCGCCTCGGGCGTAACGGGGGCGTAGAAACTGGGCCAGCCGGTACCGGAGTCGAATTTGGCGTCCGAGGCGAACAGCGGATTGCCGCAGCACCGGCAGACATAGGTGCCGGCATCCTTGCAACGGTCGTATTCGCCGGTGAAGGCTCGTTCGGTGCCTTTGCCGCGGCATACCTCGTACTGTTCCGGGGTCAGGATTTCGCGCCATTCGGCGTCGGTCTTCACGATCTTGTCGCCCGCCATCTTCCGTCCTCCCATCGTCCCCGCGGCGGCGGCCCGTCATAGGCCCGCGCCCGCTGCAATATATCGTGCATTGGCCCGTCGCCGATGCCAAGTTCGTCGAGATGGGCGACCGTGTTCTCGAGATACTCCATGCTGCTGCCCATCCGCCCCGCCGCGGTCGCCAGATGGGCGGCCTGGACGTCGCGCGGCACCTTGCCCGCGTAGCGGATATAGCGACGGTCGATGACGAATGTAAGCGCGCGCGCCGGACCTCCCGCCGTTCGGACCGTGACCCAGCACGGCCGGTAGGCGCGGCCGATCATCTCCCGCGACCAGACGATTTCCAGTTCCTCCTCGACGCTTTCGGGCGCGATGCGGAACGCCATCCCGCGGCACGAGCCGCCATGGTCGAGCGCCAGCATGAGGCCGGGCAGTTCCGGCGTACCGCGCCCGCCCGCCGTCCACATGCAATAGCTGCGATGGTAGCCATGGATCAGGCCGGAACGCTTCTCGGCGTAGTAAAAGGCCGGGTTCCACATCAACGAGCCGTAGCCGAAGACCCAGACCGGCGCGTCGTCCGGTTGGCGTTCCAGCATCGCCCGCAGCGATTGGCGCCGCTCCTCGGCCGACACGGGATGCATAAAACCCTCGGCCTGCGCGGCCTGCACCATCTCGTCGATGACGCCGCGCTTGATTGCGTCGCGATCCAGCTTCAACGGTCGGGGCTCCTGCGCCAGGGAGTGTTCGCGCCGAACGGCGGACACAGTTTAACGCGGCGCGGCCGGGCCGATAAAGGCTCTATCCTTCGGCGGGAGAAACCTGTGCGGCGTGGCTCGGACGGGTCGCGATGTACAGCAGAACCAGCGCCATGACGGCGCCAACCGCCACCGACAGGATCCAGCTGCTCGCGATCGCGGCGATGAACACCAGGCTCATCGTCATCATGGCGGCGGCCAGGCGTTTCGCGCGCGGCGGAATCACGCCGAGCCGGTCCCAGTCGCGCAACGCCGCGCCGTAGCGGGGATGGTTGTACAGCCAGCGCCGCAAACGCGGTGAGCTTCGCGTAAAGGCCCAAAGCGCAATGATCAGGAATACCGTCGTCGGCATGCCGGGTACTACGGCGCCAATCATACCCAGCGCGACATTGCACCAGCCGCAGATCAGCAGCGCGATGCGGCGGCCGCCGTTTTCGAGTTGCGGCGTAGCGTCATGCCGCAGCGCGATTTGTCGGTTTGTTTCCATGCGCCCGATCTTGGCGGACCGGGCTTAATTTCCCGTAAACGCGCGGCCGATTAAATCCGACCGTCGTACGCAGCGCGGTCGATATGGGCGGCGACCACGGTAAAGGTGTCGGCGACAAGCCCTTCGTTGACCGCATGCACCAGATCGGCCCGGTTGTCGACATCGAGACCGATCCCGCCCAATGCGCGCGCCACGGCGGCGAAATCGGTGCGGCCGAAATCGACCCCAAGGTTTTCCATGCCGTTGGCCCGCTGCTTCATCTCGATCAGGGCGAGCGAGGCGTCGACGAACACGATGGTCACCACCGGGAGCTTCAGGTCGCGCAGGGTGGCGAGTTCGCCCAGCACCATCTCCAGCCCCGCATCGCCGGTGAAGGCGACGGCTGGACGGTCCGGGTCGGCCAGTTTCGCGCCCATGGCGAGCGGCAGGGCGCAGCCCATCGTGCACAGCGCGGAGGATTGGATCAGCGTATGCGGCTGTTTCGCACGCCAGACGCTGGACAACAGAATACGATGCGCGCCGGTGTCGACGGCGGCCATCGCATCATCCGGCAGCAACCGGTTGACCTCGTCGCAGATCGCCGCCGGACCCCATTCCTCATCGGTCGGGAAGGCGGCGGCCAGGGCCTTGCGTGTCTCGACCGGCGCCCCGTTCGACCAGACTGGGTGCGGTTCGACGCCATCGCGCAACGTTTCGATACCGGAACGGACATCGCCGACGAAGGACAGCGACGCTTGGTGAACGTAATGCGTGTTGGGCACGGCGGTGAATTCGATCACGGCTTGTTTCCTGGCGTCCCAGGGCCGGGTCCAGCTGGCGCGCATCTCGATCGGGTCATAGCCGGCCAGCAGAATAAGGTCGCTGGTCTCGATCAGCGGCAGCAGATGGGAATCGCCGAGCGGCGACAGTCCCCAGCCGCCGAGCGCCAGATCGTCGTCCTCCGGCAAAACCCCCTTCGCCTTGTAGGTCGTGATCACGGGGATCGAGAAGTCCCGTGCGAGCGCCGCCACCGTTTCCGCCGCATCGTGCTCCAGCACCTCGACCCCGGCGATCAGGATCGGGCGTTCCGTGTTGCCCAGCAGATTGCGGGCGAAATCCAGATCGGGACCCGGCGCGGGCGCGGTTGGGGCAGGGCGGACACGCCGCGTCGGCGGCTCCTCCGGCTGTTCTCGGCCGGCGAGCGCGGTCGAAATATCGATATGGACCGGGCCGGGCCTTCCGTCCATGGCAACAGACACCGCCTTGTCGATGATCGTGTCGACGGCGCCGTCGACCAGGGTAAAGCTCGCCTTGGCAACGCTGCCGATCAGTGCCGTGTGGTCGAAGACCTGGTGGTTGTAGGTCTGCGCTTCCGCCGGATCGACGCAGCCGGTCAGGTAGATCAGCGGGACGCGGTCCTGTTCGGCGTTGACGATGAAGTTGACCGCGTTGGCCACGCCAGGACCGACCGTCGCCAGCAGCACGCCGGGCGCGCCGGTGACGTGAAAGGTGCCTTCGGCCATGAAGCCGCCGGAATTCTCATGCTTGACCAGAACGAATTCGAGGCCCGCCTCCTGGAGCGCCTCCATCACCGTCAACACCTCGCCGCCGGGAATGCCGAAGGCGTGGCGGCAGCCGGCCTCGTACAGACGGCGCGCGACGAGCTGTGCCGCTGTCGCCATTACGTGCGGGCGCCGGCGCGGGGCAGGTTCATGTAGCCGTCGCGGGTCTGTGGCAGCTTGGTCTTGAGGATTCGCGAGGCGACGACGGTGCGCAGTATCTGCGCGGTGCCGCCGCCAATCGTGAACATGCGCGCGTCGCGGGCCATGCGTTCCATCGGATTGTTGCGCGAATAGCCGGCCGCGCCGAAGACCTGCAGCGCGTCGTTGGTCACCCTGATCGCCATTTCCGAGGTGAAGATCTTGGCCTGTGCGGCTTCGTTCGCATCCGGGAAGCCGTCGCCCGCGTTGCCGGCGGCCTTGTAGCAGAGCGCTTCGGCTGCCGCGAGCTGCACCGACATATCGGCCAGCATCCATTGCAAGCCCTGGAACTCATGGATGGGGCGGCCGAACTGCTCGCGCTCGTGGCTGAAGGCGAGCGCCTTCTCATAGGCGCCCTGCGCCAGACCAAGCGCCACCGCCGCCGCGCCGACCCGCTGGCTGTTATAGGCGTTCATCAAGCCCGCGAAGCCGCGCCGCAGCCCTTCCGGCGGGGTGATCATCATCGAGTCCGGCACTTCCAGACCCTCGAAGATGACCTCGACCTCGGGGATGCCGCGCAGCCCCATGGTCGGTTCACGCTTGCCGATGATCAGGCCTTTCGGCGTGCCGGCGTCCGGGTCGCGCACCGCGAGGAAGCCGCCGATGCCCTGCTCGAAGCCGTCCTCGAAAACCCGCGCGAAAATGAGATGCAGCCGCGAGACGCCGCCGCCGGTAATCCAGTGCTTCTTGCCGTTGACGATCCAATTGTCGCCTTGTCTGTCGGCCCGCGTGGTCATCTCGCTGGCAGCGCTGCCGGCATTCGGTTCGGTGATGCAGATCGCCGGCTTATCGCCGCTCAGCACCACCTCGGCCGCTATCTTGCGCTGGTCGTCGTTGCCATATTTCATCACCGCGCTGACCGCGCCCATATTGCATTCCACGGCGATCCGCCCGGTGACGCCGCATACCTTGGCCATTTCCACGATCAGCAGCACCGCATCGAGAAACGAGCGGCCCTGACCGCCAAATTCCTTCGGAATGGTCATGCCGACGAACCCGGCGTCGCGCAGCGCCGCGACGTTCTCCCACGGATACTGCTCGCTGCGGTCGATTTCCGCGGCGCGCGGCGCGATGACGGTTTCAGCGAGTTCCCGGGCGCGTGCCTGGAAGTCACGCTGTTCATCGGTCAGTGAGAACATGGCGTCTCGATCCTCGAAGATTTCCGACAATTCGGATTGGCATAACGCGCCCTCGGGGCTGCGTCCAGTCCGAGAAGCCAGGTTGCGCGGCGTCAATTTCAAAACTTTTTGTGAAGCTTTGGAATTAAGACACGATTTTCGTTGTTTATTCGTATGGGAGTAGCCAGCGCCGATTTCGGCACTATGCGCCGGCCTTGCTGCGCGATCGGAATGCTGCCGATGACCTGGTCTCGAAGCCCTGACTATCCCGTCGGATCCTCCCGTTTCGGCGCGAACAGCCGTTCCAGCCGGTCGATATCCTTGAGATGCACGTCGTGCTGCGGGAACGGGATTCCGATGCCCTCGCGCCGGAAGACGCGGTCGATCGCGAAACGCAGCTCGCTGCCGGCGCGGAAGGTATCGAAGACGTTCGGACAGTAGCAGCGCAGCTCGAAATCGAGCGACGAGCCGCCGAAATTCTGGAACAGCACGAACGGTTCCGGCCAGGACGCGATCTTCGTGTTTTCCTTGGCCACGTCCAGCAACAGCTGTTCGACCTTGGCGGTGTCGGTACCGTAGGCGACGCCGACCGGCACCTCGATCCGTCCGAAACTGTCCTTGTGCGTCCGGTTGACGACCGGTTCCTGCAGGAAGGCCGAATTTGGCACGATCACCGACGTGCGCTGGAATGTCTCGATCTCGGTCGCCCGCACCTGGATGCGTTTGACGATCCCTTCCTGGTCGCCGACCACAACCCAGTCGCCGACCTTGATCGGCCGCTCGATCAGCAAGGTGATGCCCGACACGAAATTGTTGACGATATTCTGCAGCCCGAAGCCGATGCCGACGGACAGGGCGCCGGCGATCAGGGCGATGTTCGTCAGGTCGAGACCGATCGCCGAAACGCCTAGCATCGCGGCGATGACGATACCGACATAACCGAAGCCGGCCGACAGGGAATGCTGCAGCCCCGTATCGATCTGGGTTTCCGGCAGTATGCGTTCGGCCAGCGCCCGCTGCCCGGCGCGTGTCACCAGGACGATGGCGACGAAGATGAGGATTCCCAGGGTGAAATCCAGGATCGAGATCGTGACGCTACCGACCTTGAACCCCTGGAACAATTGCGCGGCCCAAAGCGACAGTTCGTCCGCCGGAACGCCCCAGGCCGGTGCGATCAGGAACACGCCACCGAGGACGATAACGATATCGAGCAGCGCGCGCAGCCAGAACTTGGCCAATCGCCGCGTACGGTATTGCACGCCCAGCCGCCGCGTGACGAACCCGGAACGCAGGACGATCGCCACGGTTTCGCGCAACAGGCCGCGCGTCAGATAGAGCCCGCCGCCGATCACGCCGGTGCCGATCAGGCTGCCGAGAAGATAGTTTCCGAGTTCGCCGTAGCCGATGGCGCTGGCGACGACCGCCGCGACCGCGATCGCCGCGAACAGACCGCGGACGCCGGTCCAGAAATGTCCCCGCCGTTCGGAGGCCGGCCTGTCGTCCTCCTCGCCGCGTTTGCGCTCGGCGTCTTCGTCGATACGCCATAGGCGCGGTTGCAACAGCGCGAGCAAGCCGATCGCGATGACGATTTCGAAGCTGAACCCAACGAGGGCGTCCGCTTCCGCGGACAGGCCGCGGCTCGACGGCATAGCCTTCAGTGCCTCGACGACAAAGTAATTCACCGATACGAGGGCGGCCAAAATCGTTATGCGGCGGCTGAGCGCGCGGCCGCCCGACGGTGTCAGCACGGTCAACCGCCAATTCGGCAGGTCCGGCGCCAGGGCCGCACGCGGCAGGGCCCAGGCCAGAACGAACAGGATCAACGCCTTGCAGAGGGCCGACAGGACGACCGCGAACGGTCCCGTGATCGCGGCGCTGTCGCTGGTGATCCGGACCAGGACTATGGTCAGGATCATCGCCGGGAAGATGCCGCGCGACACCGCGTCCGCGACGGCACCGACAAGCCGTCTCGCGTAGCTTGGCTCCAGCGTTTCCGGATCGCGGCCCAGATAGCGCATCGCCAGATACCGGATTCCCCATCCGACGAGAAACGCAACGACAAGGAATGCGGGAATGCGGATGAACAGCACCGAAGAGCGCATGTCTGCCGCCAAGGCATCCCACCATACGCTTGGTATTCGCGCCAGCGCCCGAACGACGCGGTACAAATCCGGCACGGCGCGCGATACGGTCGAGGGCGCCAGCGGCGACGGGTTCAGGGTCGTAAGGTCTTTCACCAACTGTGCGCGGGACAGATTCAATATCGCCGCCGACAAATCGTCGACGCGTGCGACGGCAAGCTCCGCCTGCGAGACCCGCGCACGGTAAAAAGCGATGTCCTCTATATATTTAGCCCGCTGCGTCGCGATCTCCGGTTGCTCCGGCGGATCGCCGTCCTTCGGCGGAAGACCCAACGCTTCCAGCAAGCGTTGCTGCTGCGCGACGCTTGCGGCCGCGCTGGTCGCGGCTAATTGTGCCGACTTCCGTATTCCGGCGAGAAGGGCGCGGTGTTCCCGGTTTCTCTCTTCGAAATGAACCGGCGCGTCGACGTAGTGCCGCGCGTTTTCAAGGGTCCGGTCCCAATCCGCGACGATCTTGCTGAAGGGACGGGATACGTCCTGCGCCGGCGACGAACCGGCGTAGACCAACAGCGTCAATGCCATGAGGATCGAGACGAACGCGCGAGCGGTCACGAAGGGTCCCTGCGGGTTTCAGCGGCGGTACGCGCCGGAGTCTAACACAGACCGGACTCGGCGTGCCTTCGTATAAATCGCCGGAAAGTCGGCGAATCTCTACTTCAGAAGAATATTGGCGATTTCCTTCAACTGGGTCCGCGCGCGCAGCAAATAAAAGCCCTGCGCCGCCAGATGGCTGGGCAGCAGCTGACCCTCCGGATCGCCATTCACGATCACCATCGGATCGAGTTCGGCCGCGTGACGCATCGACTCCAGCATCAGGCCCCACGCCTTGTCCAACTCGCGTTCCTTGATCACCGGCGCGAAATCCTGCCGGAACGCCGCGAGCAGCAGGTAGTAGGCGTAGAGACGCCCCTTCGTCTGATAGAAGATGTCGTCGGCCTCGAAATCCAGGAACCAGGCGCCTTCGGAAATATGGTGGTCGATCACCGCCGACGCGGAACCGAGGTCGGCGGAAAGCCGTTCCAAGGTCGCCTGCAGATTGTCGGCACGACGCTCGAACGTCGCCGTGCCTGTTGCCAGCCGCTTGTTGTATTTAAGTAAGGCGCGGCGCGCTTCGCGGTAGTGCTGCTCCGACGCGGTGGTCGGCGCCCACGACGTATCGAAATCGAAAAACCAGATTGTCCCCGGAAACTTCAGCCGGCCGGCCGCGCTGTCGAGATCCTCATCGACCTGGCTGGAACCGCGCACGCGGCCGATCTGATCGCTCATCTCGATCGCGAAACGGGACAGCGCGTAGATTATCCCCTGCTGGAAATTAGGCATGTTGTCCAGCGCCGTCGCCGGCAGGAAAAACGGGTCGTTCGCGGTCCAGCGATTGTGGTCGGTCTCGCGTTCGATTAGCGCCGCGGCAACGGCGACGGACCGGCTTTCGCCCTCCGCGGCCTCGACTGCGAGTTCCGGATTGTCGTCGACGCTGTGAATCCAGATCATTCCCGCCGGGAAATAGAGCAGCAGCGCCGCGAGCAGGAACCCGCCGCCGCGCACGGACCAACGGCGCACCTTTTCGCCGCGTCCCGCAAGGCGCGGCGGCGGCGCGTGGTCCGTTCCGATTACATCTTCGTCATGCATGCCATTCAATTATGCACGATGCGCCGCCGCTGCAAGGGGCAGCGCGGAGACCCTTTAGAGCACCTTCACAGGATTAGATGAAACCG
>CAYLTU010000141.1:0-14849 GCA_964386465.1 uncultured Rhodospirillaceae bacterium
CTCCACATGAACACGCCGCGGCAGAAAGGGTACGGCAGCAGGAATCGGTCCCAGCTGTTCAGAAGTCTCCCGCTGCTCGTTGAGTACGCGACCGTGAAGATTGGAACGCCGGCAAGTCTCGCCAACGCGACAACGCCTTCGCTTGCTCGCATCCGGGGGCCGCGCGGCCCGTCCGGCGTAATGCCGACGATGACGTTCTCCTTCTTGAGGCGCCGGGTCAGCTGGCGCGCGGCATTGGCGCCGCCCCTGGAGGTCGAACCCACAATGGTCCCGACGCCCAAATGTCCGATCGTCCTGGCGATTAGCTGTCCGTCGGGATGGTTGGATATCAACACATCCACCGGGCGGTTTCTTTCGCAGGCGAAGGGCATCATCAGCAAGCGGCCGTGCCAGAACGCCGCGATGAAGGGCTTGTCCGCAGCGACATATCCGGCTAGCGCATCGTCTCCGACGATCTGCCAGCGGCCGGTCAAATTCACGAGTCGGACATAAAACGCGACAATCCAGCACAAGGCACTCTGCACCTTCGGGTGACGAATGATCGGTCGCATCGCCCGCATGGCGTTACATCTGGGCTTGAACGGCGGGCGGGTCCGCCTCGTCGGGGGTGAGCTGCATGCGGCTGAGCTCCGCATACAGGCCGTTGCGCGCCAGAAGTTCGTTGTGGCTGCCTTGTTCGACGACCTGGCCGCCATTCATAACATAGATCCGGTCCGCATCGATGACCGTCGACAGGCGGTGGGCGATGACCAGTGTCGTGCGGCCTGCCATCAGGCGCTTCAGCGCGTCTTGGACGAGGCGCTCGGATTGCGTGTCGAGGGACGAAGTCGCCTCGTCGAGCAAAAGGATCGGCGCGTCACGCAGCATGGCGCGGGCGATCGATAGCCGCTGTCGTTGCCCGCCGGACAGCCGCAGCCCGGCTTCGCCGATGACCGTGTCGTAGCCTTGCGGAAGTTCGGAGATGAACTCGTGGGCGGCGGCGGCCTTCGCGGCGGCATGGATCGCGGCTTCGTCGGCGTTCGGGTCGCCGTAGGCGATATTGTCCCGGACGGTAGTGTTGAACAGGCCGGTCTCCTGGCTGACCAGAGCGATGGATCGGCGCAGAGAGTCGATGGTCACGTCGCGGACGTCCTGGCCGTCGATCGAAACCGCGCCGCCGGAGACGTCGTGGAACCGCGGCAGCAGGTTCAGCACGGTAGACTTCCCCGCGCCCGAGGGGCCGACCAATGCAATTTTTTGTCCTGGTTGCGCTTCGATCGTCACGCTCCGCAGCGCCGCGATCCCGTCGCCATAGGAGAAAGAGACGTCTTCATATCGGACCGTTCCTTCGGTGACGTCGAGCGGTTTGGCGTCCGATCCGTCGACGATCGCCGGCCGGTAGTCGATCATGGTGAAGATGCGCTGTGCCGCCGCCAACCCTTCCTGCAGGCTGGCGTTCAGGGCGGCAAGACTGCGGATCGGCTGGAACGCCATGACCAGCGCCGTCAGGAAGGCGATCAGCTTGCCGACCGTGGTTTCGCCGTGCAGCACCTGATAGCCGCCATAAAACAGGACGGCGGCGATGGCCAGTCCGCCCAGTGTTTCCATGATCGGGTAGGACCGTGCACGCACCCTCGCGGCCTTCAGGATGAATCGGTAGATCGACTCGAACATGCCGTCGGCGCGGCGCTGCTCGTGATCTTCCATGCCGTAAGCCTTGACCTGCCGGGCGCCCTTGAACACGTCGTCGAGCAGTGCGGTCAGTATGCCCAGTTCCACCTGTGTCTCGGCCGAGACCCGGCGCAGGCGGCGGCCGAGATAGACGATCGGGAAGACGCTGACCGGGAAGACGACGAAGGCCATCGTCGCCAGCACCCAGTGGGTGTAGAACATCACGCCGACCAGGACGACCACGGTCAGCAGATCGCGCACCGAACCGGTGACCGTCTTGATCACCGCCTCGCGCAGGAAGTTCACGTCGTTGGTAAAACGGGAAATCAGCTTGCCCGTCGCGTCGCCCTGCAGGAAAGCGAGGTCGGCGCGGACGATGCGGTCGAACATCTGGCTCTGCAGCGTCGTGACGACGCGCAGCCCGACCCGGTTCATCAACACCGTCTGTCCGTAGCTGCCGAAGCCCTTGACGATGGAGATGGCCAGAAAGGCGAGGGGGATCAGCCAGACCAGCTGTTCGTCGCCGGTGACGAGGACCTTGTCCAGCGCCGGCTCGATCAGCCGCGCCTGCCCGCCGGCGGCGGCGGCGACGATGACCATGCAGACGACCGCCAGCAGGATCGCGCCCTTGTGGTAGCGGACATAATCGCGCCAGATCCGCCCCGCCAGCTTCCGCGTCGGCTCGTCCAACTGTAATTTTTTCCGCGTGTTTTTTTGTTCTGCCAAATCCAGGCCATCCCGCAGGAATTCGCGGACATATACCACGCTCCGGGAGGAGCGGCCAATCGCCCGTTACCGTGCTTTTCCACCCGCCACGGGCGCTCTTTCATATCCTAGGCTGCGCAGGCAATTCTCGTAGAGGCGCTGGCGGTAGCGTTTCGCATCGCGCCGGGCCAATTCGTTTTGCAGGCTCCCCGCGGTCGCGAACGCGTCGTCGCTGCGGGACCGGGTGTCCAGCAGGTATTCCCGTTCCGCGCGCCGGTTGGCATCGACGCGGCAGCTGGCGGCGTCGGTGGGTTTCGGGGACGCGCCGCTGCCGGGTTGCGTCCAGCGGGTTTTGTCCGGCGACATGCAGGCGATCACGAGCAGCGGAGCCAGTACGATCAGCCATCTCGCGCCGGGATTCGTATGCGTAAAGCCATCCACTTTGACGATCTTCCTGCTGTAAACCCGCATTCCACCCTGATATAAGCCCCTACATGAACACGCAAACCGAAATCGGCAAGCGAATTACCACCCCGGTCCCCGTCCTGGACCGGCCGGTCGTCGTTCGTCTTGCTGAAACATCATTCGAGGTCGCGTGTCATGTCCGTACAAGAATCTGAATCCTCCACCATCTGCTTTTCCGTCACGGCGCACGCCGGGCCCGGCGTTTTGCCGCGGGTCCTGGAATATTTTGCGAAACGGGGCCTGGTGCCGGACTGTTTCGATGCCCGCCGTATGGGCGGGGAACTCACCGTCGATATCCAGGTGCGGGATATGGATATGGAACTTGCCCGCTATATCGGCCGCTGCATGAACCAAATTTTCGAGGTCGACCGCGTGTTGGTCTCGGAGAAACGCTACGTCGACGTCGCTTGATCTTGTAAGGTGCGGGCGATGAGTTTTCTCGACCACATCCGCG
This sequence comes from uncultured Rhodospirillaceae bacterium, assembly GCA_964386465.1. Lineage (GTDB taxonomy): Bacteria > Pseudomonadota > Alphaproteobacteria > UBA8366. The sequence continues at coordinate 3,275 of CAYLTU010000141.1, forward strand.
CCTGCAACAATGCCGATCTCAGCCGATTCGTGCCGTTTTTCGTTGCGGGAAACCGGATTGGCTGGTTACGCCCGGATTTCGCCAGCAAGCTTTCCGCCTGGCCTGACGTGTTCAAGACCGGTGACGATGGTGTCGAATTGGCAGAGGGCGATTTCGCGTCCCGTAGTTCCGCCATAGGAACGCCGCTGCGGGCTTTGGCCGAGGCCGGTGCGATCACGGGTTGGCGCGAAGAACCCTATCCCGTGAAGTCGGTATGGAGCGATCCACCCTTGCTGCAAATGGAGCGCGCCGCCTCCCCGCATTTCGGCGTTCGCGCCTGGGGCGCGCACATGAACGGGTTCGTGCGCAGTGAGGATGGGCTGCATATGTGGGTCGCCACGCGCGCCAAGGACAAGCCGACCTATCCCGGTATGCTCGACAACATGGTCGCCGGCGGGCAGCCGATCGGCATCACGCCGCACGACAATCTGATCAAGGAATGCGCCGAAGAAGCGGGCATCCCCGAAGAGATCGCCGCGCGCGCCTGGCCGGTCGGCGTGATCAGCTATTGCCACGAGTCGCCGGATGGCGCCAAGCCGGACCAGATGTTCTGCTACGATCTGGAACTGCCAGCGGATTTCACGCCGGTCAACACGGACGGGGAGATCGACAGGTTTGAACTCTGGCCCATCGGAAAGGTCGCCGCGCGGGTTCGGGACAGCTTCGACTTCAAGTTCAATTGCAACCTGGCGATCATCGATTTCCTGGTCCGCACCGGCTACCTGACACCGGAGAATGAACCGGACTATATCGACATCGTGCTCGGTTTGCGCCGGACGGATTGACGTTCAAAAAAACCGCGATAGACGCAAATTCAGGAAACTGTCGCGTTTGAAGGGTGCCAGGACGTTCTTGTCGTCGACGTTGCCCAATAGCCGGGCCTCGGCCTCGATCTTCCAGGAATCGCCGATGCGGCGCTCCGCCTCCAGGAAGAAGGACAGCGTGCCGTCTTCGGCGTCGATCACCGCGCCGGCCAGCGCCTGGGTATCGTCGACATCGTTGAGCGCCAGACGGGCGCCGAGGAATAGATCGTGTTCTAACGGCGTCGGCGGGGCGCGGTTCTCGTCTCTGCCGTCGAGATTGATTTCGGCCAGGACGCCGACATCGGCGTCGCTGTCGGCGACCTGATAGAAGGTATACTCGACGCCGCCGACCATGGCCGCGAAGCTGTCGCCATGGCCTTCACGGGCGATGCCTTCGAACTTCCACAACCAGGCATCCAGTGTGTATTGAACGTCAACGCCGAGCTGTGTGATCTCGTCGTAACGCGGCGCGAGCGCCGTGCCGGTCGCGTTTGGCAGCAGTCGCGGTTCGCGGCTCAGGCCGTGGAAGATGGAAACCCCAAAGTCCCAGTCGCCGATGAAGTGGGAGTAGCGTCCGGCGACGTCGATATGCTTGTTCCCCGCGCCGCTTTCGAAACTCGCCAGATCCTCCTCGACGATCAGGCCCGCGCGCAACCGGCCCTCGGTGCGCGGGAAGGGGCGTTCGCGGAAGCCCGGCAGCACGAACAGGTCGATACGGCCCCAATCCTTCTGCACGCCGAGATTGATCATCGGCTGGCCGAACTTGTCCTCTTCGTCGACGTCTTCGATGGCGTCGGTTTGGTTGACGATGTTGATCAGGTGGCGCGATTCCGCGACGCCCCAGAACACCTTGTTGAGCCCGACCAGAAGATCCCAGTCGCCCTTGCGGGTCGCGATATAGGCCTCGCGGATATCGGCATGGGTGCGTTCGGCGTCGCGGCCCGACAACCGCAGGAAGGGGATGAAGACCGCGCTCGTATCGCGGTCCTTGCTGCGGTAGCGGATCTCCGGATTGGCCAGCAGGGAAGGCTCGGCGCCGGAAAACTGTCCCTGGAACTGTGGCGATTGGGGGAACCAGCGAAGTTCGGACGCCACGAAACCGGACATCCGAACCTCGCCGGCAACCACCGGGCCGGCGACGACGGCGGGGAGCGCCGCGAGGAGGAGCGCCAGCCAGCATGGGCAAAGTTTTTGGCGAATGGTCGAAATCGTGTTCCCTCTCCTTGGGGAGAGGGCAGGGTGAGGGGAGAATCGTTGACGTGGGGAAATCCCCTCACCCTCCCGCTTCGCGGGCCCCTCCCTCTCCCCAAGGAGAGGGTAAAGGCGCGGCAAACTTACAACAGCCTCTAGAAGACCCAACGGTCTCATCTGATCCGCTTCAGGGTGTTCTTGACGAAATCCCGGTCGCGCAGGCCGGTCTTGAACGCGAAGTCGCTGAAAATCAGGTCGGTGCTCTTCTTGGTCTGATGATTGGTCATCGCCAGCAAGTGGGCGCGCCAGAATTTGTCGTCGTATTGCCTGTACTCCTTCTGCTCCAAAGTTTTCAGTAAGTCGCCGCGGCGGTCGTAGAAATCGACCTTTCGGACCTGGAAGTCGCGCTGGTCGGTCCAAGCGACCTGTCGCGTGTAGCCGGAATGCTCGTAGCGCGGCTTGCGTTCCACCACGTCGCAGGTCATGTCGCCGCAGGGCTCTTCGCGCAGATACTTGTAGGTGTATTTGTTGAGTTCCAGCGCGGTGAAATCCTCGAAAGCGAATTCGCTGCCGACGAAGGGGCCGGATTTGTTGACCGAGGATATCCGTTTGATCCGCTTGAGTGCCGGCAGGTAGAGCCATTGGTCGTCCGCATCGAGGATTTTCGCGTGCGACAGCAGGGCGGTGCCGTCGATATCGGCCGGGCTGTCGAAGACGATCAGGGTCTTGTCGCCAAGCTGCTCGTCGGGAACTTCCAGCGTATTGAGGGCCAGCGTTCGGCTCGCTTCCTGTCCGGCGGCGTTGCGCAGGACCATCTTCATTTCGACCCGGCTGTCGGTAAACCCTCGGTCGGAGCGGTCGGCGCGGGCCGCGATGGCGAAGCCTTTCTGCTCCGGCGTTTCGGCGATCGCGGGAGCGATTGCCGCCGCGAACAAGAGGGCGGCGGCGCTATTCCGCAGCAGCGAGTTGCGCATTGGTCGTCTCCGTTTTCTTTTTGCCCAGCATCAGCAGGGCGGGGAGGAAGAGGAAATCGAAAATCAGAGCCAGCGCGATGGCCATCGCCGTCAGCAGCCCCATTTCCGCGTTGATCTTGAAAGTCGACAAGGCCAGGACCGAGAAGCCGGCCGTGAGGATCAAGGTCGTCGTCATGATCGCCGGGCCGACCATGCGGAAGGCGTAGCGGATCGCTTCTTCGGTGGTGAAGCCTTTCTCCCGCCGACCGCGCAGGTATTTGGTCAGAAGGTGGACCGAATCGTCGACCACGATGCCGAGCGCCGTTGCCGTAACTGTGGCCGACGCCATACCGACTTGGCCGACCAAAATTGCCCACAGCCCGAATGTCATCACGATCGGCACCGCGTTGGGCAGCAGGCTGAGCACGCCCATGCCGACACTGCGCAACGCAAGCGCCATGATCACTGCGATCAGGACTATCGCCACGGCGTTGCCGCGCAGCATGCTTTCGATATTGCGCTGCGAGATATAGGCGAACATGACCGATGCGCTTGTCGGTTTGGTGTGCATCGGTTTCGGCGCGTTTTCCTCAAGCCAGGTCTCGGCTTCGGTCAGGAACCCGCGCAGCCGCGTTGTCGTGATTTCGTCCAGGGTTGCGGTCACCCGCGTGGCCGACTTGTCGATATTGATCCGGTCGTTCAGGTCGAGATCGAAGGGCAGCGACAGTTCGTAGAGCAGCAAATACTGGGCGGCCAAATTTCGCGCCTCGGGGATCTTGTACCAGTCCGTATCGTCGCCGTGCATGTTCTTGTTCAACCGCTTGATGATGTCGGTATAGCTGTAGACATGGCGGACTTCCGGCTTCGTCCGCAGCCAGGCGGCAAACGCATCGAGATGCGCTAGATATTCCGGATCGCTGACGCCGCCGGCCCGGCCCGCCTTGACCGAGAACTCGACCGGGTACAGGCCTGCCAGATGCTCGATGGCGAATTCGGCGTCGCCGCGGAACGGGATACGGTGGTCGAAATATTTGACCCATTGATCGTCGAGATCGATAGTCGGGACCATGGCCCCCAGGGCCACCGCGACGGTTCCGAAGATTACGAGGATGCTGCGGTAGCGGCCGATGACCACGTTCGCCACGCCCTCCATGACGCGCTGCATCCGTGCGCCAGTGCCCTGGTTCTCGCGCACCCGCAGCGGCAACAGGCTGATCACGGCGGGCAGGAAGGCGAGCGACAGCGCCCAGGCGGCGGCGATGCCGGCGGCGGTGATGTTGCCGAGATCGTGGAACGGCGGCGCATCGGAAAAGTTCATACTGAGGAAGCCGACGATGGTCGTGATGCTGGTGATGGTCACTGCCAGCGCGTTCATGCGGATGCTTTCCTTGAGCGCCGCGATCTTGTCCATCCCCTCGCGCATCAGCCCCAGCTGCGTGACCAGGATGTGGATGCTGTCGGCGATCGCCAGGGTCAGGACGATGGTCGGCGCGGTGATCGAAACCGGGGTAAGCTTGATACCGACATAGCCGGCGAATCCCATCGCCGCGACCGTTGAAAACCCGATGACCAGCAGGGTCGAGAAGGTGCCGGTGACGCTGCGCAGCATCACGATCATGAAGACCAGGAGTACGCCGTACATGACGGGAATAAGGGTCGCCGCGTCGGTCTGGCCGCTCTCCGCGAAAGCGTTGTTGAGCATCGAGACGCCGGTCAGCGCGATGGTGAGGTCGGGATGGTCCTTCAGGATCGCATCGCGCACCGCGCGGACGTGGGCGACGGCGGCGGGAACCTCCGTCAGGCTCTTTTCGGGATATTGCAGGACGATGTTGACGCCCGTCGTCTCGGCGCTATGCGAGATCAGATTGCCGCGCAGCAGCGGTTCCGCCAGGGCAATCGCGGTGCGGCGGGACAGTTCCGCCGGCGCCATCTTGCTGCCGTTGCGGACCAGATCCTCGACCGTCAGATCGTCGCCGTCGGCCCAGCTGTGCTGGAAATTGGTCACCGAGTCGACGCGGATCGCGAAGGGGGTCTTCCACGCCTCGGCGGTAATCTGTTCGACGGCGGCGGCCTGATCGGCGGTGAACAGCTTGCCGTCCTTGGGCTGGACCACGAACAGGATGTTGTCGTTCTTGGTATAGGTCGCCTGGAAATTCTCGAAGGCGATCAGTTCCGGATTGTCGGCGCCGAAGAAGACCCGGTAGTTGTTGGAAAACTCGAGATGCCGGGCGCCCGCGCCGATGGCGAAGACCGCGATCAGCGTCGCGGCGATGACGAGCCAGCGGCGGTGGACGACGAAATCGGCCAGCGCAACCGCCCAGCGGTCGGATACATTCATGCCCATCATCTGCTCCTCGTGTCCGGACAAAACAGAACGACCATTCTGGTTTAGGGCAAAAAAAATCGCCCAGAAGTTTCGACGCGATTGAATAACAGAATATGCGTTCTGATATTGAATTCAAGCGGATTTTTTTGGATTCCGCAAAAAATACAGTGCGGCTTCGATAGCACCCTCCAATTCGCTCGGTTTTGTACCGGCTCGAATCATCAGGGCGCCGCCATGCGACAATGCCACGAGCATTTTTCCGGCGCCTTCGGGATCGATATCGGTCGCAATTTCGCCCGCTTTCTGCCCGTTTCGTATCGCTGTTGCGAAAATCGCCGTGCGTTCTCTGTCGAAGCGGCGCACCTCGGCGGCGATCTCGGGATCGTGCGGCGCGACTTCCGCGGCGACATTCACGATCAGGCAGCCATTGCAGAAATCTTCTTCCTCGGCGTGCTGGCGCATGGCCTGCCAGTGTCCGATAATTTCAGCGCGCCCGGCGCCGGGCTTGCGCAAATCCGACAAGACCAAGTCGGACATTCTCTGCTCGTAATGCCGCATCGCGGCGAGCAGGATTTCCTTCTTGTTGCCGAAGGTGCCGTACAGCCCATAACGGCTGACGCCGGTCTCGGAGACGATGTCCTCCATCGTCGTGTCGCCGTAGCCGCTACGCCAGAAGACGTTCATCGCGCCCTGGATGGCGTCTGCCGGATCGAATTCTCGTACACGTGCCATGATATCAGAATAGCAATTCTGTTTTGGTCGGTCAAATGAATGGTGGTCATTGCCGCAAGATCAGGGTCTCGTTCTCAACGCGGTAGCCGCGCAACCGTTCCAGGAACGACATGCCGAGCAGCGAAGCGGCCAGCGGTGCGCCATTGACCGATCCCGTTACGTCGTGCAGTTCGATCGGCCCGACCCGAATGCTGGGCAAGTTGACCGCCGCGCCCATTACGACGCCGTTCGCGGTCCGGTACGGCCGGTTGAATTTCAATCGATCCGGATCGAGTCCGATCCGTTCCGCATCGCGCGGCGACAACGTCACGTCGCTGGCGCCGGTATCGACGAGGAAGCGGACAGGTACGCCGTTGACCAGGGCCTCCACGTTGTAGTGGCCGCTGCTGTCGGCCCGGAACATTATTTCACCGCCGGCGGCGGGAATGCCGGCGCCCGGTACCAGCTCGGCGACGAAGCGGTCTTTGGCGGCGCCGAGTTCGAACCGGTAGGCGTAGCCGAGCCCGGCGATACCGGCGATGCCGACCCAAATGAAGGTGTATTTCAACACCTGGGTCGCGCGGAGTCCCTTGTGGAAGATTCCACCGGCGACCAGCGCCAGGAAACACAGCATGTAGACCAAGTGCGCCCACGCGCCCTGCTCCTCCAGGGCGAAGGGAAATCGCCAGATCAGCAGCCCGATCAGGAGGGCGACGGCGCCGGCGAACAGCCAGAACGGCGTCAGCCGGCGGCGCGGTTTCGGTTTCTCGGACCAGGGGTCCTGAAGATCGCTCATGACCTTTTATATGGGAATTGGGTGGCTTTTTGACAGCCGTTAGCCGAACGCGCGTTTTCGCAGGGTTCGTTCCGCGAAATCTACGTTCTCGTCGTAATTCCGCATTTTCTCGTAGTCGGCTCGGGTCCACTTCCGCGCAGCCCAACGCCGGTCGATCCGCGGCAGCGCATCGTCGGAGGTGGCGAGAAGCGGCGCGAGGTCGAAAAACAGCGCCGCGATATGCTGGTAGGCTAGGGTCGCCAGTTCCAGTGAATCGGCGCCTTCCGGGATGTCGAACTCGCTGACCTTCACGATGGGGCCAGCGTCGACCTTGGCGGTCATCTCATGCACCGTCGCGCCGAACCGCGTCGCGCCGTCGTAGATCGCGAAACTGTTCGGGTGCGATCCTGGATATTCCGGCGGGCCCGGGTGGAAGTTGTAGGCGGGTCCGGGGAGGGCGCTCAGCATTGCGGCCGGCACGATCACGTTCGAACTGAAACTGAGCAGCCGGAGCGACGCGGGGTCGCAATCGTCCAAAGCTGTCGCCAGCGCGGTCGTGTTGTTGGCATGCAGGACGTCGAGTGCCCCGTTAGCGGCCTGCAGCGCTTTCGACAGAAACGGGAGTTCGGTTTCCCCGGTGAGGAGGATGATCTGCTTGGGCATAGGCGCCTATTTGAACCCGACCCGGCCCATCATTCCGGCCTCATAGTGACCGGGCACGTTGCAGGCGAATTCCAGCGCCATCGCGTTCGAAAAATGCCAGACGATCTCGCCCGACCTGCCGGGCTCCAGCAGCACGCTGTTCGGGTCGTCGTGCATCATTCCGCCCTTTTTCATCATGTGGTGGTTGATCCTGTCGGCCTCGAGCACGCCGCGGTCGGCCATCATCATCATTTCCTTCCGATGGGCCGCGTGCATTTTCGCTGTTCCGAGGTTGAACTCGTGCACCAACTCACCCTTGTTGACGATGCGGAGCCGGACGGTCTCGCCCGCTTCAACGACGATCGTTTTGGGTTCGTAGAAACTGTCCTTCATGACAACATCGATGGTGCGGCGGACATTTTCCGCTTTGCCGGGTTCGCCGAAGGCGAGACCATGCCCCTTGCCGTGCCCGCCACCGTGGGACCCGGCTGCAAATGCGGCGTTTCCGGCGAATAGAATCGCGGCGAGAATTGCGGCGCATAGGCGAAATTTCGGCATTTCAGTCGGCTCCACTTCGTCTTGGGACAAACATTATGTCGTTTCCCAGCGCTGGAAGGTCAACCGGCCTCACTCGACGATGCGGTAGCGGACGATGCGGTCGTTGTAAGTGTCCGAAAACCAGACGGTGGTCCCGTCGATTTCGATGCCTTCCGGTCGGTCGAATTTCCCTGGCCCCTTGCCGCGGCCGCCAAGGACGAGAACGACTCTCAACGCCGGATCGAGCACCTTGATCCGATGCGTGTATTTGTCGGCGACGTAGAGCCGGCCCTTGGCGTCGAAGTCGAGATAGCGCGGCCCGTTGAACGCGTAGGCCGGCCCTTTGACCGTGCGCAGGGTTTTCAGGTCATCCGACATCTGCACGAGCCGGTCGTTGGCGGCATCGGCGATCCAGACCGTACCGTCCGTGGCGATCTCGACATCGTGCGGCGAGGACAGCCCGCCCGCTTCCGCCACCGGCTTGCCGTTTTCGAACGCGACGACGTTGCCTGAGCTCGCTCCCGTTGCGTAGACGCGGCCGTTCGGATGCACGGTGACGCCTTCCGGCCGGCTGAAACCGCCCTTCAAGTCGCCGATCAGCTTTCCTTTCGCCCCATCGACGGCGTAGACCGCGATGCGGCTGTTGTCGGTATCGGCGACCAGAAGCCGGCCGGCAGCGTCAAAGACCACATCGTGCGGCGCGCCGAGCTCTTCCTCGCCGAAGGTTCCCAGCAAGGCCAGGGTCGTCGGGTCGAGGACGGCGATGCGATCGTGGCCGTTGTCCGATACGTAGAGAAACCGGCGGTCCGGCGACAGCACGATATCGTGCGGTTCGGCAAAAAGGTCGTCGGACGCCGCGACGAATTCGAGATCGAACGCCGCCGCACCGCTTGCGGACAACAGCAGGAGCACCAGAAAGGCGATGAACGGCCTAACCATGACCCGCGACCGGCGCCGCGCCTTCGAAGGTGCAGCGCTGCATCAGACGCCGCAGCGGCAGTTCGAAGTCGCTGGTCGCCTTGTGTTGTACGGCGCAATTGTCCCACATCAACAGGTCGCCGAATCGCCATTTATGACGGTACCGGAACGCCGAATAGGCGAGATGGCCGAACGGCTCTAGCAGCTGCGCGTCGTACGCCGCCGCGGCCGAGGCGAACCGGGTGTCGCCGAAAACCTCGCCATCGCGCGACGGCACCTCAAGCGCGTTCAGCAGCGTCACCCGGCTCGGCGTATTCAGGTAGCACAGGTCGAAATGCCAATAGCGGCCGGCGTCGTGCGAGCCGACCGGTTTGCCGTCCTCGGGACGGATATCGAGCTTGGATAAAGTCGTTTCCACGATCCTCTCCACGGCTTTCGTATCGCGATTCTTCGCAACGGTCCGGGCTCCATGTCAAGGGAGCACGCCTGAAACAATTGAAACATAAAAACCATTTCGAGACATAGGGCGGAAACAGGGCGCCTCTAAATTGCCACCATCGAAAAAAGGAGATTGAAGATGTTGACCGCCGCCGTAAGCCCCGCCGAAATGACTCATGCCGCCGCGGCATCGAGCCGCCCCTTGGCAGTCGAGACGATGCAGGCCTTGCAGAACTGCGTGTTCGATTTGCGCAGCAAGCTGCTGCCGGACGCGGTCACGCTAATCGACGAGTTCGACTTCCTGACGGAAATGGAACGGCGGCTGGTCGGCCACATCCAGGGGCGCACCTATGTGAACCTTTTCGCGGCCTTGGAACGTCTGGTCGACGAGGAGACGGCTGAGGAGCTCGGCGATTACAGCCCGGCCGACCGGATCGACACGGTGTCCGACCTGGACAACTCGGCGGCGACGCGCCAGATGCTTTTCCAACGCATGGACAAGGCGCTTGCCCGGAGCATGCCGACGGGATATCGCGAGATTTCGGACCTCGACGGATTGGTGCGGGACAAGTTCAGCTGGGGCGTCCGTGCGCTGGCGCTTTCGGTGGAATTCTTCAAGCAGGCCCATTACGGCGACTGCGCGGAGACGGACGAAACATTGTCGCCGATGTTCCGGAATGCGTTTCTGCGCGAGCAGGCCGGCGTCAGCATGCAGGCGATGATCGTGGAGATCGAGTGGGTCCTGCAAAATGGCGAGCTTTCGCTTGACGCGCGCGACGCGGCGGTGGACGGGCTTATCGAGCTGATCGAGAAATTGGATCGGACGCTGAAGGCGCAGGCGGCGCTCGATACGCGCTACTTCGCGATGTATTGCGCTCGGCCGTTGGACCGGGAAACCCTGGTCGCCGTCGAGGACGCATTCTTGAAAGCGTATCGTTGGCAGTATCTGTTCGCCGGAATGGAGACGACGCGGTTCGCTGATGTCCTGTCCAGCCTTGTGACGGACGGACAGGTCGCGCGCGTCAAACGCGCCCTGGATACACTGGCCTAAAGTTTATAACCGCCCGCAATCGCTACCTTTCGCGGCGATCATCTCCGTCAGCACGCGGATCGCCAGGCCGCCGTCGCATCCGATCGGCAGCATCATCGCACTAGCGGTATTTCCCCTTGTATCTCGTCGTGGAACGGTTAAGTCCGGCAACCCCGTTCCGCGGCGGCGGGTCTTGAGTTTGACGCGCACCGCCGCCGGCTTCCGGGTTTGTCGGATGCGGAAATCCCCGACGCGGACCCAGGCGACTGAATCAACGAAATTCGCCGGAAGCGGACAGACGCTTTACTGACCGATCAGATTCATCGAGCGGAGGACGTCGTCGATCTTCTTTTTGTGTTCCTCGGACGGCTCGTGTGCGGGAATGCGCTGCGGGCCGAAATCCCAACCCATGCGATCCAGCATGTAGACCACGGCATTCGGGACTGGCTCGATGTGGATGATCTTGAACATCGGCAGCCACTCCAGATAAATGGCCTTCGCCTTCTCATGATCGCCGGCCTCCCAGGCCGTCTGGATGGCAACGAGGCGGTCGGGGATGATGTTGGCGGAGAAGGTGAGCACCCCGGGCGAGCCCAAGGCGAAGCCAAACAGCATCTGGTCCTCGGCCCCCGGTATGATCTTGAATTTGCCCGAGAGGCGGCGCACCGCATCGGGATATTCGTCGAAGGTGGTTTGCTTGAGGCCGACGAAGTTGGGCACCTCGTCCGTGATCCGGTCCATGAGGTCGACGCTCATGTTGATGCCCGCCCGCGACGGGCAGTTGTAGAGCACCAGTGGCAGCTTGGTATCGTTGGCGACGGCTTTGAAGTAGAGGTAGACCCCCTCGTCGTCCGGCTTCGTGAAGAATGGCTGCATCACAAAGGCAGCATGGGCGCCCGCATCCTCTGAATGTCGATTAGCTCGATGGCTTGGTGCGGGTTCGAGTGCGCGACGTAGGCAGTGATGAAGACGCGGTCACCGATCTCCTCGGCGGAGATTTCGAGCAGACGCCGATACTCCCCTCGCGTGATCTCCATGTACTGGCCCATTCCGGCGCACGGCTGGAGAAAGCGAATGCCGTTGTCCGCCATCCAGGTGATGTGGCGGCGGTACTCCTCCTCGTTGACCGTGCCGTCGGGGTTCCGGGGCGTCGGGTTGACGACGCCGATGCCACCCAAGTCGTATTTCATGGCCTGTCCTTTCCGCTGGGGG
>CAYLTU010000142.1:0-5230 GCA_964386465.1 uncultured Rhodospirillaceae bacterium
ACGAAACACCGAATATCAACGCATGAATAAACTACCGCGGTAGCGGTTTAGTCCTCTGGCTATTTTCAGAAGTCGCGACCATGACCAACGGGCGTCCGCTATTCCCTCAGCTTGAGACATCCGGCGATTGGTGTCTTGTCGATGCGGGCGCGCAACAGCAATAGTCCAGGACGATAATCCTGGGCCTTGCTTGCGGATTTTCAGAATTTTGCGTGTTTCCTGCGGGTTTTTCAGGCTATTCCCTGGAATTGACCCAACAATAACAGAGCCTTACTGTGCGACTGTTCTGACTTTCACGATCAGGACACTAAAGCTTCGGCGCATTCTCCAAGAACGGCGCCAGCTCGCGCGCAACGGCATCGGGGTCTTCGGCCAACCCCATATGTTTCAATCCGGGGACGATCGCGGCCCGGGCATCGGGGATCAGTTCCGCCATGCGGCGTGCCATGGCGGGCGAATTGCCATGGTCCAGCTCACAGGCGAGCACGAGCGTCGGGCAACGGATCCCGGCAATGGCGCGGGCGAGCGGCCGGTCGCCTTCGGCCAGCACGCGGTAGATCAACGGATAGACCTTCGGATCGTTGTCGATCATCCATTGCCGGACACGCCCGGTCACATCGGGCCGGCGCGCCGCGAAACCTTCCGTGAACCAGCGCTCGATCGCCATCTCGACGGTTGCGGCATGCCCTTGTTGCTCGGCGATCTCGAGCCGCTGAAGCATTCCGGCGCGTTCTTCGTCGCTGCGGTCGTGGCCGGCGCAGAGTATCGCCAACGCGGAAACGCGATCCGGGTGCGCGAGGGCGAAAGCCTGTACGATAAGGCCACCCAGTGAAAAGCCAGCCAGGGCGAAACGCTTCAATCCGATTCCGTCCGTCAGCCTTGCGAGCTGTTCGACGAAGTCGTTCAAAGCGTACGGTTTCACCGGCTTGTCGCTGTCGCCATGACCCAGCAGGTCGTATCGAACGACTTGATGGCGCGGTGTCAGGAATGGCAGCTGCCATTCCCACATGTGCCGGTTGAGACCCATACCGTGCACCAGCACGACGGGGTATCCTTCGCCCTCGGTGCAATATGCTGTGTCTTGGAATGTCTCGGCTGTCATTGCCGCGAGACTCTATATCCTTTCGACCGTAAAAGCCCGATCACGCCGTCCTTGCCCGCCAGATGTCCCGCACCGACCGCAATCAGCGCCTTGCCGGATCCGGCCATCAAGTTTGCAATTCGCTCTGTCCAGCGCCGGTTGCGACCGATGAATATTGCCTCACGTAGCTCCGGCACGTCGCTGCCGAGGGATTCCTTGAATTGCCGGTCGAACTTGCTTGTATCGCCTTCCGCCCAGGCCGTCACAAGCGCGGTCATTCCGCCGGACTTGGACTCGATCTGCGAGACGGTTGCCATCAGGAAGGCTTTCTCCGCTTCCGGGCTGAGCGAGGCGAAGATCTCGAACTGCTCCTGGACGGTTTCCAGATAGCCCAGCCGTTTGCCGGCGGTTTCCGTCATGCCCGCGATAATTCTATCGACGCCGGACTGCGGATCGAACCCCTGCGTCTTGATATTGGTTAGGCTGAGACGGATAGACGCCAGCCAGGGCCGCAGCGGCTCGAGCGTGCCAGGCGGAATCCCGAGCTCGGCCGCCGCGCGGGCAAGCCGGCTGGTGTCCCGGTCGCCGAGCAGGGAGGAAAGTGTGACGTAATTCGCATTGCGGCCGAGCTGCATCATCGTCGCTCGAAAGCCGCGCCGCGGCGGCGCGTTCAGATTCGCTTCCAGGTACACGGTGTCGGCCGCGGCGAACGCGGCGTCGAAGGCTCGGCTGCGCCACCGCACGTGAGATGGAAGCATATGGACGGTGCCGAACAGCCAGATTTCGCTGTCTTTATCGGCGATCCGCCAAAGGGCGGGCGCGTTCCCGCGCGCCGCGGTCGATAGGAAGACAATGGCGCAGGCAAGGAATACTGCAATTATTTGTAAATTATTACCACGAAGCATGTAACAACACTTAATATTTGAAATATGAACCGGGTATTATATGTAAAAAAATAAATAAAGCTAATTCTTTAGTATAAATTTATTAATATAATTTCCTAAAATACTGTTCTGTTTGTATTGATGCTGGAATTCCCAAAATTCAAGATCGCGCCTTGACCTTCCGGTCTCTGGAAGGTCCATATGCCATTCATGACGGTAAGCGAAACGACGGACCCGGTCTGCGGGATGACGGTAGAACCGGCCACGGCGGAGCACCGCAGCGAGTGGCGGGGCCAAGACTATTTCTTTTGCTGCTCCGGATGTCTGCGAAAATTTGAAGCCGACCCGCAAGCGATGCTCGATCGAAGGGCGAACGATTCGCCGGCGCCCGCCGTGCCGGGGGCGCAGTACACCTGTCCCATGCATCCCGAAGTGATCGAGGATGGCCCCGGCGACTGTCCCGATTGCGGCATGGCGCTGGAGCCGATGACATTTACGGCCGAGGAACCTCCCAATCACGAGTTGATCGACATGACCCGGCGATTTTGGGTCAGCCTGGCGTTCTCGGTGCCGGTGGCTGGGTTGGCGATGGGGAGCCATCTGCCCGGCGTCGACCTCTCACACGGCGTCACGAACTGGATCCAATTCGTGCTGTCGACTCCCGTCGTGCTGTGGGGCGGCTGGCCGTTCCTGCTGCGTGGCTGGAGGTCGGTTGCGACGTGGCGGCTAAACATGTTCACCCTGATCGCGATCGGCGTCGGTACGGCTTATCTCTACAGCCTTGTGGCCCAACTGACACCGGGCCTTTTCCCCGACGCGTTCCGCAACGCCGGGGGGGCGATCGACGTCTATTTCGAAGCCGCCGCGGTTATCGTCACCTTGGTGCTGCTCGGTCAGATGCTGGAACTCCGCGCGCGCAGCCAGACCGGCAAGGCGATCCGCGCGCTCCTCGACCTGGCGCCGGCCCAGGCCCTGCTGATCGCCGCGGACGGAAAAGAGGAATCGATTCCGCTCGACCGCGTCGGCGTCGGCGACCGCCTGCGCGTACGGCCTGGCGAGAATGTACCCGTCGACGGTGTCGTCCTCGAAGGCAATAGCGCGGTCGACGAGTCGATGATGACCGGCGAAGCGGTGCCCGTCGAGAAGGCCGCCGGCGACCCTGTCATCGGCGCCACGATCAACGGGACGGGCAGTTTCATCATGCAAGCCGAGCGGGTCGGCGGCGACACCATGCTGCAGCGCATCGTGCAACTGGTCGCCGAGGCGCAGCGCAGCCGCGCACCGATCCAACGCATGGCGGATATCGTCGCGGGCTATTTCGTGCCGGCGGTGGTCCTGGCCTCTGTCGTCACCTTCGCGCTCTGGACGGCGTTCGGACCCGCGCCCGCCATGGCTTTCGCCTTCGTTAACGCGGTCGCGGTGTTGATCATCGCCTGTCCGTGCGCGCTGGGCCTGGCGACACCGATGTCGATCATGGTCGGGACCGGCCGCGGGGCACGTGAAGGCATCCTGATCCGGAACGCGGAAGCGCTGGAAACTTTCGAGAAAATTGACACGCTGGTCGTCGACAAGACGGGAACCTTGACTGAAGGAAAGCCGAAACTGGTTACGCTGGTATCCGAAAGCGGAATCCCCGAATTAACCCTGCTGCGGCTCGCGGCGGGTCTAGAGCGTGGTAGCGAACATCCTTTGGCGGCCGCCATCCTCGAGGGTGCGATCGAGAAGGGAATCGATCTACCCGATTTACAGGATTTCCGCGCCGAAACCGGGTTGGGTGTGGCCGGTACGGTCGACGGTCGCGCGGTCGCGCTGGGCAATCTCGGGATGCTGGAAGCGCTACGCATCGATCCAAGCGGTTTGGCCGGGCGGGCCGAAGCGCTGCGCGAAACGGGACAGACGGTCATGTTCGTCGCCGTCGATGGTGAAGCGGCCGGAATCGTTGGTGTCGCCGACCCCATCAAGGCATCGACGCCCGACGCCGTACGCGCCCTTCAGGAAAGCGGCGTGCGCCTTGTCATGGCGACGGGCGACAGCGCTTCGACGGCCGGGGCCGTCGCGCGGACGCTCGGGATCGATGCGGTGCATGCGGATGTTCTACCGGCGGGCAAGCGCGAGCTCGTCGAACGCTTGCAGGCGCAAGGCCGTATCGTGGCGATGGCCGGCGACGGGATCAACGACGCGCCGGCGCTGGCGCAGGCCCATATCGGCATCGCCATGGCGGCCGGCGCCGAAGTCGCGGTGGAAAGCGCCGGGGTGACGCTCGTGAAGGGCGATCTGCGGGCCATCGCTCGGGCCCGGCGGCTGAGCCGCGCGGTCATGCGGAATATTCGGCAGAACCTGTTTTTCGCGTTCTTTTACAATATGTTAGGCGTTCCGATCGCGGCAGGTCTGCTGTATCCGTTCTTCGGTATCCTGCTCAGCCCGATCGTCGCCAGCGCGGCGATGAGCCTGAGCTCAGTGTCGGTGATCGGCAACGCGCTGCGGCTGCGCAAGACGCCTTTGTGATGATGGTAGAAAGGTGGCTCCGAAATGAATATCGGTGAAGCGGCAAGAAGTTCCGGTGTTCCCGCGAAAACGATCCGGTACTACGAAAGCATCGGCCTCATCCCGGCGGCGAGCCGCAGCGAATCCGGTTACCGCAGTTTCGGGCGGATCGATATCGATACCCTGCGCTTCGTGCAGCGCGCCCGCAGTCTCGGCTTCTCGGTCAAGGACGTCGCCCGCCTGCTTGATCTGTGGCGCGACCGTTCGCGCGCGAGCAGCGACGTCAAAGCGCTTGCGACGGAGCATGTCGGCGAGATCGACCGAAAGATCGCGGAGCTTCGCTCGATGCGCGATACGTTGCAGAACCTCGCCGAACGGTGCCACGGCGACCACCGGCCGGATTGCCCGATCCTCGACGGTATCGCGGGCGACGGATCGTAAGGCAGGCGGCCCGCTTGCGAGTTAGTGGAATTGTTAACCGGTTTCGTCGATGATGGCGGGCATGACGAATGACTACACAAAGCGTTCGCGAAGCGGCGCGTCGACAACGACGCATCGAGCCGGTCGCCGGCGCCGGCTGCTTTTTGGTGTGGTGGTGGTCTTTGCCGCCGGTATCGGACTGGGAACGTTGCTCGGCAACTGGCTCGCCAGCCCCGAAATGCCGGGCGCGGAACTCGCGCTAAAGTCGCGTGAGGCGCCGTATGAAGTGACGACCCGCGCTTATCGTCCGCCTGTCCGAAATCCGAAAAGGTCGGAACCGCTCGCCAAACCGGCCCCGGAA
>CAYLTU010000142.1:5330-9813 GCA_964386465.1 uncultured Rhodospirillaceae bacterium
GAACCGCTCGCCAAACCGGCCCCGGAACCCGAAACGCCGACGGTGGCGCATAGGCAGGCGGATGTCGTGGCCAAAATCGAACCGCAGCCCGAAGTAAGAGCGAAACCGCCGATCCGCAAACCGCCCGAAGTGGCGGCATCGCCGCCGGTCACGGCCCCTAAGACACCGCGATGGCTGGCCAATGCAGCCGTGTCACCTGCGGTCAACGGACGGCCGATGATTGCGCTCGTGATCGATGATCTGGGCCTGTCGCAAGCGCGCGTGCGGCGGACGATCGCATTGCCAGTGCCGATAACCCTGGCGTTCTTGCCCTATGGCCACAATCTGCCGAAGCTGGCGAAAGAGGGGCGCGCCGCCGGGCACGAGCTGATCATCCACGTCAATATGGAACCCAAGGATCACGACGTCGATCCAGGCCCCAAGGCGCTGCTGACATCTTTGGACCAGGCGGAAATTCGCAAAAGGCTCGACTGGGCGTTCGCCCAGTTCGACGGGTATACCGGCATCAGCAACCATATGGGAAGCCGCTTCACCGAATGGCCGGACGGGATGGAAATCGTCGTTCGGGCCCTCAAGCGGCGCGGATTGCTGTATTTCGACTCGGTGACCAGTACGAAAACGGTCGGTCCGGCGTTGGCGCGGGCGCATGGTGCGGCCTACGCCAGCAGGGATATCTTTCTCGACCATGACCGCAACACGAAGGCGATAGTCCGCCAGCTCGCTCAGACGGAACGCCTTGCGCGCCGTCGAGGTTATGCGATCGCGATCGGCCATCCCCACGACGTGACGTTGGAAGTTCTGGAGAAGTGGCTGCCGGACGCCGTCGCGCGCGGATTCGTCATGGTGCCGCTGAGCGCGATCGTTCGCCGAAGGCTGGGCGAGGGGTGAGTAGCTGGATGACGGTTTCGCGTCCGCACCTGACAATGGCGTAGACATCATGTCCCGTTTCCTCTCGCCGGTCGCGTTGATCGTCCTTATGTGTTTCTGCGAGGTCTTGACGACGCTGGACGCGTTCGCCTTCGCGTCTCTGTTACCGCAGTTCCGGAGCATCTGGACGCTATCCGCGACGGAACTCGGCTGGATCTCCGGCATTTTCTTCGCTGGTTATACCTTGGCGGTCCCGGTTCTCGTCAGCCTGACCGACCGCGTCGATGCCAGACCAATCTATATGACCGGCGCCGCGATCATCGCGCTTGCATCCTTTGGATTCGCTTTCTTCGCCGATGGTTTCTGGAGCGCGCTGGTCTGTCGTTTCTTTGCCGGGATCGGGTTCGCGGGCACGTACATGCCGGGATTGCGTGTTCTGATCGACCGATACGAAGGCGCCAGCCAACCGCGCGCGATCGCCGCCTATACAGGTTGTTTCAGCCTTGGCGTGGCGAGTTCCTACGTCGCGGCGGGTATGCTCAACGAGTTCTTCGATTGGCGTGCGGTTTTTTGGGTAACCGGCGCGGCGGCAGCGTCGGCGGTCCTGTTGGTCGCTGTGTTGCTCGGCTCCAAGAAACCCACGCCGCCGGAGTCCGATACGCATCTCTTGGATTTCCGTCCCGTCATCTACAACCGCGTCGTGATGGGCTATGTGCTGGGGTATGGCGTTCATGCCTGGGAATTATTGGGGTTCCGGGCCTGGATTGTCGCCTTTCTGGTATTCAGCGCCGGGCAAACCAGTAGTTTCGGCGGATTGACACCGACGCAAGCCGCGGCGCTGGGAGCGCTTGTCGCCGTCTTCGCGAGCATAACGGGCGGTGAGTTGGCCAGCCGTTTCGGTCGCCGCCGCGTCATCGCGATTATCATGCTGGTGTCCGCGGCATCGGCGTGCAGCATCGGATTCGCGGCAAGTTTGCCATATGGCTGGGTAATCGTTCTTACGATGCTCTATATCATGGCGGTTCAGGGCGAGTCCGCAGCCCTGACAACCGGCACGGTGCAAGCCGCGCCGGCGGGCCGTCAAGGCGCGACACTCGCGGTGCATTCCATATTCGGGTTCACCGGCGGTTTCTTCGGACCGCTGGTCTTCGGGATCGTGCTCGACGCGACGGGAGGCGGCAACGACGTACAATCCTGGGGTATTGCCTTCGCTTCGTTGGGCGCCGCAGTCGCGACAGGCCCGCTATTCCTGTTGCTGACGCGCCGCCGGCGCTAACCGGTCCGTTAGGCGTTGCGGCCCTGTACGGCGGCAAGCCTAACGGCTTCCTGCGCGGCGCGGATCAGCGCGCGGGATTTGTTTTCGCTTTCCTGGCACTCCATCTCGGGATCGCTGTCGGCGACGATGCCGCCGCCCGCCTGAACGTACACTTTACCGTCCTTGACGATCGAAGTGCGCAACGCGATGCAAGTGTCCATGTCGCCGCCGGCGCCGAAATAGCCGATACAGCCGGAATAGATTCCGCGCCGTTCCGGTTCCAACTCGTCGACGATCTCCATTGCGCGGACTTTCGGTGCCCCGGACACGGTTCCGGCCGGGAAGCCGGCCACCAGAGCACTGAGCGCGTCATGATCCGACGAAATCTCACCGTCGACATGCGAGGCGATATGCATCACGTGCGAGTAATTCTCGATGGTGAAGCTTTCGGTGACCCGCACGGTGCCGATCTTCGAGACCCGGCCGACATCGTTTCGGCCCAAATCAAGGAGCATCAAATGTTCGGCGCGCTCCTTCGGGTCCGCCAACAGCTCCTCGGCTAACGCCTTGTCTTCGGCCGCGTTCTGGCCTCGTGGCCGGGTTCCGGCAACCGGCCGGATTGTCACCGTATCGTCGCGCAGCCGCACGAGAATTTCCGGGCTGGACCCGACAATGGAAAATTCTCCGAAATTGAGGAAAAACAGGAACGGCGAAGGGTTCAAGCGGCGCAAGGACCGGTAAAGCGAGAACGGCGGCAGCTTGAAGGGTACTTCGAAGCGCTGGCTCAGCACGACCTGGAAAACGTCGCCGGCCTGGATGTACTCCTTGCCACGGTCGACCATTTCGTGAAACGCGGTGCGGGACATGTTCGAGACCGGCTCCGGCAGATCGTGCTCGGTCAGTGCCATATCGTTTGCGCGCGGGTGCGGGCGGTCGAGGTCAGTCAATACGTCGTAAAGCCGCTCTTCGGCTTGCGCGTAGGCCGCGCTCGCATCGACGCCGTTCCGAGGGCGCACCGGCGTTACGATTGTCATGACGTCCTCAATCGTATCGAACACGGCAATGATCGTAGGCCGCAGGAAGATGCCGTCCGGCAGTCCCATCACGTCGGGGTTCTCGTCCGGCAGAACCTCCATGAGACGAACCATGTCGTAGCTCATATAGCCAAACAGCCCAGCGGCCATCGGCGGGAGCCCCTCGGGAAGATCGATCGCAGATTCCTTGATCAACGCGCGAAGCGATCCAAGCGGGTCTTCACCGACGGGTTCGAATCGGTCCGCATTGGCGCGTGCGTTTCGATTGATCTCCACTTCGGTTGCGCGGCAACGCCAAATCAGATCCGGCTTGAGGCCGATAAAGGAATAGCGCCCGCGGATCGATCCGCCGGATACGGATTCGAGAAGGAAACTGTTCGCACGGCCATCCGCGAGCTTCAGCATCGCTGAAACAGGCGTCTCCAGATCGGCAATGACGCTGGTCCAGACCACTTGCGCCGCGCCCGCGTCATAAGTCTTCGCGAAAGTGGCGTAGTCCGGCTGCGTGGTCACGAGGCTTCCATTCTATCCGCTAGAATTGCACGAGCAGATTGTCGAGCGCGTGACGGTCGACTTCTACCGTATGATGTAGCCGCAAGGCGTTGTTGTATTGGGCTTCCAGATCGCTGGCTATTCTTTGCGCCAGCTGGTCCCCAAACGCTCTGATCGCAGTACGGTTGGCAGCACTGCTCACCGGCTTGATTTCCTTCAAGACCCCGACCGTGAAACCGTTCCCAAACGGCGCGCTTGCGCCGCCGCCGACTTTTGCCGTGAACAGATCAGCGGCCAGGCCGCGCGGCAAATTCTTTTCCGCACCGACGCCTTCCCGATTGAAAGGCGGGCTAGTTTCGACCGGAAGTTTCAATCCGCCCGCGATCTCCTTTAGGGCCGCGCCGCCATTGATTCGGTCCACCGCCTTCTGCGCTTTCTCTTCGGTCAGTTTCCGCCTCTTTTCGGCCTGCCATCCTTGGACCACGCGCGCGCGAACGCTCTCCAGCGGCCGAACCTGGGACGGCTTTGTTTCACTGGTGCGCAGAATCAGATATCCGGTCGTCCCCATATCGACCAGATCGCTCTCTTCGCCCGACGGCGTACTGAACAGTGTATTCATAAATTCCGGCGACTTCGGTAATCCGGCTTCCGGTTTTCCATCTGCTCTATTGCCACGCCTGTCCACCATCGCAACTTTCCTAGCCTTCGCACCGACCTGGCTTGCCGCTTCTTTAAGCGTTGCACCGCCGCCGAGTGCGTCGACCAGGTCGTTCGACAGTTCGTACAACACATTCGTGGATCGCTCTTTCACCAACTCCGCCCGAAGGCCGTCACG
>CAYLTU010000142.1:9913-14794 GCA_964386465.1 uncultured Rhodospirillaceae bacterium
AGCGGCCTTCGCGGCTTCTTCCGTCGGGAAGATCATTTGCTGCACGGTTCGCTGTTCGGGCACCTTGTAGCTGTCCAGCCGTTGGTCGTACAAAGTCTGAATATCGGCGTCGGAGATATCGATTTCGCCTTCGACGTCGGCGGGAGTGAGATGGACGTAGGTCGCGCTTCGGTATTCCGGCGCCCTGAACGCGCGCTCATTATCCTTGTGATAAGCCTTCATTGCCGCATCGTCCGGTTTTCCGACATCCGCGAACGCGTCGTTCGGAATCGCGATATACGCAGCAACCCGTTTTTCCTGGCGCCAACTGTAAAGCCGGTCGGCCAGCTGATCGAAAACCGGGACGTCGCGGGTCAGGCTGCCGACGACTTGGGCACGGGATATTTCTTGCCGAAGCCGGGAAACGAACTGCTGCTCGCTGAACCCGTTCATGGCCAACGTCTGCTCGAATACGCTGCGATCAAATTGTCCCTGTTGATTGCGGAATCCCGGCTCGCCGTGGATGCGTTCAACGAGGGCGTTTTTCCCGACGCCGATACCCAGCGCGCCAGCTTCGCTTGTGTACAGCGCATCAACGACTAGTCCGTTAACGACGTCATCATGGACACCCATTCTGCGGGCCTGTTCCACGGAAAAGTCGCCGCCCAACGTGCGCGTCAGGCTTTGCATCCGGCGTTGGAAGGCGGAGGCGAATTCCTGTGCGCCTATCTCTATGTCGCCGACCTTTATTAAGGTGTTTCCGCCGAGGCCGGGTCGAAATATGTCGCCGACGCCCCAAATCGCGAAGCTGAGGACGAGCAAGCCCAGAAGAGCTTTGAAATACCAGGTCCGAACGCCGTTTCGGAGGAACTCAAGCATACCGGTCTACCTTTGAAACCATTGAAATTACCGGCCTTCCGGCGTGGCGCGGCATCTTAAAAGCCGCCCGTCTGCCCCGCAACCGCTATTACGCATATGTGGTCCGTCGTGATTGGTCGTGATAAACAGGCGCCGATAATCAATGTGTGGGAGGAGAAACGTCGCCATGAGTCGCACCATGCTAATCGCCGGCAATTGGAAGATGAACGGTCTTACGGCCGACGGAGAGGCGCTCGCCCGAGCGGTTGCCGCCGGATCTACCGGCGTCGGCTGCGATCTTCTCGTTTGTCCGCCTTCCGTACAGATCGGGTCGGTCGGTCAGCTACTGTCGGGGACGTCGGTGGCGCTTGGCGCGCAAGACTGTCACGCGGCGGAAGGCGGCGCCCACACAGGTGATATCAGTGCGGAAATGCTCGCGGACATGGGTTGCGGTTACGTCATTGTCGGCCATTCGGAGCGACGAGCCGATCACGGAGAGAGGGACGCAGTCGTTCAAGCGAAAGCTTCGGCGGCCTATCGCGCCGGGTTGATCGCTGTCGTCTGCGTCGGCGAAACGGAATCGGAGCGCGACGCCGGCCAAGCCGATGCGGTCGTTGCCGGTCAAATTGGTGGCTCCTTGCCGAATGATGCGACGGCCGCGAATACGGTCATTGCCTACGAACCTGTTTGGGCGATCGGAACCGGCCGAACGCCGACGGCGGAAGATGTCCAAGCGATCCACAGCCATATGCGCGCGACGGTATCGGCCAGCCACGGGGCGGAAATGGCCAATAAGGTCCGGTTGCTTTACGGCGGATCGGTCAAACCGGGCAATGCCGCGGAATTGATGGCTTTGGCCGATGTCGACGGTGCACTGGTTGGTGGCGCCAGCCTTGTCGCCGAGGACTTTTTGTCCATTGCCGCGAATTGCTCGTAGGAGAGTCTGGCCTTTTACGGCGCGAGGGACTACATACTGCGGAAATTGCGCAAAAATATTGAAAGCTAATCGATGGAAACCGTTCTTCTGGTGGTTCATCTTATCCTGGCCTTGTTACTCATCGTGGCGGTGCTGATGCAGCGCAGTGAGGGTGGTGGGCTTGGAATCGGCGGCGGCGGAGGCGGTGGAGCCAATATCGGCGGCTTCATGAGCGTGCGCGGCACAGCGAACTTTTTGACCCGCGCGACGGCGGTTTTGGCCGCATGTTTCATGCTGACCAGCTTGACCTTGGCGATCCTGGCAGGGAATCGGACCAGCCCTGGATCCATTCTCGACAGGCCGGCGGCCTCCGAATCGGCGAAACCAGAGAAGAAAGAGGGCGACGTACCGCTGTCTCGCTAGCCGAAACGTGATAAATCTCCGTAAGAAGCGTATTTCTGTTCCAGCGCCAATTCGATTGGATTAAACTGTCGGTCCATGACGCGTTTCATATTTATCACTGGCGGCGTGGTTTCCTCACTCGGTAAGGGTCTTTCATCGGCGGCGTTGGGCGCGTTGCTGCAGGCGCGCGGTTATTCCGTCCGCCTTCGGAAACTCGATCCGTACCTGAACGTCGATCCGGGAACGATGAGCCCGTATCAGCATGGCGAAGTCTATGTGACCGACGACGGGGCCGAGACCGATCTCGATCTCGGCCACTACGAGCGTTACACCGGCGTTCCCGCGCGGCGCAGCGATAATGTGACCACGGGGCGGATCTATTCCAACGTCATCGCCAAGGAACGGCGCGGCGACTATCTGGGCGGCACGGTCCAGGTAATCCCGCACGTCACCGATGCGATCAAGGAGTTCGTCGTCAGTGATTTAGACGACGAAGATTTCGTGCTGTGCGAGATCGGCGGCACGGTCGGTGATATCGAGGGACTGCCGTTCCTGGAGGCTATTCGACAGTTGCGCAACGAGTTGGGGGCGGAACGGACGCTGTTCATCCATCTTACGCTCGTCCCCTACATCCCTTCCGCCGGCGAGCTGAAAACCAAGCCGACGCAGCATTCCGCCAAGGAACTCCTCAATATCGGCATTCAGGCGGACATACTGCTATGCCGCTGCGACCGCGAGATTCCACCCGACGCGCGAAAGAAGATCGCGTTGTTCTGCAACATCCGCGAAGGCCGGGTCATCCCGGCGCTGGACGTCGATACGATCTACCACGTGCCGATCTCCTATCACGAACAGGGATTCGATACCGAGGTGATGCGGTATTTCGGTTTGCTGGCGGAAGATGCGGCCGATGACGTCGATCTAACCCGTTGGGCCGATGTGGTGCAGCGCATCCGGGCGCCGGAGGGCGAGGTCAACATTGCCATCGTCGGCAAATACACCAACCTGTTGGACGCCTATAAATCTTTGGGCGAAGCGCTACACCATGGCGGTATCGCCAACAACGTCAGGGTCAATCTGAACTGGCTGGAATCGGAGATATTCGAACGCGAGGACGCTGCCTATTATCTGGAGGGATGCGATGGCATCCTCGTCCCGGGCGGCTTCGGCCATCGCGGCGCCGAAGGCAAGATCAAGGCGGCGCGCTTCGCCCGCGAAAGGCAGGTTCCCTATTTCGGCATCTGCTTCGGCATGCAGATGGCGGTCATCGAGGCAGCCCGCAACGTCGCGGGCATAGAGGGCGCGGGATCGACGGAGTTCGGCCCGTGCGAGGAGCCTATCGTCGGCTTGCTGACGGAATGGACGCGCGGCAACGTGGTCGAGCGCCGGTCCGCGAACGATGATTTCGGCGGCACCATGCGGCTGGGCGCCTATCCCTGTTCGCTGACGCCGGGCTCGCGGGTTGCGGCGATTTATGGCGACAGGCTGGATATCGGGGAACGGCATCGGCACCGCTACGAGGTGAATATCAATTTCAAGGACAGGCTGGAGCAGCACGGGGTGAAATTCTCCGGCATGTCGCCGGACGGCGAATTGCCGGAGATCGTCGAAATCACCGATCATCCCTGGTTCGTCGGCGTGCAGTTCCATCCCGAGCTGAAGTCGAAACCGCTTGAGCCGCATCCGTTGTTCCGCAGTTTCATCAAGGCGGCGATGGATCAGTCGAGGCTCGTCTGACATGGGAGCGTCGGTAAAAGTTGGCGACCTGGAGATCGGCAACGATTTACCGCTGACCATCATCGCCGGCCCCTGCGCGATGGAAAGCCGCGACCACGCGCTGGAGATGGCCCACGCCTTGAAGGAGCAGGCCGACAATCTCGGCTTCGGGCTGATCTACAAATCCTCCTTCGACAAGGCGAACCGCACCTCGATCGACAGCGCGCGCGGTATCGGCCTCGACAAGGCGATGGAAATCTTCGCGGAGGTCCGCGATACCGTCGGCTGTCCGGTCTTGACCGACGTGCATGAACCGGACCAATGTCAGTTGGTCGCGCAATCGGTCGATGTACTGCAAATTCCCGCCTATCTTTGCCGCCAGACCGACCTTCTGGTCGCCGCGGCGGAAACCGGCCGCGCGATCAATATCAAGAAGGGACAGTTTCTCGCACCTTGGGACATGAAGAATGTGGTCGCGAAATGCGTTCAGGCCGGCAACGAGAACCTTATGGTCTGCGAGCGCGGCGCCAGTTTCGGCTACAACACGCTGGTCAGCGACATGCGGTCCCTGCCGATCATGGCGCAGACCGGGTTCCCGGTTGTCTTCGATGCGACCCATTCTGTGCAACAGCCGGGCGGGCAGGGGGCCACGTCCGGTGGTCAGCGGGAATATGTGCCGGTCCTGGCGCGCGCCGCGGTCGCCGTCGGCGTCGCGGCCGTCTTCATGGAAACCCACGAGGATCCGGACAATGCGCCCTCGGACGGCCCGAACATGGTGCATCTTAAGGATTTCGGCGGCTTGATCGAGAAACTGATGGCGTTCGACCGTTTGTCGAAAGGGTGGAATTGAGCGCGAATCGCCGCAACCGGTAGCCTTGGAACGCCGAATACCGTAATTCATAGAAAATTTGACTGCCTTGTGGAGGCCTCTTAGCCATGACCGCCATTCTCGATATCCACGCGCGCGAGATCCTCGACAGCCGTGGCAACCCGACCGTGGAGGTCGATGT
>CAYLTU010000143.1:0-14568 GCA_964386465.1 uncultured Rhodospirillaceae bacterium
GGGTGGGGGTGGACGGCGTCCAATTTCGCAAATTCGCGGAGTTTTCATCAGAGCCGCGAAGACCTGGCGTGTTCCGGCCTGTCGAAATGGATCGTGCTTGAAAACCCGTCACGCTGGACGCGTATCACGCAACTTCTTTGGCCTCACCGTTATCGTCGTTGTCGCTGTCGTCGACGGATTCACCGGTGTTGTACCGGGCGACGGCCTTGACGGCGAGGAAGATCGAGCGGCGAACCGTAGCGTCCGGAATCTTGCGGTATGCCTTGACGAACTCCTGCACTTCGGGTTCATCAAACGGATTTTCATCCGGCGTGATCGAAGGCGGTGTCGCCTGCGCCGCCGCCTTCATGTCCGTCGGCATATCGTCGAAGAAAAACGAGACGGGCACATCCAGCAGCCTTGCGAATTCGTGCAACTTGCTTGCGCTGATGCGATTGGTCCCTTTTTCGTATTTCTGGAACTGCTGAAACGACAGTCCGACGCGTTCGGCAAGAAAAGTTTGACTGTAATCCATCATGATCCGCCGGTAGCGAAGACGGCTTCCGACATGGCGGTCAATTTCGCGAACCTCTTCCTTTGTCAGCTTATTGTGCTGCGCTGGCATTATTTCCTCCGAAAAAACAGCAATAGGTTACGCCCCATACCATTATGGCATCTATGCGATACTAGAGTCGTTAACATGCCGCATAATATCCCGGTTCTTCTCACGTCCCTAATGCCGTGGTCACTAAAGCAGTTATGGATTGGTGACAAGAGTCTTTTAGCGTGGGTTGAACGGCCTAATCCCTTAAACTGGTATTCCGATAAAAACAGTGGCCGGAGACCGCATGAAGGACAATCCAACTTCGATGCGCGTGCCCGATGCGGGCATCAGATCCCTCTTTACCCTGGACTCCCGCTGGCAGGCGTGGCTCGACGTCGAGGCCGCCCTGGCGAAAGCGGAGGCGGAACTGGGCGTTATTCCGCAAGACGCGGCGGCGATCATCGTCGAGAAATCGCGTCTGGAGCTGCTCGACAAAGCAGCTGTCGAAGAAGGTCTTCGTCGTACCGCGCACCTGCTGGTTCCGCTGATTTGGGAACTCGCACGCATCTGCGGCGAGGAGGCCGGCGGTTACGTCCATTGGGGCGCAACCACCCAGAACATCACGCAAACCGGCCAGTTGCTCCTGCTCCGCCAGGCGCATCGGATTTTCCTGGGTCAGATAGGGAGAATTCTCTGCACGATGGCGGACTTGGCCGAACGCACGAAAGACTTTGCTTTGCCGGGCCGGACGCACGGTCAGCACGCGGTACCGGCGACGTTCGGCTTCAAGGTCGGCGTCTGGATCGACGAACTCTGCCGGCATGTCGAACGGATGCGCGAAGCCGAACCCCGCGTTTTCGTCGCGATGCTGGGCGGTGCCGCCGGCACCTTCGCGTCCTTCGGCGAGCTCGGCCCGAAGATCCAAGCGGGAATGGCGGCGCATCTCGACATGCAGCCGATGTCGACGCCCGCGCGCACCATCGGCGACCATCAGGCGGAATATGTCTGCCTGCTGGGCATGCTCGCCGCCACCTGCAGCAAGATCGCGCGCGAAATCTACACCCAGATGAAGCAGGAATTCGGCGAGGTCGAGGAACCGGTACCGCCGGGAACGGTCGGCAGCAGCACCATGCCGCAGAAACGCAATCCCAAACTCTCTCAGGACATGGTCGCCGCGGCGGCCCAGGTCCGGGCGCTGGTCCCGTTGGCGCTGGAGGCGATGCAGACCGAGCACGAAGCGGACCGCACGACGAGCCTCATGATCAGTCACGCCTTGGAGGAAGCCTGCGGTCTGACCGGCGACATCCTCGGCCGGATGGAGACGCTTTTTGCCGGGTTGACGGTCGATGAAGAACGGATGCGGCGCAACCTGGACCTGTCCGGCGGCCTGATCATGGGTGAGGCCCTGATGCTGTCGCTCGGCGCGCACATCGGACGCCAGGAAGCGCATGACGCGATCTACGATGCCGCCCAGGCGGCGGCAACGAGCGGAGATTCCTTCGAATCGTTGCTGGCGAAGGATGAAACCGTCCGCGCCCATCTGAGCGCCGAAGCAATCTCGGACCTCCTGGATCCGACCGCCTACACCGGTCAATGCGCGGCGATCGCGACCGAACAGGCGGCGCATGCCCGCGAGGTCGCCAAGGTACTGGAAGATCTCGACGGCTAATCGAGGAGAGAACGGATAAAGTCGGTCATCCGCTTCAGCACGACTTCCCTCGCTTGTATATGCGGGGCGTGCCCGCAATCCGGAACGATCAGGCTGTCGACGGGGCCGGAGACGCCTTTCACGATGGCGGAGACCTGCGCTTCGGTACCGTACTCGTCGTCCCGTCCCTGAATCGCCAGGAGCGGACACGTTATAGCCGGAAGCGAAGTTTCGATATTCCAGTCGAAGAACCAATCCGCGGACCACATTTTCGACCAGGCAGCGAACATCGCCGCCGTCCCATCCCCGTGATAGCGGCCTAACCGTTCTTGCAGTCCTTCTTCCCGCCACGCGCGCTTCGCCGCGGCCATACCGGCAACCGATACTTCGTCGACGAAGACGTGGGCGGCTTCGGTTACGACGCCGCGCACGGGCGCAATCCCGGCATGCAGCAACGCAATCGTGCCGCCGTCCGAATGTCCGATCAGAACCGCATCCTCGACGCCGCAGGCGGACAGCAACGCGGGGAGCACCTCCCGGGCTTCGCTCTCGAAAAATCCGAGATCACGGTCGCGCACCTCCGGGCTGGAGCCGCCATGCCCGAACCGGTCGTAGACGAGGGCGGGACATCCGGTCGCGACCGCGAGCGCATCGGGAAAGTCCTTCCACATCCCGATACAGCCAAGGCCTTCGTGCAGGAATACCAAGGTCGAAGGCCGCGCACCTTTCGATCCCCCGGATTCGATGCGACGTACGGCAATTTCACCGCCCGCGACACTTACGAGGGAGACATCGCGGAACGCGCCGGCGATCACGAAATTTTTAACGGACATTGTTTTGCACGTCGCCTCTGAATGCGGTTACGGTCGCGACCGTTTTAAGGATTGGATGAAAAGGATCGGCGCTAGATTAAGCGCGGGCGCCAAACATGACCAGCCGGCGATTGACGTTATGTCGCGACAGTTAGAGACTAGACAGACGGGTAGAATTCCGAGGGAACCGGGGACGCTCGTCCGGCTGCGCATGGTTGCTTGACCTTTCACCCGGCAGCCGCTACCAGTGCAAAAAATTACACCGGCGCAAGAGCTGGGCTGACAAGAACCGGTGCGGGACAGGGAAGAGGGAATGGCGGCGACTTCGCGCGCGCCACGTCTCATGCGGAAAATTACAATCGGATATTCTCTGATACGAAGGAAGCGCGCTCGATGACTACGAATGTCGACCTTGCCGTCAACGACACCGGCCCGAAGCTTCTGTTGTGGAACGCGAAAGACCGGGCGGACCGCCCCGCAATGCGCGAGAAATACCTCGGAATTTGGCAAACCTGGTCGTGGAGCGATGTCGCAACCGAGGTTCAGGCCATTGCAGCCGGCTTAAAAACACTTGGTTTGAACCGCGACGACCGGATTTCGATCATCGGCGACAACCGGCCGCGCCTGTACTGGTCGATCATCGCCGCCCAATCGATCGGCGCGATTCCGGTCCCGATCTATCAGGACGCCGTAGCGGATGAAACGCAGTACGTCCTCGACCATGCCGAGTCGCGGTTCATCATCTGCGAGAATCAGGAACAGGTAGACAAGGTTCTGCAAATCAAGGATCTGTGCCCGACGATCGAAACCGTTCTCTACGACGACGACCGCGGCATGCGGGACTACAACCAACCGTTCCTACACAATTTCGACACCGTCATCGCGCAAGGCCGTCGATACAACCAAGACAATCCGGATTTCTATCGCTCGGAGGTCGACAAGGGACAGGGTTCCGACACCTCGATAATGCTGTACACCTCCGGAACGACCGGCCGGCCGAAAGGTGTCGTGCTGACCCACGACAATATTCTCAAGACAGCCTACAACGCGGTGCAGTTCGAAGGCCTCCGGGAAACCGATGAGATCTTGGCCTATCTACCCATGGCCTGGGTCGGCGATCATATCTTTTCCTACGCCCAGGCGCTGACGTCGGGGCTGTGCACCGCCTGTCCGGAATCCTCGGACACGGTACTCATCGACCTTCAGGAACTCGGCCCGACCTATTTCTTCGCGCCGCCGAAGATTTTCGAGAACCTGCTCACGTCGGTGATGATCCGCATCGAGGATGCCGGCGCTCTCAAACGAAAGATGTTTCATTTTTTCATGGATGTCGCACGGCGGGTCGGGCCCGAACTTCTGGACGGCAACCCTGTCGGCCCGGGCGACAGGTTGCTCTATTGGTTGGGCAACATACTCGTCTACGCGCCGCTGAAGAATGTCCTCGGTTTCACCAAAGTCCGGCTCGCGTATACGGCGGGCGAAGCGATCGGGCCGGATATCTTCAATTTCTACCGCAGTATCGGCCTGAACCTGAAGCAACTCTACGGCATGACCGAGTCGAGCGTGTTCGTGACCATCCAGCCGAATGACGAGATTCGCATGGACACGGTCGGCCGGCCGATCGACGGGGTCGAGGTGCGCATCGAAGACGATGGCGAAGTTCTCTTCAAGAGCCCGGGTATCTTCCGCGAATACTACAAGAACCCGGAGGCGACGGCCGAAACAAAGACGGAGGATGGCTGGTGCCGTACGGGAGATGCGGGTTTCTTCGATCAGGAAGGGCACCTGCGGATCATCGACCGGGCGAAGGATGTCGGAAAGCTGACCGACGGTTCGATGTTCGCGCCGAAATATATCGAGAACAAACTGAAATTCTTCCCCGATATCTACGAGGCCGTCACCTTTGGCAACGAACGGGATTATGCGGCGGCGTTCATCAACATCGACCTGACTGCCATGGGCAACTGGGCCGAACGCAACGGTGTCGCCTACGCCAGCTACCAGGAACTCAGTGGGCTGCCACAGGTCGCCGAGATCATTCGCGACCGGGTCGAAAAGGTGAACGCGGATCTCGCCACAGATCCGCAACTTTCGGGATCCCAGATCAAGCGGTTCCTCGTTCTGCATAAACAGTTGGAAGCGGATGACGGCGAGCTGACCCGCACGCAGAAAGTGCGGCGCAGCACGATTGCGGAGAAATACGGCGTTCTGATCGACGCCCTTTATTCCGCCTCCGATCATTGCGAAATCGAAACCGAGGTCACCTTCGAAGATGGCCGTAAGGGTTCCGTAAAAGCCGATCTGGCGATCGTCGACGCCGCAACATCGCCAACCGCCATGCCGCAGGCCGCAGAATGACCGATATCGTCGAACCTGAAACCTCCGTCGAACAGTCTATTGCCGGGCGACCCGACGCGTCGGCCGAAATTATTTTGGCAGTCGAGAACGTCTCGCTGCATTTTGGCGGCGTCAAAGCGCTACAGAATGTCAGCTTCGACATCCGGAAGGGCGAAGTCCGCGCCATTATCGGCCCGAACGGCGCCGGTAAGTCCTCGATGCTGAACGTAATTAACGGCTTTTATCATCCGAGCGAGGGGACGATCACCTACAAGGGCGAAGCGCGTTCGGATATGCGGCCCGACGTCGTCGCACGAAGCGGCATCGCCCGAACCTTTCAGAACATCGCGCTGTTCTCGGGCATGTCGACGCTGGACAATATCATGACCGGTCGGAACACGATGATGAAGCGCAACTTCTTCTGGCAAGCGCTGTTTTACGGCCCCGCTAGAGATGAGGAAATCGAACATCGGGAAAAAGCGGAGAACGTTATCGATTTCCTCGAAATCCAGGCGATTCGAAAGGTTCCCGTAGGGAGATTGCCTTATGGGCTGCAGAAAAGAGTGGAGCTGGGGCGTGCCTTGGCCGCGGAACCGGAGTTGCTTCTGCTGGACGAGCCCATGGCCGGCATGAACTCCGAGGAAAAAGAGGACATGTGCCGCTTCATCCTCGACGTGAACGACGAATTCGGCACCACGATCGCGCTGATCGAACATGATATGAGCGTGGTCATGGATATTTCGGACCGCGTGGTCGTGCTCGACTACGGCATCAAGATCGCCGACGGCACGCCGGACGAAGTCCGCGCCAACAAAAACGTAATCGACGCCTATCTCGGCGTTTCCCACGACTGAACCGCCGTAACCCTGTGGCTGGAAAATAGGCGATGGAATTTCTCTACAACGTTAGCGTCGACCCGATCCTGCAGATCGTCGAGGATCCGGTCTTCTTGATACAAGTGATCGCCGAAGGCCTGATGGCCGGCGTCATGTATTCGCTCGTCGCGCTGGGCTTCTGCCTGATCTACAAGGCGTCGGGCGTCTTCAATTTCGCCCAGGGCATTTTCATCGTCTTCTCGGTGCTGTGCCTGATCACCGTTTTCGAATATGGCGTGCCGATCATTCCGGCGGTCATCATCGCCTTCCTGGCCATGGTGGCGCTGTCCTGGGCGATCGAACGGATCGTGCTGCGCAACATGGTGAACCAGGCGGAAATCATCATGTTCATGGCGACGATCGGCCTCAGCTTTTTCCTCGAAGGGTTCGGCGAGTTCATCTTCGGCGGCGGTTCGAAGCTCGTGCCGGTCGAAGCGCTGCACCTCGGACGGGACGCGATTGTGGTGCCGATGTTCGGCAGCAGTATTCGGCTGCAACAGCTGGACCTGACCGCCGGCGTAATCGCGGCGCTGCTGGTCGCGATTCTGGCGCTGTTCTTCCAGAAAACGCCGGTCGGACGGGCGCTTCGCGCGGTGGCGGACGATCATCAGGCGGCGCTGTCGATCGGCATTCCGCTGCAATGGATGTGGGTTGTCGTCTGGTCCGTCGCCGGCCTCGTCGCCCTGGTCGCCGGCATCATGTGGGGCGCCAGCAGCAGTGTCGATTTCAGTCTCGTCGTCATCGCGCTGAAGGCGCTTCCGGTCCTTATTCTCGGCGGCTTTACGTCGGTGCCCGGTGTCATCATCGGCGGGCTGATCATCGGCGTCGGCGAGAAAGTCGCCGAAATCTATTGGGGCGACGCCCTGGGCGGCTCGATCGAGGAATGGTTCGCCTATGTCCTGGCGCTGTTCGTCCTGATGTTCCGACCCCAGGGTCTGTTCGGCGAAAAGATCATCGAGAGGGTTTAGGCCATGATTTATCGTGAAGGGGGCCAAATCAAAACGAGCTACGCCGCCGACCAGCAGATCTTCCCGATCAACCAGGATCGCTGGTTCGTCTACGCGTTTATCGTCTTTCTGTTCGTCATCCCGCCCTTGTTCGCCACGGACTACCATTACGAGGTCATTCTGTTTCCCGTCCTTTCGCTCGGTCTGGCGGCGCTCGGGTTGAATATCCTTACGGGCTATTGCGGCCTGATCTCGCTCGGCACCGGTGGCTTCATGGCGATCGGCGCCTATTCGGCGTTCAAGCTGACGACAGCGTACCCGGAACTCAATATCTTCATCGTATTTCTGATAGCCGGTCTGATCTCGGCTTTGTTCGGCATCCTCATCGGTCTGCCGAGCCTGCGGATCAAAGGCTTCTATCTGGCCGTGACGACCCTGGCGGCGCATTTCTTCATCGAATGGTCCATCAACCGGATCGACTGGCTTTCCGACTACAGCCCGTCGCATACGATCGGCGGCCCGCCGCGGCAGATGTTCGGCATCGAAGTCATGGGACCGAATGCCGACCCGGCGGCGAAATACATCATCATGTTGATCGTGGTCGTCGCCCTGGGCTTCGCCGCGAAAAACCTGGTCCGCGGACGGGTCGGCCGCAGCTGGATGGCGATCCGGGACATGGATATCGCCGCTGAGCTGATCGGCATCCGGCCGTTGCAAACCAAGCTTCTCGCCTTCGCGATCAGCTCCTTCTATATCGGCGTCGCAGGCGCCCTTTACGTCCTGATGTACCTTGAAAGCGTCGATCCGGAAGCGTTCGAGATCCTAACGACATCCTTTCCGATCTTGTTCATGATCATCATCGGCGGCCTCGGCAGCATCATGGGGTCGTTCATGGGCGCCGCCTTCATCGTGCTGATCCCAGTCGTGCTGCGGAACCTTTTCCCGGCCCTGGGTATCGATATCGCCTCGCACGTCATTCAACATATCGAATTCATGCTGTTCGGCGGGCTGATCGTGTTTTTCCTGATCGTCGAACCCAATGGCCTAGCACGGCTTTGGCAGATCGCCAAAGAGAAGCTACGGCTTTGGCCATTTCCACATTAATTTCAAAAGGTTGTAGCGTTGCAAACGGCAATTGCCTACGAAATTCAGACCATGTTACAGTCAGCAATCGATGACCGATCAAACTGGCTGAAAACTCTAAAATCCAGGGAGGATTACATGAAACTTAAGAATCTTGCGATCGGGTTGCTGGCGGCGGTTGCGACGGTCGGCGCCATTGAGAGCACGCCCGTGCTCGCAAAGGACTCGATCTTCATTCCGGTCTTCAGCTACCGCACCGGCCCGTTCGCGCCGGGCGGTGCAAAAAACGCGAATGGATACACGGCGTATCTGGAAATGGTCCAAAAACGCGATGGCGGCGTCGCAGGCGTCGAAATCAAGTTCGAGGAATGCGAATTCGGATACAAGACCGACCGCGGTGTCGAATGCTACGAGCGCCTGAAGAGCAAGGGTAGCGTCATCTCGAACCCGTACAGCACGGGATTGACCTACAAATTGATCCCGAAGGCGCCGGTCGACCAGATTCCGATCCTGTCGATGGGCTACGGCATGAGCGGCGCCGCCGACGGCCGTTGGTTCCCATGGGTGTTCAATTTCCCGACAAGCTACTGGTCGCAAGCATCTGCCTTCATCAAATATGTCGGCAACGAGCTCGGCGGCATGGACAAGCTCAAGGGCAAGAAGATCGGCCTCATCTTCCTCGAATCCGGTTACGGCCGCGAGCCGATCCCCCTGTTCGAGGCGCTTGGCAAGAAGTTCGGGTACGAGTTCAAGCACTGGGCCGTTCCGGGCAAGCAGATGGCGGACCAGCGCAGCCAATGGCGCAAGATAACGCGCTGGAACCCCGATTACCTGTTCATGTGGGGTTGGGGCGTCATGAACCCGACAGCCGTATCCCGGGCGCATGAGTTCGGCTATCCGATGAACAAGTTCATCGGCGTATGGTGGTCCGGCGACGAGCTTGACACCAAACCGTCGGGCGTGAAGGCAAAGGGATATCGTGCCGGCACGTTCCATGCGCCGGGCGCCTTCGCCGACATGCACAAGGACGTTTTGAAGCACGTCTACAACAACGATATGGAAGCCGCCAAGAAACGCAATTTCGGCGACGTCCTGTACAATCGTGGCCTGTTCAACGCCATGCTTGTCGTCGAGGCGGCGCGCATCGCGATCAAGAAGTTCGGTACGAAGATCACCGGCAAGGAAATGCGCTGGGGTCTCGAGAACCTCAATCTCGACGAGAAACGTCTCGCCGAATTGGGCGCGTCGGGTTTCGGCAAACCGATCAAGATTTCCTGCGCGGATCACGAAGGCAACGGACCGGTCCTGTTCCAGGAATGGAACGGCTCGGAATGGAAGATCATTTCGGACTGGGTCGAGCCGATGAGCAAGACCGTCCGGCCGATGCTGGAAGCGGCCGCGGTTAAGGAAGCGAAGAAATGGAACTACAAGATGCGGGAAAACTGCAATTAATCTCCCGCGTTACGTAGTGACTTGAAATGGAATTTGCGGAGTGCCGGTATCGACTGGCCTCCGCAAATTTCCAAGAGCATTCGTTAGTTTCTATTTCCGATAACGTTATTCCCAGGCCCTGACCTATGAGCGAAAACGGCGAAACCCTACTGTCGGTCAACAATATCGAAGTTATCTACGACCACGTCATCCTGGTCCTGAAAGGCGTTTCCTTCGATGTACCGAAGGGCGGCATCGTCACGCTTCTGGGCGCGAACGGCGCGGGCAAGACCACGACCTTGAAGGCGATATCGAACCTGCTGAAGGCGGAGCGCGGCGACGTTACGAAAGGGTCGATCGAGTATCAGGGCGAACGGGTGGACGTGCTGACGCCGCACGATCTGGTCAAGAAAGGCGTCGTCCAGGTCATGGAAGGCCGCCGCTGTTTCGAACATTTGACCGTAGAAGAGAATTTGATAACCGGCGCCTATACAAGGTCGGATGGACGCGCCGCGGTCAATCATGATCTGGAAATGGTCTACGGCTATTTCCCGCGGCTCAAGGAAAGGCGCCGATCGCAAGCGGGCTACACATCGGGCGGCGAGCAACAGATGATCGCGATCGGCCGCGCGCTGATGGCGAAGCCGTCCATGATCCTGCTGGACGAACCGTCGATGGGCCTGGCACCGCAACTCGTCGAGGAAATATTCGGCATCGTCGCGCGGCTCAACACGGACGAAAACGTGACATTCCTGCTGGCGGAGCAGAACACCAATATGGCACTGCGGTTCGCCGACCATGGCTATATCCTGGAAAGCGGCAGGATCGTCTTGGACGGCAAGGCGTCGGATCTACGCGAGAACGAAGACGTGAAGGAATTCTACCTTGGCCTGTCGGGGAGCGGCCGCAAGAGCTATCGCGACGTCAAACATTACCGGCGGCGCAAGCGCTGGCTCTAGTGGATAGAATCCCGGCGCGCAACATGAAGGCGCGAAAATGACCGAATATTACGACGATCTCGAAACCCGCGAACCGGCGGCGCGTGAAGCCGCGCTGATGGCGGCGCTGCCGAAACAGGTCGCC
Organism: uncultured Rhodospirillaceae bacterium; assembly: GCA_964386465.1. Taxonomy (GTDB): domain Bacteria; phylum Pseudomonadota; class Alphaproteobacteria; order UBA8366. The sequence goes on from CAYLTU010000143.1 coordinate 10,740, forward strand.
CTGGCGAAATCGACGGAAGGCTACGGCAAGCTGCTGGGCGACGTCGATCCGGCGCAGATCACGAGCCGGGAAGCCTTGGCGCAATTGCCGGTTACGCGGAAAAGCGAGCTGATCGAATTGCAGGCCAGCAATCCGCCCTTCGGCGGCCTCAACGCAACCCCGGTCGGACAGATGGCGCGTCTGTTTCTGTCGCCAGGCCCGATCGCCGAACCGGAAGGCCGGAAAGCCGATTTCTGGCGCATGGGCCGCGCCCTGTTCGCGTCCGGTTTCCGCGCCGGCGATATCATCCAGAACTGCTTCTCCTATCACATGACCCCGGCCGGATTCCTGTTCGATGCCGCGGCGCGGGCCGTCGGCTGCGCGGTCATTCCCGGCGGTATCGGCCAGACCGAACAACAGTGCCAAATGATCGCGCATTTTCGGCCCGTCGGGTATGCCGGCACGCCGGACTTTCTCAAGATCATTCTCGCCAAGGCCGACGAGTTGGGGACCGATGCGTCATCGATCACCAGGGCGCTGGTCGGCGGCGGCGCGCTGCTGCCGCCGCTGCGCAAGGAATACGCCGATCGCGGCATCCAGGTCCTGCAAGGCTACGGCACCGCCGATGTCGGCAACATCGCCTACGAATCCGAAGCCCAGGAAGGCATGATCATCGAGGAAGAGATCATCCTCGAGATCGTCCGTCCCGGCACCGGCGAGCCGGTTGCCGAAGGCGATGTCGGCGAAGTGGTCGTGACATTGTTGAACCAGGACTATCCGCTGGTCCGCTTCGGCACCGGCGACCTGTCGGCGATCCTGCCGGGCATCAGCCCGTGCGGCCGCACCGCACCGCGTATCAAGGGCTGGATGGGCCGCGCCGATCAGCGCACCAAGATCCGCGGCATGTTCGTCGATCCGGTTCAGGTCGACCGCGTCTTGAAAAGTCACGGCGAAGTCGCGCGCATGCGTCTCGTGGTCGGCGAAGACGGTGGACTTGATACGGTGACCTTGCAGTGCGAAGCGGTGGCGGGCGACGACTCGCTGGCGGAAAAGATCGCGGCGTCCTTCCAGGCCGAGTGCAAGGTGCGGACAACGGTCGAATTCACCGGGTCCGACAGTCTGCCGAAAGACGGCAAAATTATCGACGACATCCGGGAATACGATTAATACCAAAGGTCATGGATAGTGACCCCTATAGACGGCTTTGCAAGGTTTTCGGTTAGGAGCGTGCGGCGCCGCGATGCGGTGCATCGCAAGCCGTGCGCGACGCCGTCCGAAAGCCCTGCAAGGCCGCCCTTCGGGTCGCGTAGGCGGCCCGTCGGAGGGCGTCGGAACGCCTTGACGATGGGCCGCATCGCCGGCGGCCTTCCTCCTACCCGGCGGACCGCCTACGCGATCTCTAGGGGCCACTATCCATAACCTTTGGTATTAGTCTGGAGCCCGAATCATCTTCTCTCAACCGGCCCCGTTGGCGACCGGTAAATAGGTTCGAAGCCAGATTCGATTGACCACGATTAGTTTCATCAAACGATGTATTTCATGAATAGTGATGGGAACTCGGGTACTTCCCGACGGAATCGGCCGGCAAAACTGAATTTCCGGCGGTATACGTCTCGTTTACCAATTACACCTAGCTTGCGCGAAGACCTTACTCGCACCAAAGTGGCGCCATGAGAAAACTGCTGCCAGAACCGATTGCCTTTGCCTGCTCGATGATTTTCCTTGCGACGGCGGTGGTGATCTTTGCGCTGTTCAATAACGAGTTTCGCGTTTGGCTGGAACATACACCGCCCGGGCTTAATTCAGCCGTCGGCGCGTTTGCCGGGACGGTTATCGGCCTGCTGGCGATCGCGGCCGCGATCGTCTACCACGGCCACTTGAAATACGACGCCGCCGAAGAGCGCGGCGGAGGCGAAGCGCGCATACTGGCTTCCGCCATTCACGGCGAAATCACCGCCCTTACGCAGTGGCTTACGGCGCAGAAGGACACCGACGCGCAGGCCGGCCACAGCTCAAGCGATTCGGGCAACGGCGCCGATCTGGCAGGCTTCTCGACGCGTCCGGTATATGAAGCCAATGCCGGAAGGCTGGGCGTTCTGGGACCCGACCTGGCGGCGGCGGTGGCTTATTGCCATGCCATTTTCGAACATGCCGAATGGCAGCACAACGCGGCGCTGTCGAACGGCAACACGAACGGCAACGGCAATCTACAGATCGTCGAGGCCAAGCTCCGCGCAACGGCGGACTATCTCGCGGCCTTCGCCGCGAACGGACCGGGCCAGATCGACAAGGCGGGACGCGAAGCGCTTTTTGCGTCTTCCGGGAACGGCGACGACGAGCCCGCATAGGCTTAAAAAGACACAAAGTTGCCCCAATATGGGCCTTTATTTGCCACGACGTGATGATGATATGAAGACTGCTGAGACCTCCCCTCTCAGTCGGGGCTGACCCCATCAGTCTCGCATTGCGGTCTTCGACCGCAGCCTGGGAGCGGTTGCCGGCCCACCCCCGGCAGCCGCTCCCTATTTTTTTGGAATCATTCACGAAATCCCTGCGCCGGTCGGCCGATATGCTATACAGCGGCGGATTTTCAAATAGCATCGCGCGGACATGCCGTATTCAGGGACCCAAAGTTTTACCGGCGAAGATCTGCTTTGCATACGCGGCGAGCGTGCCGTATTCGAAGGTCTGGATTTCGCGGTCTCCGGTGGCGACGCGCTGATCCTGTCCGGCCCGAACGGCAGCGGAAAATCCAGCCTGTTGCGCATGATGGCCGGCCTGCTGGCGCCCGCGGCGGGTATGCTGCAGCGCGATGGCGCACCGGTCGTGGACGAACCGGAATCTCACCGCACCAGCTTGCATTATGTCGGCCATCTCGATGCCGTAAAGCCTGTGCTGACCGTCGCCGAGAACCTGACATTCTGGGCGGCAATGAAAGGCGACACCGCACATGTCGCAAGCGCCCTGGAGACATTTGGCCTGGCGGCGCTCTCGGACATGTCCGCGCGGCTGTTGTCGTCGGGTCAACGGCGGCGGCTCAATCTGGCGCGGATCGCGGCGAATCCGGCGTCGCTATGGCTGCTCGACGAGCCGGCCGTCGGGCTCGATACGGCGTCCGTCGAGACCCTGACCGGACTCGTCGCCGCGCACCGCGCGCAAGGCGGCATCGCGATCCTCTCGACGCACACCGATCTCGGTATCGAAGACGCGGAAACCGTTCAAATCGATCGTTTCGCCATGGCAGTGACCGCGTGATGGGGGCCATGGGTCACGTACTGCTCCGCGACTTGCGCATCTCCATGCGTCAGGGCTCGGACATCGTGGTCGTCGTCATGTTCTTCGTGATCACCGTGGCGCTGTTTCCCTTCGGCGTCGGACCGGAGGGCAACATCCTGGCCCGTATCGCCGCGGGCGTGGTCTGGGTCTGCGCCATGCTGGCGACCCTGCTGTCGCTCGACCGAATGTTCCTGAACGACTACGAGGACGGCTCGCTGGAACAGCTGGCGCTGGCGCCGGTCCCGCTGGAGGCGATCGTCCTCGCCAAGGCGGGCGCGCATTGGCTGGTCACCGGGCTGCCCCTGATTCTGGCCGCACCGGTTTTGGCGACCCTGCTGAACATGGCGCCGGAGGGATACGTGACGCTGTTCTTCGTAATGCTGCTGGGAACGCCGACCTTGAGCCTGATCGGCGCCATCGGCGCATCGTTGACGCTCGGTGCGCGCCGTGCCGGCGTCCTGGTTTCGGTCCTGGTTCTGCCGCTCTACATCCCGGTGCTGATTTTCGCTGTCGGCGCGATCGACGCGGCATCCATGTCCATGACCGCGCGGCCTCACCTGCTGTTCCTGGGGGC
>CAYLTU010000144.1:0-14278 GCA_964386465.1 uncultured Rhodospirillaceae bacterium
GCGGCGGCGCTTCGCCGATGTCTGGCACATTTTGACGATCGTTTATCTGGCGGCCAGCTATAGCGTGTGGGCGCTGGAAATCGCCGGCGGCTTCGAGTTCGTGCTGCGCGCCACGATATTGACGATCACCATCGTTGTAGCAGGGCGTCTGATCGAACTGTTCCTGCGCAAGCTGGTGAAGCGCGCCTTCACGCTGGGCCAGGAGCTGAACGCCCGGCTGCCGGGCCTAGAGGCGCGCGCGAACCGCTACCTGCCGCTGATTCAGTCCGTCGCGCGCGGCGTGTTGTACGTGCTGGTGCTGCTCGCGGTCCTGCAGGCCTGGGGTCTCGATATATTCTCCTGGTTCGCGTCCGAAGCGGGTCGCTTCGTGGTCGGCCGCGCCATCATGATCATCCTGATCGTCGGCGTCGCCGTCGTCGCGTGGGAAATCATCGGCGCCTTGACCGAACGCTATCTCGCGGCGACCGATGCGGAGGGAAACTCGGTGACGCGCAGCCAGCGGGCGCGCACGCTGCTGCCGTTGCTGCGCAATGTCTTCACGGTGGTACTGACCGTGGTGGTGACGATGACGGTGCTGTCGGAACTGGGCCTCAACATCGCGCCGCTGCTGGCCGGTGCCGGCGTGGTCGGCCTTGCCGTCGGCTTCGGGGCGCAAACCCTCGTCAAGGACGTGATTACCGGCGTGTTCATCCTACTGGAGGATTCGATTTCCGCCGGCGATGTCGTGGATGTCGCGGGCCATTCAGGCGTCGTGGAGTCCTTGACGATCCGGACGCTCCGGCTGCGTGACGCGAGCGGTACGGTGCACACCGTCCCCTTCAGCGACGTCAGTTCGATCAAGAACCTGACCCGCGATTTCTCCTATGCCTTCATGGAAATAGGGGTCGGCTACCGAGAGGATATCGATGCAGTCATCGCGGTCATCGAAGAGCTCGGAGCCGAATTGCGCGCCGATCCCGAATTCACCGGCAAAATTCTGGAAGATATTCAGGTTCAGGGTCTCGACCGGTTCGACGATTCCGCGGTGATCGTTCGCGCCCGGATCAAGACCAAGCCGCTACAGCAATGGGGCGTGCGCCGGGCGTTCAATCTGCGGATGAAGCGGCGCTTCGACGAACTGGGCATCGAGATTCCGTTTCCGCACCAGACGATCTATTTCGGCGAAGACCGCGACGGGAATGCCCCGGCCGCGCCGATCAGGATGTTGGGCGAAACGTCGACAACCAAGCCGCCCGAGATGCCCAAACAAGGGCCAACGCCCGGCGCGGCGACGGGGCGACGTTCGGCTGGCGAAGATCAAATGGATGGCGAGTCGGGCTAAAACCCAATGCCGCGCCAGCGGCGCTCCGATTTCGTTAGTGTCAGGTTTTCTTTGATTTTTCGGGTTTGCCGCACTAGTAGTACCCGGCTTGGAAAAGACCTAATTCCGTTAGTGATATGAGTGACGCGATTAAGCCGCTGGAAGAGGTGCGCCGGGAGATCGACGAGATCGACTCGGCGCTGCATGACCTGATCATGCGGCGGACGCGCGTCGTGGAGCAGGTCGCCGCCGCGAAAGGCACGACCAACACGCCGAACTTCATCCCGGGCCGCGAGGTCAAGGTCTTGCGCAGGCTGCTGTCGCGCCACGAAGGTGCGTTCCCGCGCCACGCGCTAGTCCGCATATGGCGCGAGTTGATTTCGGTGTACGCGGCGATACAGGGTCCATTCGACGTTGTCGCCTACGCGGTTGACGGCGACCAGGGTTGCTGGGATCTCGCACGCGATCATTATGGCTCGCATGATAAGATGTCGACGCTGGCGACCCCGCGTGAAGTGGTTGCGCGCGTGTCGAGCGGAGAGGCGGCGATCGGTGTCGCGCCGGTGCCGGCGGAAGGCGAAGGGGACGCCTGGTGGCGAACGCTGTGCGGTGCGGTCGCACCGCGGATCGTGGCCCGGTTGCCGTTCATTGAGGGAAGTAATGCGCGCAATAGCGGCGTTTCCGCCTACGCACTGGCGAAAGTCAAACCCGATCAGACGGGCGAAGACCGAACCTTGTTGGTCATCGAGACCGATTCCGAATTGAGCCGCGACGGACTCCGGTCCCTGGTTTCCGACGCGGGACTGGAAACGCGGTTGATCGTCACGGACCGGCAGGATGTAACGGCGCATTTGATTGAGGTAGACGGATTTTTCACCTCAGAGGATCCGGTGGTGAAGGCGTTGTCGGCGTGCGACGACGTTCGCGCCGTGTTCGTAATCGGCGCCTATGGCCTTCCCATTGGAATAGGCAGCGAGGTGCCGTCATGAGTTCGCCCAAACCGCAGTCCGGGATCATGGATATCCAGGCCTATGTCGGCGGCGGACACGAAGTGCCCGGCGTTGATCGGGTGGTCGTGCTGTCCGCGAACGAAACGCCGCTTGGGCCCAGCCCGTCCGCCGTCCGCGCCTACCGTGATTTGGCCGACTCCTTGCATCGATATCCGGAGGGCGGGTCGACCGATTTACGGCAGGCGATTGCCGAACGCTTCGGCTGCGACGCGGACCGCATCGTCTGCGGCAACGGTTCGGACGAACTGATTGCACTTATAACGCGCGCCTATGCGGGGCAGGGCGACGAAGTCCTGTTCAGCCGCCACGGTTTCCTGATGTATCAGATCTCGGCGCGCGCCGCCGGTGCGACGCCCGTGGCCGCGTCGGAAGCCAATTACACGGTCGATGTTGACGCAATGCTGGCCCAGGTAAGCGACAGGACGCGGGTCTGCTTCGTGGCTAACCCGAACAATCCGACCGGCAGCTATATTTCCGCCGACGAGATGCGGCGCCTGCACGACGGACTGCCGGACGACGTGCTGCTGGTCGTCGATTCCGCCTATGCCGAGTACGTGACGCGGAACGACTATGCGGCAGGGATCGATCTGGTCGAAGAGTTCGACAATGTGGTGATGACCCGGACCTTCTCGAAAATTTTCGGTTTGGCCGCGCTGCGCCTGGGATGGGCCTATTGCCCGCCGGCGGTGGCGGACGTGCTGAATCGAATCCGGGGACCGTTCAATGTCACCGCCGCCGCACAGGCGGCCGGGATCGCCGCGCTGTCGGACGTCGGCCATGCCGACGAGGGCCGCGCGCACAACGATATCTGGCTGCCTTGGCTCACCAAGGCATTGACCGACCTAGGCCTGACCGTTCATCCGTCCGTTGGCAATTTCATCCTGGTCCGTTTCGAAAGCGCGCAGGCCGCCGACGACGGCTACGCGGCGTTGATGGCGGCAGGCTGCATCGCGCGTCAGGTCGCGGGTTACGGTTTGCCGGAATGCATCCGTATCACGGTTGGTCTGGAAGACGAGAACCGGATCGTGGTCGACGCATTGCGGCGCCATCTGGAAGGCGCATGAGCGGGAAGGTGCTTTTCGATCGGATCGCCCTGATCGGATTGGGCCTGATCGGCTCCTCGCTAGGCCATGCGCTGAAACGCGATGGGCTGGTGGGGCATATCGCCGGCACCGCGCGCAGCGCAGCGACCCGGGACAAGGCGCTGGAAATCGGCTTCATCGACTCGGTCCACGAGACGCCCGTAGAAGCGGTAGCCGATGCGGATCTGGTTGTGATCTGCGCGCCGGTGGGCGCTTATGCGGCGATTGCCGAGGCCATGGCGCCGGGGCTGAAGAAAGGCGCCATCGTCACCGATGTCGGATCGGTCAAGAAGGCGGTGATCCGCGATGTCGGGCCGCATCTGCCGGAAGGCGTACATTTGGTGCCGGGTCACCCTGTCGCCGGAACCGAGAATTCAGGGCCTGAATCGGGATTTCCCGAACTCTATGAAGGTCGCTATTGCATCATCACGCCGCCGCCCGAAGCCGACGAGGATGCCGTCGCCGCGGTGGTCGAAATGTGGAGAAAAGTCGGCAGTATCGTCGAGGTCATGGACGCGGAGCATCACGACCGGGTTCTCGCCATCACTTCGCACCTGCCGCATCTCATCGCCTATACCATCGTCGGAACGGCGAACGATCTGGAAGAGCATCTGCGGCGGGAGTCGGTGCAGAACGGCGATCTGGTCCGCACCAGCGAAGTGATCAAGTATTCCGCCGGCGGTTTCCGCGATTTCACGCGGATCGCAGCCTCCGACCCGGTGATGTGGCGCGACGTGTTCCTCAACAACAAGGAAGCCGTGCTCGAAGTGCTCGGGCTGTTCAGCGAGGATCTGAGCGCGTTGCAGCGCGCCATCCGCCGGGGCAAGGGCGACGTCCTGGAAGACTGGTTCGAGCGTACCCGGACGATCCGCCGCGGCATCATAGATATGAAGCAGGCGGGTATCTTCAGCGCGGTAGAGCCGGAAGGCGGACTTGATACTGATGAGCCGGAAGGCGGACTTACTTCTGGAAAGCCGGAAGGCGGACTTACTTCTGGAGAGTCGGAAGGCGGACTTACTTCTGGAGAGTCGGAAGGCGAATAGGATCCAGATCCAATACCTTGAGCGGGCCGGCGTAAAGATGTCCGTCCTGCGCCGTCACCGGTAGCGTGAGCACGGGCGGGCCGCCTTCAGGTGGCGATTTCGCCAGCAAGGCCAGCCCAATTTTTGTCATCGTCGCGGTGCCCAACTCCAGGACACCGAGCGCGACGAGCGCGTCGACGGCATGATTGTGGCCGCGGATATCCGTCGAAAACGCACCCAGCGGCCGCGACTGATCGTCGAGGGCGACCGTCCCCTTGGCGCGCAGGTCGAGTTCGCCCCAATTGACCTGAAACCAGTCGACGTCGACCGTCCCGCCACTTCGCCGCCAGGTCTCTACGGCCTCCGCGAATGCGCCGCCGGGCACCGCACCCCTAATCTGCAGGTCGGCACGCAGTTTCGCCAGGTTGCGTCCCAACGGCCCATCTATATTTTTCGGCAGCACGATGTCGGCTGCCGACAGGGCCAGTGCCAGGCTCTCGTCGGCGTGCGATGCGGGTGGTGTCTGCGGCGCCTTGGCTTCGAGCCAGATTTCCGCCGCCTGCAATAGCGAAACGCTAGCGGGGTTTGTCACTTGAAGGTCGCGCATGAGCAGGGCTGCATTGTCCAGCCTGCCCGTCTCCGAAAGCCTCGCGACGATTGCCGCTTCCGATGGCGCAAGCGTCATTCGTTCCGCGCCCTCTTGTAGGGTCAGCCACTGTTTGCCTTCGAGATCGACGCGAATTTTCCGGAAGTTCCAGGGCTGCAATTCGATTTTCATACGCTCGCCGCGCCACTCGAACGCGTCGCGTTTCAGATGCGGCTTGTCCAGCACCGCGCGGACCAGGAGCGGGAAACCGTCGATTTCCGGTGCCGCAAAGCCGACCGTGTAACCTTCCGCGCGGCGCTGTTCCGCCCAGTTGTCGATTGCCTGAACGGCAATGCTCCGCGCGTAGAACCAGTAGCCGGTGTAGGCGGCCAGGATCGCGAACAGGGTGACCGCGATTGCCGTTTTGCGGGAGATCATGGCGGCGCCACTCCGTATCCCTAGTGATCCGCGGGGCGGTGGAAGTTTTTCCTGTTCCGGCGCCGGGCAAAATTTGTTAGGTCACCGTTTCGTGTGTCGTCCTACGCATCGTTATAGGCGCACGGTAAGACGAGGGGAATAGGCGGAGCGATGGACGGGCGGCGGCGGCAGGAGCGGTGGGATTCAAGTGATGTGGCGGCGCAACGCGCGTTGCTGCACGCGGTCGACGACAAATCGGACGTTTGGGTATTCGCCTATGGTTCGCTGATGTGGAACCCGGGATTCGACCATGTCGAGAAACGTCCGGCGCTGCTGCACGGTTACCATCGCGCCTTCTGCATCTATTCCAATTACTATCGCGGCACCGCCGAACAGCTTGGGGCCGTGCTCGGTCTCGACCGTGGCGGTTCTTGCCGCGGGCTCGTATTTCGGCTTCCATCCGATCAGGCGCACGAAATCCTGGACTATCTGTGGGACCGGGAAATGCTGACCTGGGACCGCGAGGCGATTTCGACCGTCTACAATCTGCGCCTCTTCCGCACTCGGACGGATCGCGGCGATGTCCGCTGCCGGACTTTCGTGGCCAACCAGGCCCACGAGGATTACGCTGGGCGTTTGCCGGAGGTGGAGATCGTCCGGATGATCCGCCGCGGCGTCGGTATTTCGGGGTCGAACCGCGCCTATCTCGAGAACACGGTCGAGCATCTGGACGAGCTGGGTATCGGCGACAAAAACCTTCACCGTTTGCTTCGTCTGGTGAACGCGTTGGCGGATCCCGATTACTCTCATCGACGCCCTTAGAACCATAGGACCCGACACCCATGCCCCTTAGATTATTCGAACCCTTTCGCGCCGTTTTCTATACCCCGTTTTACGTCGCCCATGCGCTCGACGCCTATATCGCGGAAGGCGTCGAGGTTGAAATGGTGACGTCGGGGGCCGAGGTCACGGTAAGCGGCCTGATCGCCGGCGATACGGACGTGACCTGGGGCGGCCCGATGCGGATTCAATATACCTACGACCAACAGCCCGACTGCGGCGTCGTCAGTTTCTGCGAGGTCGTGACCCGCGATCCGTTTTTCATCGTCGGGCGCGAGCCTCGGCCTGATTTCCAGATGTCGGACATGATGAATGTCCGGTTCGGATCGGTATCCGAGGTGAACACGCCGTGGCTGTGCCTGCAGGAAGATCTGCGCCGCGCCGGGCTCGACCCGTCCCAGGTCGATCGGGTCGAGGGCAACACGATGGCGCAAAACGACGCCGCCTTGCGCGCGGGCGATCTGGACGTCATCCAGGTTTTCCAGCCCTTTCCCGAACAGCTTGTTGCCGACGGCGCGGGCCATATCTGGTACGCTGCCGCGACCAGGGGGGCGACCAGCTACACCACGTTGAGCACGCTGCGAGGCACGCTGCAAACCAAACGCGACCAGATGCTGCAGATGACGCGGGCCCTGTACCGCACCCAGAAGTGGCTGCACGGTTCGGAGAATACGGCCATCGCCGCCGCCATCGCGGAATTCTTTCCGGACATGCCGCAGGAGATGCTGACCGCTTGCATCACGCGCTACAAAGGGCTCGGCCTCTGGGGCGTGAATCCGATTCTGCCGCGGGATGGGTTCGACCGACTGAAAGCCAGCGGCCTGTCCGGTGGACTCTTCAAGACGGGCGCGGCCTACGGGACGTGCGTCGACAATAGCCTGGCGCTCGAAGTGATGCAGGCCGACCCGCCGTCGATGTGAGTCCTATATGAAATACATATGATAGTTAGGTATTTTGTATATTTAACAAAGAGATAGTAATCAGGTACATTTCGTTCCGCATAAAGAATCGAGCCTGAAATCTTAGGCTGTAACTAGGATCCAACAACGGACTTTTCACGTGCCACCCCTCGATATCGCCCTCCTGTCCGCCGCGGCATTCTGCACGTCGGCCTTGACCGCCGTCGTCGGCGCGGGCGGCGGTACGGCGCTGATCGCCCTCATGCTGCAACTCATGACGCCGGCCGCGGCAATTCCCGTGCATGGCGCGGTGCAGCTCGCCTCCAACACCACGCGGGTGTGGCTGTTCTGGAAGCACATGGCCTGGCCGATCATCTTCCGCTTTGCGGCGCTGATGCCGTTCGGCGTGTGGATCGGGCTGGAGCTGTTTCAGGGATTGCCGACGGAAGCGGTCCAGATCTTGATCGGCTGTTTCGTGCTGATTTCCCTGGTGACCCGTCAGCTGGGAAAGCTCAGGAATAAGGACCTGCCGCTGTGGGCGTTCGTGCCCGTCGGGTTCGTGACCGGCATCCTGAACATGATCGTGGGCGTGATCGCGCCGGTCCTCGGCGTCCTCATGATCCGCGAGGACCTCTCGAAGGAGGAAGTCGTTGGCACGCTCGGCTTCTTCGGGTTCATCGGCAACCTGTTGAAGATCGCCGGCTTCACCTTGATCGGCTTCAGCTTCGCTGAATATGGCCCGACGATGCTGTGCATGATTCCCGCCGCCGTCGTCGGCACAAGGGTCGGCCGCGCCGTCCTGAGCAATCTGGACGAGCGCTATTTCCTCGTCGCTTTTCGCATCGTGCTGGTCGCTCTGGCGCTGAAACTCATCGTCTATGACGGGCTGTCGGGCCTTTGGTCGTAACGGTTGACGGAACGACCTTACCCCCTATCCGCAGCGCGAATACTCGCAGGCGGTGCAGAGGTCGCAGCCTTCCTGGTGCACCAGCGACAGGCCGCCGCATTTCGGGCATTGCCGGGCGCCGGAGAGGGAAGCCGTAGCGTCTCCGCCGGCGGCCGGCGTCTTCTCGGTCAGGAAGCCGATATCGATCATATGGCGCTCGATGACGCCGCCGATCGCGGCCAGCAGCGAGGGCACGTACTTGCCGCCGACCCATTGCCCGCCGCGCGGATCGAAGACGGCCTTGAGTTCCTCGACGACGAAAGAAACGTCGCCGCCGCGGCGGAACACGGCGCTGATCATCCGCGTCAGGGCGACCGTCCAGGCGTAGTGCTCCATGTTCTTTGAGTTGATGAAGACCTCGAAGGGCCGCCGTCTGCCGTCGCGTTCGATATCGTTCACGGTGATGTAGATCGCGTGGTCGCTTTCCGGCCAGCGCAGCTTGTAGGTCTTGCCGATCAGCGAGTCCGGCCGGTCGAGCGGTTGCGTCATGTAGACGACATCGGAGTCCGGCGCCGCCGTTTCCTCCGGCTCCGGTTCGGCGACGCTCAGCACGGAGCCCGTGACGTCGTTCGGCCGATAGGTCGTGCAGCCCTTGCACCCGGTCTCGTAGGCTTGCAGATAAAGCGCCGCGAAACTGTCGAAAGGCGTCTCGGCCGGCACGTTGACCGTCTTCGAGATCGAGCTGTCGATATATTTCTGTGCGGCCGCCTGCATGACGATATGGTCGCCCGGCTGCAGCTGTTGCGCGTCGACGAAGTAATCGGGCAATGCCGCATCGTCGCCATAGTGCTGCCGGAACACGCCACAAGCATAATCGGTCACGATTTCATCATGTTGCGACCCGTCCGGCTTCCGGATCTGCCGCGTATATTCATGGCTGAACACCGGCTCGATGCCCGACGATACGTTTCCGGCCAACAGCGAGATCGTCCCCGTTGGCGCGATCGAGGTAACGAGGGCATTGCGGATGCCGTGCGCGGCAATCGAACCGCGTAACTGCTTGTCGAGCGAGCGGATGGTATCACCCTCGAGAAACGGTTCCGCATCGAACAGCGGGAAAGGCCCTTTTTCTTCGGCGAGGGAAATCGATGCGCCATAGGCGGACCGGCGGATCGCCGAAAGCCATTGTTCCGTCAAGCGGACGGCCTCGCTGCTGCCGTAGCGGGTCCGGCACATGATTAGCGCATCGGCCAGACCGGTGACGCCGAGCCCGATTCGACGCTTGCCCTGCGCCTCGCCGTGCTGTTCCTGCAAAGGAAAACTGGTCACGTCGATGACGTTGTCGAGCATGCGCACCGCGACGGGAATGACCCGCTCCAAGGCGTCCATGTCGAGCCGCGCATCGTCTTGGAAGGGCCGCTCGACGAAGCGCGCCAGATTGATCGAGCCGAGATCGCATGCGCCGTAGGGCGGTAGCGGTTGCTCGCCGCAAGGGTTTGTCGCCGTGATCGCTTCGCAATAATGCAAATTATTGCGGGCGTTGATACGGTCGATGAAGACGACCCCGGGCTCGGCATAGTCGTAGGTCGCGCGCATGATCTTCTGCCACAGGCCACGGGCGCGGACCGTCTTGTAGGTCTTGCCGTCGAAACGAAGCGGCCAGTCACCGTCCTCGTTGATGGCCTGAACGAACGCATCGGTGACGAGAACCGACAGGTTGAACATGCGCAGCCGGGCCGGATCGCGCTTCGCATCGATGAACAGTTCGATGTCCGGATGGTCGCACCGCATCGTCGCCATCATGGCGCCGCGTCTGTAGCCCGCGCTCATGATCGTGCGGCACATGGCGTCCCAGACATCCATGAAGCTTAGCGGGCCCGACGCGTCGGCGCCGACGCCGCGTACCGGTGCGCCTTGTGGACGAAGAGTCGAGAAATCGTAACCGATGCCGCCGCCATGCTGCATCGTGATCGCGGCCTCTTTCAGGCTGTCGAAGATGCCGGCCATGTCGTCCGGGATATTTCCCATGACGAAGCAATTGAACAGAGTAACTTTCCGGTTCGAACCGGCGCCCGCTAATATTCGTCCGGCAGGCAGAAAGTGAAAGTCGGCCATTACCTTGTAAAACCGGTCGGCCCATTCTTGTCGTTTGTTTTCCGGTTTCGCCAATGCCACCGCAACCCGGCGCATCGTATCTTCGATTGTTTTGTCCACAGGATCGCCATTCGGCGTTTTCAGCCGATATTTCATGTCCCAGATACGTTGGGCTATGGCGCTGCCTGTGTTCATCCTGTTCGCTCCACCGAACGCGGGTCACAACTACTTTTGTAGTGATTTGCGTGATAATGCAACAGGTACAGTAAGTTACACAATATTTGATCTTTTTTGCAATTTCCGGTGGCTTGTGTTTCTGAATTCGCTCACCGTGTAGATCGATTAACGCAGCAAGCTGGTTAACGGATTGTTTAAAATGAGTATTTGATCATGTGGCTGGACAAGCGGGATATTTCCACATGTTTTTCCACAGGCGCTCAGGCGCTGCTTGATGTCCTTTCGAGCGCTTCCCTCTCAAGGCGGTGCGTCGCGCTTTCGATCATTTCCTCAAGACGGCCGAGAAATTCCCGCCGGTTCAATCCCGGCTCAATCGGCGGCAGGAATTCGACCGTGATCAGTCCTGGGTTCTTGCGAAATTCCCGGCGTGGCCAGAACACCCCGGAGTTCAGGGCGACGGGGACGACCGGTGCGTCGGTCCCCATATAGAGCGCCGCCGCACCCGGCAGGTAGGGGCGGCTTTCACCGACCGGCGTTCGTGTCCCCTGAGGGAAAACGACGATCGAGCGGCCTTGCCGGAGCAGTTCGGCAGCTTGTCCGACCATGCCCTTTAAGGCCCGGGCGCCACCGGACCGGTCGATACCGACCGACCCGATTCGCCACACATACCATCCCCAGAGCGGGATGCGGTACAGCTCCTTCTTCAGCACGTAAGCGCAGTCGTGAATCAGGAGATTGTAAATCAGCACGTCCCAGGCCGATTGGTGCTTGGACGCATAAATCGCGGGTCCGTCGGGCCGGTTTTCCAGCCCGCGCAGCTCGAAGCGGATACCGAGGATTGTCCGGATCATCGCGATCATGATCCGGACCCACGCCAGGCAAAAGCCAAGGAATAGGCGTCGAGGAAGAACGATCAACGGCAGGTAAAGGACGGCCAGGGCAATTGTCACGCCGTAGAAGGCGAGGGCGAACAGGATCGATCGGATCATAAATCGACAGCCACGATATCCTGGAGGGATTGCCAGATCGAACGGGCTCGGGCCAGGAGCAGTTTGGTGTATTCCCTCGCCAGCAGAAACGCCGTGCCGGGCGAGATCCACCAGGTGTCGAGTTTGACATGCGACGGCGAGACGGCGTTGGGTATGATTTTCGCGCGCGGCAATATCCTTCGCAATTCGAACAGGCTTCTTGGCATATGGTAGTTTGCCGTGACCAGCCGCATCGACCGATACCCTTCCCTACGCATCCATACTGCGGTCTCCCGCGCGTTACCTCGTGTGTTATCCGCGGCGTAGCCAAGTACGATACAGCAATCCAGCGCCTTTGGCGTTTGCCGCGATATTCGCAATAGCTCGGTAACGTCGACGCCCCGATGGACGCCCGATACGAAGAGCTTTTCGGCCAAACCTCTGGAAAGCAAATCCAGACCTGCCTGCAGCCGCAGGCTGCCACCGGTCAATACGACGATCGCTTCGGTTTTGCTGTCCGCCGGCGCCGGAAGCTCTGAGACGGATTGGATGAAGAGAACGAAGCCAATACTCCAGGTGGCGACCACCAGCATCAGCATCCCGAGAACCGCCAGCCGCCGCCGTCTTTGTCGCCGTTTCCGGTATGCGCCGCCAAGAGCCATCTTAGATATCGACCTAGGAGCCTGTCCGAGCAATGCTTATGAACTGCATCGACTGGAGAGGCGCGCGTGTTAGGCGTGGTTGCGCCGGCGATGCCGGCGGCATCGTCAAGCAGCCACAACGCGGCACGCGCGCCTCTCCGGTCGACCCGAAGGGCCGCGTTCTCAAGGGTTTGGGACGTCGTCCGGCGCCGCTCGCGATGCCCCCGGCATCGCCACGCAACACCCTCCTAGCCCAAACCCTTGACAACGCGGTGCAGTCTATAAGCATTGCTCGGACAGGCTCCTAGCCAATTCGGACTACGGCATGCGCCGGAGTGCCTGTAGAACCGTGTAACGAGCGCTGAATCTTACGATATACGCGGCAGCGAACGGCAAGCTGGCGAGAACCGGCCAATGCCAATACTGAAACAGAAGCGTAGGGAGGAGCTCGACGTCCAGCTGTCCGGCCGTGGATTTGATGGCCAGGAGTGTCGCGATTCCGGCGATCGATCCCGAAACACCGCCCTTCAGACCGAGCATGAGTGCGTTCGACTGGAACTGGCCGGCGACGTACTCGTCATGCGCGCCGATCATATGCAGTACTTCGATGACTTCGTTGTGAACGGCGAGGCCTGCCCGCGTGGCGAAAACAACCACCGTGACGGTGGTCGTGCCAATCAGGGCGACCATCACGCCGGCGACGATCTGAATCGCTAGCAGGAATCGAACCAGGCGATCCCGCCAAAGCTGATGGTCGTCCAACGCGGCTCCGGGAACCGCGTTCTCGAGGCGCGCGCGCAGCCCGTCAATATCAAGGTCGGCGTCTTCGGAGAGTTTCACGTCGACGATCCGCGGTAGTGGTAGATCGGCAATCGGCGCTTCGTCGCCCAGCCACGGGGCCAGAAGTTTGGCGACCTGCGACAGCGGGATCGCGCTTGCTTCCTCGACCCCCGGTGTTTTCAGGGCTTCCCGGATCGCGGCTTCGACGCGCCGATCCATCTCCGCTTCGGTTTCATCGCTGGCGGCGACGATGTGAATGGTGACGGTTCCGGTAAGGCCGGCGCTCCAGTCTGCGGCGAGCGTGGACACTAGAAGGGCTACAGCCAAGGTGAGCGTGGCGAGATAGACCATCAACCCGACGACCCAGGGTAAAATGCGAACCGCTGGATCGTTGGTCAGTGGCAGGTCGCTATGCTGCAGGATCATCTGAGCCGTCCATGCCGGGTTGACGGAGTTCGATTTCGCCGCGTTCCAGATGCAACTGGCGGTGCTTGAAGCGCGAAACCAGCGCCTCGTTGTGCGTTGCGATAACGATGGAGGTGCCCATCCGATTCAATTCTTCGAACAAATAAAGCAGCCGGACGGCGATCGCGTCGTCGACATTGCCGGTCGGTTCGTCGGCCAGGAGCAGTCGCGGACGTCCGATTACAGCCCGCGCGATGGCGACGCGCTGCTGTTCGCCGCCGGACAGGGTGGAGGGCAGGCTGTCCAAAGCATCCTCCAGGCCAACCCATTGCAGCAATTCCGAGACGTGCTTGCGAATTTGGCTTTCCTTGCCGCCTGCGACCCGCAATGGCAAGGCGACATTGTCGAACACCGATTGATGATCGAGAAGACGGAAATCCTGAAACACGACTCCGATACTACGGCGCAGTTCCGGCAGCATTCGACGTGGAATTTTGGAAACATCCTCTCCAAACAAAGAGACTACGCCGCGGCTCGGCCGGTTCGCGAGATACATCAGCCGCAGCAAGGAGGACTTACCAGCTCCGCTGGGGCCGGTCAGAAAGTGGAAAGATGCAGGGGGAAGCGCAAAGGTGACGTCACGCACAACTTCCGGCCCGGCCCCATAGCGCATGCCCACATTCTCGAATCGGACCACGCTGTTAGCCGAATTCGTCACGAGTATCGTCGACCATATGTTTCGCCGGGGATGATTGCATTTCGTTGCAAGCGGCGCCGACAATGCCATGAAATTCTTTGCGCCGTAAAGGGTTGCAGCGGATTTTGTGGGGCTTCGCGCGCGCCATTAATGATTGATATTTTTGATATTGACACTGGCTTGTCATGTTTGCGTCCGCTCCTTATAACGAGACAACCTGCATAGGCGCCTCGCCCGTATGATAATCAGCTGTCCGAACTGCTCGACGCAATTTAGGTTGAATGCGGACCTGCTCGGTGACACGGGCCGGAATGTGAAATGCGCAAAATGCGCACACCGCTGGTTTGCCGAAGCCACATCCTTGAGCGAAGAGCCCGCGCGCGCCGCCGCGCCGCGGCAAGCGGCGCCGAAGCCGGCAGCACCGCCGCCGCCCGCGCCACCACCGCCCGTGGAAGCGAAAGCCAGTGATGATGC